>JBILHF010000092.1:0-5443 GCA_044350605.1 Opitutales bacterium
AAAGTGGCGAGTTTCGGTTCACTCAATGCGTGGGTACGGCCTGACCCCTTTGGCTGAGGGCTTTTACTTGGCGAGCGACTTAATCCGGAGGCGTCGGTATTCCATCTGGCCGCGATCGCCTTCGAGTCCGATCGGACCGTTCTCGGGTAACTTCAGCGCGGCTTCCAGGACTTCGCCATTGCAGGTGGCGTGCGCGACGCCGCCCTTCACCGTGACGATGAGTTCGTTCCAGTCCTGAGCCTTATACTGCTTCAGGTCCTTGTAAGGTCCGGCGACGAGGAAGTCGCGGCACTGGAGCTGCGGCTTGCGCAGGTAGACGCCGCTGTCGGCGTTGGGTGTGGCGCGGAATTCGAGGCGCAGTTCGAAGTCCTCGGGGAATTCACGGGTGGTCCAGAGCGCCTGGATGCGGCGGCCTTCGGCGGGAGTGGTGATCACGAGGCGTCCGTTGATGGCGCGGTAGCGTCCGTCGGCGCTCTCGGTCAGGCCGTCGAAAGATTGGTCGGCCTTCACTTCCACGAACAGCGGGGCGCCGGGCTTGGGCGCGCCTTTTCGGGGAGCGGTGGCGCGGTAGCCCCAGCCGGTGAGGTCCTTGCCGTTGAAGAGGCTCACGAAGCCTTCCTCCGGCTTGAAGTCGTCGGTCGAGGTGTCGAGGTGACCGAGGGTCGCGAAGACCGGACGCAGCGCCGAAGCCCATTTGGCGTAGCCGGCGGGATTGAGGTGGAGCAGGTCGGGAAAGAGGGAGGGGAGGGCGTCGCCTGTTGCGTCAGCGAAGAGGGCGTAGGTATCGAGCACCGTGAATTGCGGGTCGCCTTTCACCGCGGCGGCGAAGAGTTCGTTGACGGCGAGGATGGTCTCCTTCGGACGCTTCTTTGTGGCCGAGCTCGGGAAGATGCGGCAGACGATGACGGGCATCTTCGGATCGTGGGCCTTGAGGGCGGCGACGATCTTCTGGAAGTTGCGGCCGATCGCTTCGACGGGCACCTCGACCTCGATGTCGTTCGTGCCCATCAGGAGTACGACCGCTTTCGGACGGAGCGAGAGCACGTCCTCCTTGAGCCGGAGCAGCATGCCGCGGGTCGTGTCGCCGCCGATACCCCGATTGGCGAGTTTCATGCCTTCGAAGGCTTTCTTGAAGTCCGTACCCCAGCCTTGGGTGATCGAGTCCCCGAAGAAGACCACCGCGCCTTGGTCCTTGGCGACGTCGGCGGCCCACTGCGGACGAATGGTGTTCCACCGCTTCACATAGCCGTCGTAGCGGCGCAGCGCGCCTTCGCCGGGCAGCGTGGCCTCGGCCTCCGCTGCGGGGAGTGCGTAGTGGGCCGGATCGGCGGCCAAGGCGGAGAGCGTGAAGACGAAGAGGGAGAGCAGGCGCATGGGAAAGGGTGGGCTTACTTGGCTTTCTTGACGGCTTTTGCTTTGGGCGCGGCAGGCTTGGGGAAGCGGACGACTTCGACGTCGTTCTTCTGCGGTTGGCCGGGGGTGGAGCGGCCGTCGGTGATGAGCTTCTCCAGGAGGGCCTTCATCTCAGCGACTTTCTCCGGCATCGCGGCGGCGAGGTTTTTCGTTTCGCCGAGGTCATCCGCGAGGTTATAGAGCTGCACAGGCTGCGATTGGTCGCCGCCGTTGCCCCAGCCCCCGGAGCCGGGGGCGGGGATGTATTTCCAGCTGCCGCTGCGCAGCGCAGGGACGCCGCCGAGGGAGGCGCTCACGGCATTGCCGCGCACGGGTTGGTCGCCGCCCTTGAGCAGGGGCATGAGGCTCACGCTGTCTTCACCGGCGTTGTCTGGCAGTCGGGCGCCGAGCACCTCGGCAAAGGTGGCGATGAAGTCGGACTGCTGCACGAGCTGGTCGCAGACGCTGCCGGCTTGCACCTTGCCGGGCCAACGCACGATGAAAGGCACGCGATGTCCGCCTTCCCAGGCGTCCGTCTTGGCTCCGCGCAGTGGGCCGCTCGGGTAATGCCCCATCTTCTCCAGGTCCGAAATGCCGATGTAGGGTGAGCAGCCGTTGTCGGCGGTGAATAGGACGAGCGTGTTGTCGGCGGCTCCGCTCGCCGCCAAGGCGGCCAGGACGCGGCCGATCAGGGCGTCCGTCTCCATGACGAAATCGGCGTAGAGATTCAGCCCGCTTTTGCCTTTCCACTCCTCATTCACCGAGAGCGGCGTGTGCGGCGAGGTCAGCGGCAGGTAAAGCAGGAAGGGTTCCGGCTTCTTCGCGGAGTCGGTGATGAAGGCGGCGGCGCGGTCGCCGAGCGCAGGCAGAATCGGCTCAAGGGTCCAGCCAGCCAGCGCGGGGCCCTGAATGTTGGCCTGATTGTTGCCGACGAGGCGGGCGGTCAGGAACTCGGTGGGAATGCCGACGGTGCGGTCGTTCTCGATGAAGCAGAACGGCGGGGTATTGGGCACGTCGGTGCCGAAGTAGGAATCAAACCCGCGCGTGGTCGGTCCTCCGCCGATGGGCTGGGCGAAGACTTCGCCCCAGACCGCGCGCTGGGCCTCGGTGGCCAAGGTCGCTCCCTGGGGCTTTTCTTTGAAGAGGCTGGCGCGTTCCGCAGGGATCGGCCAATCCCAGCCGAGGTGCCATTTGCCGATGGCGGCGGTGCGGTAGCCATGTTGCTTCGCCAGCGTGCCGATGGTCATACGATCCGGTGCGATGAGCGGAGCACCCCACAAGGGCACGATGCCGGCCTGCAGGCGGGTGCGCCAATGGTAGCGGCCCGTCAGCAGGGTATAACGCGAAGGGGAGCAGACGCCGGAGGACGAATGTCCGTCGGTGAAGCGCATCCCCTGCGAGGCGAGTTTGTCGAGGTGGGGCGTGGGGATCTTGCCGCGCGTCGGATTGTAGGCATGGACGTCGCCGTAGCCCATGTCGTCGGCGAGGATGACGATGATGTTGGGTTTTTGCGCGGAAGCGGCATGGAGCGTCGGCAGAAGCAGGGCGAGAAGGAGGATGAGGCTTAGCTTCATGTTCGGCGGGATTGGTGTCAGAGGGTGCAGATCACTTGGCGGCACGCTGGGGCGGGTTGCTTGGGGAAGCGCTTCCAATCAGCTGCCCGGCGACTTGGTGGCCGAGTCGCTCGGAGGCCTCTCGGGGGAAATGGCATCCTTGCATGGGCAGTTGGTTCTGGCGCACGAAACGATAGAGGTCGTTCACCGGGATCTGGTGTTTGTGCATCACTTGCAGGGCGACGGCGTTGTAGGCCTCCGCGTCGTCAGGCTGGCTTCCGTTGTTCGCCGGGGTCGTGGTGGCCCACATCAGGGGCCGCCCGGTCTTCTTCAGTTCGATGACGAGTTTCTCCAGCTCCGCACCATAGCGCTCCAGCGGGATGCAGCGGGTGTAGCCGTCCTTGGGCTCGCGCGAATATTCTTTCCCCTGCATGTATTTCAGGGCGTGCTGGCCCCAGTTGAACTGGATGAGATCAAACGGCCGCCCTAGTTCCTTCTCCGGTTCCGTCACCTGGAGGCGCACGATCTCGGCCCAGTCGGGTTGGTGATCGAAGGCGGTGGCGCCGGTGCGAACGTTGGCTTTGCGTAACATGCCGCTGCGTAGGAAGGTGCTGTATTGCCCGACGATGGAGTCGCCGAGCACGAGGAGGTTCGGGAGGTCGGGTTGATTGCCCTCCAGCAAGACTTCCTCGATCTTATTGGCGACCACGGAAGCGAGCAGGGAGACGCCCGCATCGGTGAGCAGGAAATCTGCGGGACGCTGCATGTCTTCGCGGCGGATGCGGACATACTCGTGAAGGTCGAGCAGGACGGCCCGGCGCTTATAGGCGTTGTCGGTGAGGGTGCGGTTGGCGGTCTCGATCTGGGCGGCGGAAATCGCGGTGGTGCCAACGGGCACGGGGACGGAGGTGGCCCAGATCCACTTCGTTTGCCGATCCGGTCCCGACTTGCCGAGAACGTCGAGGAACTTCCGAAACTGCGCCGTGCCCAGCGCTGGTTTGCCTGTCGACGAATCCACCCTGGCTGCTTCCATCACCCCGGCGTACACCACGAGGTCATGCTTTGCCAATAATTCCGGGAGTCGGGCGAGGAATGCGTCCGCTTCCGCCTTGCCGCCAACGGGAGCGGCGAGAAAATCGACGGCGATGCGGGACTTCAGCAAGTCTCGGAGGGTCTCGGCATACTGCGCGCCCACGGCATCGCCGATGAACAGGGCTGATTTGGCTGGGGCGTCCTTTATCGTGCCCGGCAAAGCCGCCGCCACTTGGGCGACGACCTGCGCGGCGAGTTTCGCGGATCCCTGCGCCGAGAAATGGACATTACCGACGCCGGCGAACATCGCAGGCGGAAAGGCTTGGGTCGTGGCGTGCAGGTCATTGATGGGCACGCCGTGTTTCTCCATGACGCGTCGGGCGGCGGCATTGTATTTCACCTCGTCACCGGGAAAACGGCCCGCCTCGCCCTCGGGCACGAGGGTCGTGTTGGCGAAGATGAGCCTGGCACCGGTCTGCTTGAGCCTTTCGACGAGGGTCTCCAGGTTCTTCTCATACTCCGTCAGCGGGACGGAGAGGGTGCCTTTGACTTTGTCGCGTTGTCCCGGTGTCTTGAGTGCGGGGTTACGATAGCAGAGGTCATGCAGGCCCCAGTTGAAGTGGATGACCTGCCACTTGCCGTCACCCAGCCAGGTCTCGATCTGGGCCAGGCCATGGCGCGTATCGCCGCAGTTGGCATTAGGTCGGATGACGTTCGCCTTTCCATTGAGGCCTTCGCGGACTTGGCGGGTGTAGCCGATGGAGATGGAATCGCCCAGGATCAGCACGTTCGGCAGGGCTTGGTCGATGGGGATGTCGCTGACCATGCCGGCTCGGTCCCGTTTCGGGGTGACGAACGTTTCCGCCTGCGACGGTTTCGGTGCGTCCGCCGCAAGCAAACAGCCGAGCGGCATGACCAGCAAGGCGGTCGCCAAGCGAAGGTATATTAAAGGGTTCATCGGGCCGGCGAGGTACTCACTTCGCCTTAGCGGCCTTGGCTTTTGGGGCTCCCGACTTGGGGAACCGGACGACGGTGACGTCGTTCTTCTGCGGTTCGCCTGGGGTGGAGCGGCCGTCGGCGATGAGTTTCTCCAGGAGGGCCTTCATCTCGGTGACCTTTTCGGGCATGGCCGCGGCAAGGTTCTTCGTTTCACCGAGGTCATCCGCGAGGTTATAGAGCTGCACGGGCTGCGATTGATCGCCGCCTTTACCCCAGCCGCCGGAGCCTGGGGCCGGGATGTATTTCCAAGAGCCATGCCGAAGGGCGGGGACGCCGCCGATCGAGGCGCTGACGCCGCTTAGCCGGACGGGGTGGCTGGCGCCCTCCAGCAACGAAAGGAGGCTGACGCTGTCCTCGCCGGCATCGGCCGGCAGGCGGGCGCCGAGGATTTCGGCAAAGGTGGCCATCACGTCGGACTGTTGCACGAACTGGTCGCAGACGCTGCCGGCCTTCACCTTGCCGGGCCA
>JBILHF010000093.1:0-5424 GCA_044350605.1 Opitutales bacterium
CCGTGCTTGGCCATCGCAGCGGGATCGCTCGAGACCACCACCTCATGTGCGCCCAGACGGAGACCGTCGGCGACCTTGGACGGCGATGTGGTGAAGAGCACGACGTGCGCGCCGAAGGCCCGGGCGAACTTCACGCCCATGTGACCGAGGCCACCGAGTCCGACCACGCCGACCTTCTGGCCCGGGCCGACCTTCCAGTGGCGGAGGGGCGAATAGGTCGTGATGCCGGCGCAGAGCAGGGGGGCCGTGGCGGCGAGGTCCAGACCCTGCGGGACGCGGAGGGTGAAGGCTTCGTCGACGACGATATGGGAGGAGTAGCCGCCGAAGGTATGTCCGCCGAGGTGCTTGTCGGGGCTGTTATAAGTGAACGTGGCTCCCGTGAGGCAGAACTGCTCCAGGCCTTTCCGGCAGCTCGGGCAGGTGCGGCAGGAATCGACCATACAGCCCGTGGCGCCGATGTCGCCGACCTTGACCTTCGTGACCTTGGCGCCCACCGCGGTGACGCGACCGACGATCTCGTGTCCCGGGACGCAGGCATAGTTCGTGCCTGGCCATTCGCCGCGGGCGGTATGCACGTCGGAGTGGCAGACGCCGCAGAAGAGGATCTCCATCGCGACGTCCGTCGGGCCGGGTGCGCGCCGGGCGATCTGCATCGGGGCGAGCAGGGAGGTGGGGGCGGCGGAGCCGTAGGCCTTGGCGGTGGTGGTCATGGAAGGAGAGCCGGATAGGTATGCCTAATCAAGTGGGAGGCAAGCCGGGGAGAATCATCGGGCGAAGGTTGGTGGTTTGACCTGATTTCCTTCCGACCGGGCCTGCGGGTAGGATGGAGCATGCCATCCGTCATGCCGCCATCGGTGACCGTCGCCTCACTTGACAGAATTCTGTACATTCGGCAGACTGATCCGATGAAGACCGTCTCTTACACCGATGCCCGCAACCAGCTCGCCAGCCTCATGGAGGCCGCCAACGCTGACCGCGAGCCCGTGGCCATCACCCGTAACGGCGCCGCCTCCGTCGTGCTCGTCGACGCCGCCGAATACGCCGCCATGGCGGAGACCTTCCATCTCCTGTCCTCGCCGCGTAACGCCGACCGCCTCCGTAAGGGCCTGGCCGAATTCAAGGCCGGCAAGTTCAAGAAGGCCTCCCGTGGCTGAGGTCCGCTGGTCGACGGGAGCCTTGGAGGATCGGGCTTACTGGCGGCAGGCGGAGCCGCGAACCTATGACCGGCTCGAGCGTCTGCTGGCCGATATCGCCAAGGCCCCGTTCAAGGGGGTAGGTAAAGCTGAACCCTTGAAAGGCGATCTCTCGGGCTGGTGGTCGCGAAGGATCACGCTGGAGCACCGCTTGGTCTATCGGGTCGAGAAGGGCGTGATCTACGTCCTCCAGGCCCGTTATCATTACTGATCCGCTCAGCCTTCCGTCGGATCGTAGAGCCCTTGGCGGACGACGAAGCGGATGACGCCGGCGACGTCGTGGACGCCGAGCTTGCGCATCAGGTTCGTGCGGTGGTTCTCGACCGTCTTGGCGCTGATATCGAGTTTCACCGCGACTTCCTTGCTCGAATAGCTCTTGGCCAGCAGCACGGCGATTTCCTTTTCGCGCTCCGTGAGGGTCGCGCCCTTGGCGTCGACGTCGCTTTCCGGCGCCGTGAGCGCGTCGGCCATGGCCTTCTGGAAGGCGTCGCTGAACCACGTGTCGCCGGCGGCGACCGCGTCGACCGCCTGGCGGAGTTCGGACAGGCGGGCGCTCTTCGGTACGTAGCCACGGACCCCGGCCTTGAGGAGGCCGCGGGCGATCTGCTTCTCGGACTTCGCCGAGAAGATCAGCACCTTGAGGTCGGGCTGCGTATCGTGCAGCTGGCGGAGGACTTCCAGACCGCTGATGCCCGGGAGCAGGATGTCGAGGATGAGGATGTCCGGCTTGAGCTGCTTCGCGAGCGCGAGACCTTCGTGGCCGTCGGCGGTCGAGCCCAGCACGCGATAGGCGCCCCGGGCCTCGAGCATCTCGATGATGAGTTCGCAGATGGCCGTCTGGTCTTCCACGACCACGACGGATTTCGCCTTCCGGACAGAGGTCTTCATGGGGGTGAACCCTATACTGGCCGGCCCCGGGCCGCAGGCGAACGCAAAAAGGCGTCGATTGGTAACAATCTTATTCCGACGCCGGGTCGACCAGCCCCTGCCGGACCACGAAGCGGACCAGCCCGGCGACGTCGCGGACGCCGAGCTTGCGCATCAGGTTGGCCCGGTGGTTCTCGGCGGTCTTGATGCTGATGTGCAGGCGACCGGCGACCTCCTTGCTGCTGTGGCTCTGGGCGATGAGGACGGCGATCTCGCGTTCGCGCGGGGTCAGCTGGTCGATCATGCCGTCGCCCAGGAAGGAAGGCGAAGCGAGGGCCTGGCGGACGGTCCGGCTGAAGTCTTCATTAAACCAGGTGTTGCCGAGTGACAGCGCCTCGAGGGCCTTGCGAAGCTCGGACAGCGGGCCGTTCTTGTTCACGAAGCCATGGATGCCGGCCTGCATGAGGGCGCGCACGATGTGTGGCTCCTGTTTGCCTGAGAAGATGAGGACCTTCATCGCGGGCAGGCTGCCGCCGAGCCGGCGCAGGATCTCGATGCCGCCCACGCCGGGCATGATCACGTCGAGCACCAGGATGTCGGGCTTGAGGCGCAGGGCGAGTTCGATGGCGCTGAGCCCGTCGGAGGCCGTGCCGACCGAGACGCAACGCGGGTGGGATTGCACCATCTCCGAGACCAGGTCGCACACCGCGGACTGGTCCTCCACGACCAGCACCCGCTTCTTGGCAAGGAGGGCGTCCGCACCCGTAGGCTTGAGGGGCTGTGGGTAACTGGGAGTCCCGGGTGACGGCCGGGTGACACGGAGTTTACGCAATGATGTCTTCATGGATTCGATACATGAGATATCTCCTGTTTTGCGGTTTATTATCAATGGAAAGACGATGGGGCTTATTCCTCATCAATGCCTAAGAGAAATGGATTAGCACTCGTGTTGGCCCTCCTGGCCATGTCGGCCTGTCTCGGCCTCATTTTCCTGCTGACGGGTCTCGCGCGGACGGAAAGCGCCCTGGCGGCGCGGTTTGTCGACATGACCCATTTGCGTACGGCCGCCCAAGGGGCCGCCTTACGAGGCCTGGCTGAGCTGCAGTCGGCCGCGGGTCCGGATGTCGCCTACACATATCAGACTACCCACAACGGGCTCCGCGTCGGCCGGGGTTCGTCCGTCTTGATGCCCGAGGGCGAGGCGGAAATCGATGGCCTCCGTTGGCGTTGGTCGGTCGAGGATCTTTCCATGTCCCATGATCTCGCCTCCCGGCCAATGGCGACCCGGCAGGCATCGGCTTGGGCGAAGAGCATGGCGGGTCGGCCCAAGCTTCCGCACGCTTTGGTGGTTGAGCCGACAACGGAGCAAGTCAGGGCGCTGGAGGTGGGTGGACCTGCGCTTTACGCCGCCTTCGGCGGCGAGCCCCTGCGGCCTGGCCAATCTTGGCAGGTGCGGGGTCTGCTCACTGATGCCGCGCACGGAGGGTGGAGGCGCGACCTGTCCGAGCCTGCGGTTTTGGCGGAGGCAGTCGGGCCCGAAATGGCCGAGGTGTTGATGGGGTCGGCTTGGTCGCAGCTCCCGGCCCGAGGGCGTCCGTTGCGCTCAATCGTCGCCGCGGACCGAAGCCTGTCGACGCTTCCGGTGCTGAGTGATTTCCGGCTCAGCCTTGGTTTCTTCAACTCCCGTCATGACGGCCGCCATCGCCTACGCTACCACGGGTCGGGAGTCCTGTGGAATCCTTTGACGTTACCAGTCTTGGCTGGTCCGCAGGGAAAACTTTTCCTGTGCGAAGTGATTGGCGCTCCCGAAGTGACGGTGACTAATCTGGAGACCGATGCGACCGTCGTCGTGGACCTGGACGACTGCCCGCAGGAGGATTTCGGAGTCGTGCGCCAAGGTCCGCGTGAACGGGGACTTTGGTTCTGGGTCGAAGTGGCCGATGCCGAGGCCTTCGGCATGGCAGGGCGCGGATTGCTGCCTGGAGAGGCGTATGCTTTCCTCAATCCGACGGAAGAGGCCCAGCCCCAAGGCCTGGCACGGATCTTATCAAAGACGACGTGGCGCCTGGATCGTCGTCCGCATGGCCCCGGCTGGCGTCGTCCGGGGCCGACGACTTTCCTCCCCTCCGACCGAATCGAAGTGGCCGTTCGTTTCCGGCAGAAGGTCACGGTGAATCTTCGTCCTTATGCCGGCGAGCCGTCGCGTGAGCAGCCGATCGCGGCCTATCTGTCCAGACCCGTCATCTCATTACGCGACGTGCCGTTCCCGGATTTCGGCTTCCGGACGACAGGCGAGGATTATTCCCGGGAAGACAGCGCAGGCTATGCCGTGAGCGAAAGGCGCGCCTGCCTGCGCGTGAGACTGAAGCCGCGCCCCGCCGCCGCTTTCCAGTCGTCGGCGGGAGCTGGAGTCTTCCGGCGGACGCATTGGGATTTCAGGCGGCTGGAGGATGCCGCGGAGTGGTCCGTGGAATCCCCTTTGCTATCTGCCTTGGATGTCGTCGATCAAGACGCGTCACCTTTGGCGGGTCCCTTGTGGGACCTCCGGGTGAACCGTCATGATGCCGGACAGCCGGGAGCCTTCGCTTCGGTTCGCCTGCGCGATATGCCTGGCTGGCCGCATCTTTCGGCGGGCTCGCTTCGGCATCTTGAATCACCCGCTGGTGCGGCTTGGCATGGCTGGTTGGACCGAGGGTATTTCTCCGCTTTGCCGACGACGCCTGAAGCGGGTGTCACTTCGCATCAGCCGTTCTTGCTGCCCTCCGGCGGAGGCATGCTCGGCCGGACGCCCTCGGCGATGGACTTCTTCGTGATCGGATCTTGGAACGTCAATTCGCGCGATCCGGCGGCCTGGGAGAGCTTCCTGCGAGGTGCGACGGGGGCGTGGCGTGCGGATGCAGGTGGCCCGTTCGAATCTCCGATGCTGTCTGGTCCGTTATTCTTCACGCGTCCTGCCGGAGCCGGACAGGCCAAATGGGCGGGGGCGTTCTCGTTGGACTTAGGCCATGAGACTCTGCAGGGTTTAGCTCCGCTTAGCGCCGAGGCCGCTCAGGGTGCGCAGCTGGTTCGGCGCATCGACGAAGGCCGCTTGCAGGCCTGGTCCAAGAAGATCGTCGAACTACAGTCGGACCACGGTTGGCCTTACGCTTCCTTGAGATCGTTCGCCGACTCTGGTCTGCTGGCCCGTTCGCTTCAGGAGGGCGGACTTAACACCGGTCCGGCTGACGTAGCGCCTGGTTGGCCGCTCCGGCTGGAAGCCGCCGATCTCTTGGAGGCCTGGGCGCCACTACTCACTGTGCGCGGCGATACCTTCAAGGTAATCGGCCAGGCCGAGGGTATCGAGGGGGTGATTGCCTGCGAACTC
>JBILHF010000094.1:0-5401 GCA_044350605.1 Opitutales bacterium
CCTCCAGCCGCTTCCCGGCCGCCACCATGGTCGAGCGAGGCCAGTTCATCCGCGAGCAGGCCGACCGCATCGCCCGCGCCTTCCTTTCCTGATGCGCCGCGCTCTCGCCATCCTCGCGCTGGGAACCTCCTCCCTGGCGGCCGCCGACCTCAAGCCGGCGGACGTGGAGTTCTTCGAGTCGAAGATCCGTCCGGTGCTGGTCGCGGAGTGCTACGAATGCCACGACGCCAAGAAGCAGAAAGGCGACCTACGCCTCGATTATCGCGACGGCCTGCTCAAGGGCGGCGAGGAAGGCCCGTCTATTATCCCAGGCGACGCCAAGAAGAGCATCCTGCTCCAATCCATGGATCATACCCATGAGACGCTGCAGATGCCCAAGAAGCGCACGAAGCTCGATGCGCAGATCCTTGCGGACTTCGCGGAATGGATCAACCGCGGCGCTCCGGATCCGCGTACGAAAGCCCCCGAAGACTCGATCACCCCCGCGTGGTCAGACCTTTTGCAGGTCCGCCGAAACTGGTGGAGCTTCCAACCGATCACCTCACCTGCCGTCCCTGCCGGCAAGTCCGCCAGCCCGATCGACCGCTTCCTCGACGCGAAGATCGTCGCCGCCGGCATCACGCCCTCCGCTGCGGCCGACAAAGCCACCCTCCTCCGCCGCGCGACCTATGTCCTGACGGGCCTGCCGCCCTCCCCCGCCGAGATCGCCGCCTTCGAAGCCGATTCTTCACCCGACGCCTTCGCCAAGGTCGTCGACCGCCTGCTGGCCTCGCCTCGTTACGGCGAACACTTCGCCCGCCATTGGATGGACCTCGTCCGGTATGCCGATTCCAGCGGCAGCGAAGGCGACCCGGTGATCAAACAGGCGTGGCGCTATCGCGACTACCTCATCCGCGCGTTCAATGCCGACGTGCCGTATGACCAGTTCGTCCGCGAGCAGCTGGCCGGCGATCTCCTGAAAAAGCCGCGCGTCGACCCCAAGGAAGGCGTCAACGAATCCAGCATCGGGCCTGGCCACTTCCGCCTGATCGAATACGGCTACCAGCCGCTCGACACGTCGGACGAACAGGTCAAGAACGTCGACAACCAGATCGACGTCGTCTCGAAGACTTTCCTCGGCCTCACCGTCTCCTGCGCCCGTTGCCACGACCACAAGTTCGACGCCATCAGCCAGGCCGACTTCACCGCCTTCTACGGCATCTTCGCATCGACGCGTCCGGCCCAGGTCGCCATCGATTCGGCCGAGCGGCTGAACACGAACCGCGCCGAACTCATTTCGACGAAATCCGCCCTCCGCACGGCCTTGGCGAAGGAGTGGGCGAACCAAGCCCGGACGCTCGCCGGCAGGCTCGCCGCCCTGGAAACCGCCGCCGCCGAATACCACGCGCTGAAGCGCAAGGAACAAGCGGTGGAAGAAGCCCTTTCCTCCTTGGAATTTCGCGCCCGGCTGCAGGCTGGCACGACCGCCGCCGGTCCGGCGCCTTCGTCTTGGTGGACCTTCGAGCAGGACGGAAAGGACCTGACCGGTAAGCTGCCGGCGAAACTCGAAGGTGGCGCCGTGATCCGGAATGGTCGGCTCATCCTGGATGGTGAAAAAGCGTTCGCGAGCACATCTCCGCTGTCGCGAGACCTGCAGGCCAAGACTTTGGAAGCTTGGGTCGCCCTCTCCACCCTCGACCAGAAGGGCGGAGGCGTCGTCACCGTGGAAACCATCAGCGGCGGAGTCTTCGACTCCGTCGTGTTCGCCGAGAAGCAGAAGTCCCGATGGATGGCCGGCAGCGACAACGGCAAGCGCACCCGTGATTTCAACGGACCTGCCGAGGACGCCAAACCCACCGTGCTCATCCACCTCGCCTTGGTCACCGATGCCGACAACCGCGTCACGCTCTACCGCAACGGCAAGCCTTACGGAACGAGTTACGTCCCCGAGGGCGACCAAGCGACCCTCCGGACGTTCGGTGCCGGCAAATCCCGTCTTCTTTTCGGCCGTCGGCATACTGGTCCCGCCAACGCCTTCCTGAAAGGTGAAATCGAGGAGGCCCGGCTCTACACTTCCGCGCTCACCGCCCAGCAGGTCGAGGCATCCTTCCGGGCAGGTGTTTTCCGTGGCAGGATCCAGGACGTCGCCCGCAAGCTGACCCCCGCCGAAGAAACCGAACGGCAGCAATACCGGACGCAGATCGCCGCCTTGCAGGCTGAGCTCAGACGGTTGACGGACGCGCAAGGCCCTGCGCTCGCCTCGTTTGAGCAAGCTTCGACCAAACAAGAGCACCCGCTCCACGCTTGGACCAAACTACGGGAAGCTCCGAAAGGGAAAATCGCGGGCATCTGGTCTAAGCTCACGGAGCCCAAGCCAGCCCTCGCCCCCGCCCGTTATGCCTGGGACCTGACGGGCAAAGACGCCGCCGCGTGGTTCCGCCAAGGCAACGGCTTCAGCGCCGATCAATCGGGCGATTTCATCGTGGAAGCCGAAGGCGCCAAGCCGGTGCGCAACCTGCTTCCGTCCGGTGCGTACGGCAATCTCCTGGCGAACCAGCACAGTGCGATGCTCACCTCGCCCCGTTTCAAGGTAGACTCGGATTATATCAGCGTCCGGGTGCTCGGCGGTGGCGGAGCCCACCTGCGGCTCATCACGGATAACTATCCTATCGGACTGGGCGGCCCCACCAGCATCTTCCCCTCGACCGAAGTCTCGGGCGATCAACCCCGCTGGATTCGCCTGAATACGGCCTATCGACGGGGCTCCTATGCCTACATTGAACTGACGGTGCCGGAAGATATCACCCGCGGGGTAAGTTATAAGGAGGAGAAACCCCCGGAGGGACGGGCCTGGTTCGGCATCCAACAAGTGGTTTTCCACAACGAGGCAGACCTGAGGCTCCCGGCGACTCCGATGCTGCCTGATGCCCTGGCCTCGCTCCCGGCCCCGGACTCGGCTGAATCCTATGTCCGTGGTGTCAGCGCAGCGACACAAGCAGCCGCCCAGGATTGGGGCAAAGGCCAGGCCACGCCGCGGCAGTTGGAACTCCTTAACGCCTTCGTGAAGTTCGACCTCCTGACGATCGCACCGGACTCCGAAGCAGCCAAGCTCGTCGCCGAGTATCGTCGGCTCGAAGCCGGCGTGCCCGAAGTCCGCCGCGCGCCCGGCGTGATCGAAGCGGATAGCTTCGACCAGGCCCTCTTCGTCCGCGGCGACAACAAGAAGCCTGCCGGCATCATCCCTCGCCGCTACCTCGAGGCCTTCGACACCAGGGCCTTCGTGACCCAGCAAAGCGGCCGACTGGAACTCGCTGAGAAAATCGCCTCACCTGACAACCCCCTCACCTCTCGTGTGATGGTCAACCGACTCTGGCACCATGTCTTCGGGCGTGGGCTCGTCGGCACCGTGGATAACTTCGGCCGACTCGGCGATCAGCCCTCGCATCCTGAGCTGCTCGACTACCTGGCGAAGCGCCTCGTCGGCCAGCAGTGGTCCGTGAAGGCTCAGCTCCGAGAGCTCCTCCTGACGGATGCCTTCCGTCGTTCCAGCCAGCCCACGGCTTCGGCCCTGGCGAAGGACGCCGATAACGCGCTGCTTTCCCGCGCCCGGGTGCGTCGCCTCGGAGGCGAAGCCCTGCGCGATTCGTTCATCGCCCTCTCCGGCCGGCTGGAGCACCGCATGTATGGCCCGGGTGACAACGCCATGGGACCGCCACACCAGCAGGTTCGCCGCAGCGTCTACCTCAACATCCGCCGCAACTCCCTCAGCCCGCTCATCACGACCTTCGACGGTCCGAAGCCGTTCACCACCATCGGTCGCCGGGACGCCACGAACGTACCGGCGCAATCGCTGACGCTGCTGAACAGCCCATTTGTCATCGATACCGCAAAGCAGTGGGCCAGGACCCTCGATCCGAAACAGGCGGACGCCGCCAAGGTCGACGCCCTCTTCGTCCAGGCGCTGGCCCGCAAGGCCACGCCCGCCGAACAGGCCGCCGCGTTCCGCTATCTCGCCGACCTCAAGGCCACGCATGCCGACAAGCCGGCGATGATCTGGCCGGACTTCGCCCAGTCGGTCCTCAACCTCAAGGAATTCCTTTATCTCAAATAACATGCACCCGCTCACCCGCCGCGAACTTCTGCGCCGCTGCTCCCTGGGCTTCGGCGGTATCGCCCTGTCCGGACTCCTCTCGTCTCGAGCGTTCGGGTCCGAATCCTCCGGCAAGCGCCCGCCGAAGGCCAAGGCGAAGAACGTCATCTTCTGCTACATGTCCGGCGGCGTCTCGCACGTCGACTCCTTCGACCCGAAGCCGGCCCTCACCCGCTTGAACGGACAGCCCATGCCGGTGCCCGTGCAGAAGACGATGTTCAATAGTAACGGGAACATCTTCGGCAGCCCCTGGCAGGCCAAGCGCTACGGTCAGTCCGGCCTCGAGATGACGAACCTGTTCCCGCAGATCGCCGCCTGCGCCGACGACCTGACCGTCGTCCGTTCGATGACGAGCAAGGTCAGCGAACACGCCCAAGGGAACTACTTCTTCCATACGGGCTTCCCGTTCATGGGCCACCCCAGCGCCGGCGCCTGGATGAACTACGGACTAGGAACGGAGAACCAGAACCTCCCCGGCTTCGTCGTCCTGCAAAGCGGCACGGCCAGCACGCCGCACGGCGGCGTGGGGCTCTTCAGTAACGGCTACCTCCCCGGGCAGCACCAAGCTTCCATCATCAAGGCCGACGGCAAAGTAGCCTTGGAGAACATCCAACCGGGTGAAGGCGACGCGGATCAGAAACGCCGGCTCGGTTTCATCAACGAGATCGATCGGGCGTTCGCCGAGAGCTCCCGCGAGCCGCAGGTCGAAGCCGCGATCCGTAATTACGAGACCGCCTACCGCATGCAGGCGGCCGTGCCCGAGGTCTGCGATATCAGCGGTGAAACCGAGGCCACCAAGGCGATGTACGGACTGGATTCGCCTGATCCGCTCACCGCCGGTTACGCCCGCCAAGCCCTGCTCGCCCGACGCCTCGTCGAAAAAGGCGTCCGCTTCGTCGAGCTCAGCTGCCTCTCCGGCAACATCGGCGGCGGCAATGCGGCCAACCCCTGGGATCACCATGGAGCCATCGTCAAAGGCCACGGCATGATGGCCCATCAGGTCGACCAACCCATCGCGGCCTTGCTCAAGGACCTCAAGCAACGTGGTCTGCTCGACAGCACGATCGTCATCTTCTCCGGCGAATTCGGACGGACTCCGTTTTCACAGGCCGGCGCCGGACGTGACCACAACCCCTACGGCTTCAGCCTCTGGGTAGCCGGCGGCGGCTTCAAGCCCGGCACCACCTTCGGCGCGACCGACGAACTCGGTTACTACGCCGTCGATAAGCCGCTCACCGTCTACGATTTCTGGGCGACCATCCTGCATCAGCT
>JBILHF010000037.1:0-16983 GCA_044350605.1 Opitutales bacterium
CTGCCGCGGGCGAGCAGGAGGTTCTCGCGATCCTTCTCGGCGAGTTCCTGCGTGACGACGGAGGACTGGCGATATGTGGCGCTGGTGACGATGAGGCGATGGAGTTTCTTCATCGACCAGCCGGACTTCACGAAATCGACGGCGAGCCAATCGAGCAGCTCGGGGTGCGTGGGTGGCTGGCTCTGGTAGCCGAAGTCTTCGAGCAGGCGTACGAAGCCGTTGCCGAAGAAGGCCTGCCACTGGCGATTGACGGCGACGCGGGCGGTGAGCGGGTTCTCCGGGGCGAAGAGCCAGCGCGCGAACGTCAGGCGGTTGGCCGGGGCGTCCTTCGGGAGAGCGGGCAGGAACGCGGGAACGGCGGGCGAGACGGCTTGCTTAGGGCTGAGGTATTCGCCGCGGTGGTGGAGGAAAGTCGGCCGCGGGTGGGCGGCGGGGCGCTCGCGCATCACGAGCGTGGCCTGCCCGCGCGGGACTTGTTTGCGCAGGTTGGCGAGGGCCTTGGCGTGGGCGGCCAGTTCGGGGGCGGTCTCGAGGAAGCGCTGGCGGAGCTTGGGTGGGTCGTGCGGAGCGGCGCCGGCGAGCATGGCCTCGATCTCGGCGGGATGTCCCGTGGCGGTCGCCTGGGCGTCGGTGCTCACCGAGACCCGGAAGTGTCCGACCGGGGCGGCGTAATGTTTTTCGAAAAGCATCTTGAGCGCCCAGCCGGCGGCGAGGTCGGTCGGCTGATCGAAATGGAAGACCGCGACATGTCTCTGCCCGTATCCGCCGAGGACCTGCCAGCCGCTGGACATCTCGCCGTCGAGCGCCGCGGAGGCGTTGTTCTTCTTGCGGTTCGCCTTGGCCTTGGCGGCTTTGCCTTTCGCCGCGACCTTGGTCGCCTGAGGCCCGGCCGCGGCATCGCTGATGCGATCTTCCTCCTCGTCATTGGTCGCGGTCGCGTCGCCGAACTTCAGACGACGATCGCCTTGCCACGCCTGGAATTCGCTGAGGAAGAAGCCGCCCAGCGGGCCTTCGTAGTTCGTTAGACCGGGCCCGTCGTTGGGTAGGAGCGGATGCGATTCGACCTCGATGCGGATGGCGACGGCGCCCTTGATGGCGCGGTCGAAGATGAGGTCATACACGTCGCTCTTGGTGATGTCGCCGCCGCCGAGGATGAAGCCGTCGGGCTGCACGTCGAGGGTGGGGAGGGTGGTCTTGAGCATGCTCGGGCGGAGGGTCTCCCATTTCGCCGCGCGCTGGCTTTCGGTGTTCAGCCACTCGCCGAAACGCTGCTCGACGGCGGCCGCCCCGCCGGGGAACTTGCCTTCGAGGGCTTCCTCCGCGGCACGCACGCGCTTGGCGTGATCGGCCTGCTTGGCTTCGAGATCGGGGGGTGGAATATGATAGGTCGGCTCGTCGGCGTTGTTAAGCAGCGCCATCACCGAGTAATAATCCGTGTGCAGGATCGGATCATACTTGTGTGTGTGGCACTGGGCGCAGTTGAGCGTGAGTCCCATCCAGGCGGCGCCGGTGGCGCCGACACGGTCGACCATGGCGTAGAAGCGGTATTCGTTCGGGTCAGCGCCGCCTTCTTCGTTGAGCATCGTGTTACGGTGGAAGCCCGTGGCGATGAGGTCGTCGGGCGTGGCGCCGGGCAGGAGGTCGCCGGCGAGCTGCTTGATGCTGAACTGGTCGTAAGGGAGGTCGGCGTTGAGGGCTTTCACGACCCAGTCGCGATAGGGCCAGATCGAACGGGGTCGGTCCTTCTCGAAGCCATTGGTGTCGGCATAACGCGCGAGGTCGAGCCAGCGGCGGGCCCAGCGTTCGCCATAGCGGGGTGAAGCCAGCAGGCGGTCAACGAGCTTCTCATAGGCGTCGGGCGACTTGTCGTTGACGAACGTGTCCGCCTCTTCGGGCGTGGGCGGCACTCCGGTGAGGTCGAGCGTGACGCGGCGTACCAGCACGTAACGGTCCGCTTCGGGCGAGGGCTTCAGGCCGGCCTTGTCGAGGCGAGCGCGCACAAACGCATCGATAGGATGGACGCCGTTCTGCGGCAGGGGTGCCTGCTTGGGTGCGGTGAAGGCCCAGTGCGGCTGATATTTGCCGCCTTCGGCGATCCAGGCACGGAGGGTCGCCTTGTCTTTGGCGGACATCGGCTTCTTGGTCTCGGGCGGCGGCATGACGTCGTCCGGGTCGTCGGAGAAGATGCGGTGGACGATTTCGCTCTTATCGGGCTGGCCGGCGACGATGGCGAATTCGCCCGACTTGCCTTTGCCGTGGGCCGATTCCGGGAGGTCGAGGCGGAGCTTGGCTTTGCGCGAGTGGTCATCCATGCCGTGGCAGGCGAAACAATGCTGCGCGAGGATCGGACGGACTTCCTGGTTGAAGTCGACGGCGAGGAGTCGCGTGACGGCGAGGGCGAGCAGGCTGGCGAAGGAAAGGCGGAGCATGGGGCTGGGGGTGTCCGGTGGGTGTTGCCGGGCATTAATATGACACGATAGACCGCCCGGGGTTGCGAGCCATTAGCAGGCCGGGGTTGGCGGTTGCGAACGCTTAAATTTGGGCCAGGATAACGGAGTCGTGCCCCGCGCAGCCCTCATTTTCTCGCTTATCGCTGCAGGACTGTCCGCGGCCGAGCAGGTTCGGCCTCTGCAGGTCCGGTGGGCGGAGGCCCTTGGTTCGCCGGCTTCGCCCTACTTTGCCGGAGCTCCGCCCTCCGAACTCGTCGAGTCGTTTGAGACCCCCGATTTCAAGGCCCAGCTGTTTCGTCAACGGACGGACAAAGCGACCTGGCAGCGGATCCTGGTCATGAAGCCTAAGGGGCTAGATGGACGCACTGCCGGGGTGGTGGTGCCGTTCTACGACCCGGATCGGATGTGCGGATACGACCTCAAGTCGAAGCAACGTCTGGACCCCGAGCGTAACACCGCCTTCTTCGCCCTGCATCTGGTGCGACAGGGCTACGTCGTCGCGGCGGTCGAAGCCTATCCCTTCAACCTGCTGACGCCGGAAGAGCAGAAGGCGAGCAAGGGCGGGATGGGGGTCTGGCGAGACGCCGCGTCCAAGCTCGCCCGGCAGGAGCCCGGCTGGACCGGCATGGGCAGGCTCACCCACGACACCCGGCTGGCCGCCGACCTCCTGGCGTCGGATGCGCAGGTCGACCCGGCCCGTCTCGCGGTGATGGGGCATTCGCTCGGTGGCAAGATGGCCTTCTACGCCGGCTGCCTGGATCCTCGTTTCAAGGCGATCGTCGCGAGCGATTTCGGACTGGCGTGGGATGATTCCAATTGGGGCGACGCTTGGTATTTCGGCGACAAGCTGAAGGCCATGCGTGCGGACGGACTTTCGCAGGAACAGCTGCTCGCCGTCACTTCGACGCCATTCTTCCTGATCGCGGGTCAATATGACAGCCAGGCCTCCGCCGGACCGATGCTGGAGTCGGCGAGGAAGGTCCGCGCTCTGCAGGGGCACGGCGACAGTCTCGTGATGTTCGACCATCATTCCGGTCACCAGCCGACGTGGCCTTCCTTGAAGGCGGCTTACGCTTGGCTGGCTCGGCGGATGGACATGCCCGCGCCCGACTTCGCGCACCTCGACCAACTGGCCGGGGAGCAGGCCAAGGCCGGCAAGTAGGCCTTACTTCTTTTTCTTCTTCGCGCCGGCTTTGCCTGATTGCGTACCGAGGTCAGGGCCATTGTCAGCCGGCATGGAGCGATGCCAGGCAAGTACTGCGGACGTGAGTCGGGCGACGACGGCCGGTTCGCGGGCCGCAAGGTCGGTCGTCTCGCCCCGGTCCTTGGCCAGATTGAAGAGGAGCGGCTTCGAGCCGTCGTAATCGCAGAGTAGTTTCCAGTCGCCTTCGCGGATCGCGAGGTCGGGCTGAGGGGTCGCCAGCGCGGGCGCCCATGTCTTCCGGTCGGGCGGGCGCCGCCAGCAGAGCGACCTCGGGGGGACGGGTGCAGTTACGCCCAGCAGGGTCGCCGACAGGTCGACGCCGTCGAGTCCGGCGGGGGCAGGCAGTCCGGCCAGTCGCGTCAGCGAAGGAGCCAGGTCCATGGCGGCGAAGACCGAGGCTGCGTCGGCGCCGCCGATCCGTTCCTTCGCCATGCGACCAGGAGCCCAGACGATGAGCGAAGAGCGTAGGCCGCCTTCGAAGATCTGCGTCTTGCTGCCGCGGAAGGGGCCGGCGCTGCCGGCGCCGGGTTCGGGTCCGTTATCGGAGCAGATGACGAAGACCGTGTTGGCGCGGAGAGCGGGGTCGGTGCGGACGCGTTCGAAAAGGCGGCCGAGCTGACGGTCCATCTCCTCGAGCACCGCGAGGTAGATCCGGTGTTTTTCCGGCGACCATTTCTCCAAGGGAGGGAAGTAGGGGCTGTGGACGTCGTCGGGCCAGAGGTCGACGTAGAACGGCTGCTGCTTGGCCGCGGCGGTGTCGATGAACTTCAGGGCGGCATCGACATAACCGGAGGTGATCTCGGTGCGGTTCATCCAGGTGACCGGGCCGCCGAGGCGCTCGGCATCGGCCCAGATCTTCTTCGGCTCCTTGTCGCCGGGCTTGCGCGTGAGCGGAAGGAGTTTCGGACCCATCCCTTCGAAGTTCGTCAACGAGGCGTCATAGCCGTAAGCCGTGATGGCCGGCGCGTCGACGACGTCGCGCTGGCCTCCGAGATGCCATTTGCCGAAGTGCCCGGTGGCGTAGCCGCCGGCTTGCAGCGTGCGCGCGAGCGAAGGCGCCCGGGGTTCGAGCCACTGCGCGTTGCCTTTGGCTTCGTTGGCCGCCCGGGATTCGAGGAACGAGTTGATCCGCCAGCGTTGCGGATATTGTCCGGTGACGAAGGCGCACCGCGAAGGGGAGCAGATCGGCGAATTGACGTAGAACTGCTCGAAGCGCAGGCCTTCGGCGGCTAGTCGGTCGATATTCGGCGTCTTCACCTCCTGGTTGCCGAAGCACGAGAAGTCGCCCCAGCCCATGTCATCGATGAGCACGAAGACGATGTTGGGCTTCGTCGGTTCAGCGGCGCCCAGGAGGAGGGCGGAAGCGAGCAGGCAGAGCAGGCGCATGGCTTAACGCACGCCGGAGGGCACGGCGTTCTTGAGCAGTTCGGCGAGACGCGCGCGCATGGCCTTGACGCGTTCGGGTTGGGCTTCGGCGAGGTTCTTGGCTTCGGAGGGATCGGCGGAGAGGTCATACAACGCCACGGCCTCGTATTTGCCGGCGGCCTTCTTGCCTTTTTTCTTTCCGGGCGGCGCGATGTCGGCGGCTCCCCCGTCTACGATGAGTTTCCAGTCGCCCATGCGGACCGCGGCGCGGGAGGGGCCTTGGGTCGATACCGAGAGGATGGCGTCATGGGGCGAGGCTGCCTGCTTCGTCAGCATCGGCCAGACGTCGAGGCCGTCGACCGGCAGCTTCTGTTCGAGGGAGCCGCCGGCTTGCTTGATCAGGGTCGGATACCAGTCGACCATGTGCATCGGCTGGCGGATACGCTGCCCGGCCGGAATGCGGCCCGGCCACGTGGCGAAAGCCGCGGCACGGGTGCCGCCCTCGAAGATCGTGCCCTTGAAGTCGCGAAGCGGGGTATTGTCGCCCGGGGGCGGTCCGCCGTTGTCGCTCGAGAAGACGATCAGCGTGTTCTCCAGACGGCCGGCCTGCTTGAGCGCCGCTTCGATCTGGCCGATGGCTTCGTCGACCGCGGCGAGCATACCGGCGAGTTTCTGGCGGTTGCCTTGCAGGTGGGCGTAGGGCTTGAGGTAGCTGTCCGGGGCTTGGAACGGGCTGTGGACGCCGTTGAAGGGCACGTAGAGGAAGAGGGGTTTGGATTGATCTCCTGTCGCGATGACCTTGCAGGCTTCCTGAGCGATCAGGTGCGTCGTGTAACCTTCTTCTTTGAGCGGCGCCCCGTTGCGATACCAGTCGAGCTTGTTCATCCGTTCATGGGTGAAGTAGTCGAGCATCCCGAAGAAGTGGCCGTACTGGTGGTCGAAGCCGCGGGCGTTGGGCTGGTAGGCTTTCTCGAATTCACCGAGGTGCCACTTCCCCGTGAGCGCGGTGCGATAGCCGGCCGAGCGCAGGGCATCGGCCAGCGTACGTTCGGCGAGCGGCAGACCCCAGCCGGCCCCCGGCGAGACGATCGTGTAGACGCCCGTTTGCGTCGGGTAACGCCCGGTCAGCAGCGTGGAGCGAGTCGGCGAGCAGACCGGCTGGACGTAGTGGTTCTCGATGATCGCGCCGCTCTGGGCGAGACGGTCGATATTCGGCGTCTTGATATCCTTGCCGCCGTTGAAGCCACAATCGGCGTAGCCCAGGTCATCGATCAGGAAGAAGACGATGTTCGGTTGCGTGGCCGCTTGGGCGCACAGGACGAAACTAAGCCAAGAAATGAGCAGGGCGTAACGCATGGGGTAGCGAGGGCTTACCCGCGGCGTCCCAAGTTGTCAAAAGGCTTAACGCCAGAGCGGCTCGGCCTGCATCTCGCTCCAGGTCTCCCATAGTTCGACCATGGTTTTCTTTAGCGCCTTATGCTCTGCTGAGAGGTCGGAGCAGTCCTTGCTCTCGGAAGGGTCCGCTTCAAGATTGTAGAGCTCCCAGCGGGCGCCTGCTCGGAAAAGCTTCCATTTCCCGGCGCGAAGGGCGGCGTTCTTACCGACGCGCCAGTAGAGCGTCTCATGGAGCGGTCCGGCGGCAGGATTCGCGAGCAGGTCGCGCAGGTCTTTGCCGTCGGCGTCGGGCGGAGTCGCCACGCCAGCGGCGGCGAAGGCCATCGCGGTGAGATCGGTGGCGATGACGGGGGTCTTGATGACGGTTCCGGGCTTCGTCACGCCGGGCCAAGTCACCGCATAGGGCACGCGGATGCCGCCTTCGAGCAGCTGGCCTTTTTCGCCGCGGTGGGGAAGGTTGCTGGAGGTAAGCTCGCGCGTGGGGCCGCCGTTGTCGCTGAGGAAGACAATGATGGTGTTCTCGGTCTGCCCATTGGCGTCGAGCTTGGCCATGAGCTTGCCTACGGATTCGTCGAGGTGCGTGAGCATCGCGGCGAAGATGCGTCGTTGCACGTCGGGGATGTCCTTGAAGCGGGCCATATGGGCGTCGGTTCCCTGCATCGGGCTGTGGACGGCGTTATAAGCGAGATAAAGGAAGAAAGGTTTCTCCTTCGAGCGGTCGAAGAAGTCCATCGCCTCACGCGTGAACGCATCGGTGAGGTTGCTCGGTTCCTCGATGGCCTTGTCGCCGCGCATCATCGGGTTGTCCTTGTTGTATTCCGGTTCGTCGGACTTCAGGTGGTCGCTCTCGATCAGCCGGCCATCTGGAGAGGTCCATCGGCCCATGGCGCCATCGGGCAGGTTCTTCCGACGTAGCCAGGTGGTGTTTCCCTTGCCGATTGCGGGCTCGAAGTAGCGGCCTTCGTGGAGGAAGCCGAAGAATTCAGAAAAGCCTCGCTGTTGCGGGTGGAAGGGGGCGGTGCCCCCAAGGTGCCATTTGCCGACCAGACCCGTGTGATACCCCACGGCGCGCAGGCGATCGGCGACGGTCGGCAGGCCGACGGGCAGGCCGATGCCCGGTTCCAGGTTCTTGCTGCCGATCGGATTGAACTCGAAACCAAAGCTCGTCTGATAACGGCCGGTCAGCAGCGCGGCGCGGGATGCGGCGCAGAAAGGAGCCGTGACGTAGCCGTCCGTGAAGCGCGCTCCCTTGGTGATGAGCCGGTCGATGTTGGGTGTCGGAATGCCATTGCCGCCGTAGCACCCCAGCTCGCGGTACCCGAGATCATCCGCAACGATGAACAGGATATTAGGCTTCTTCGTTTCCGCCGCCAGAAGCGGAAGCAACGAAGTGAGCAGCAGGCTGAGTAAGGTGAGCGGCTTCATCGGGATACGAGCCGGTATTATCGACGTAGGCCCTCGCTTGGCTACGCGCAATTCAGGCGCGTAGGTTCCGATTTTCGGCAATTGGCAGGGGCAGATTATCAGCGCTTCACCGGCAGCCACTGCACGGCGTCGACGATCACGTGGCCGTCGGTGCCGGCGTTGGCGATCTCGACCCAGCCCGCCTTGCCGGCGGCGAACTCGAAGGTGCCCACGACGTGGAAAGGAGCGTCGCCCTTCGGCTTGAGCTTCTGGTTCACGAGGACCTTGGTCTCGCCTCCGGCATGATGGATGGTGACCGGGACGTTGGTGGCGCGGTTGCCGTTCACGCTGTAGGCCACGGCGACGCGATACTTGCCGGCGGCGGGTAGGGTGGGGGTGAAGCGGGCGGACATCGCGCCTTTTTCGGTGTTGCCGTCGTGGCGGTAGCCCTCGCCGACGTAACCCGGAGAAGTGTGCCCGGTCTGGTCGAAGCCTTTAAGCATGGCTTCGCCATCATCGATGACGACGCCGGCGAGCTTTGATTTGTCGAGGCCGTGGCCGCCGCCGGCGGAGGGCGCGGCGACAAAGTCGAGCATCTGGCCGGAAGCGAGGAGGCGTTCCTTGAGGGCGCCGTAGTCGACGTCCTGAACCGTGGTGCCGCGCTCGATGGCGAGGCCGGCGGCGGTGGCGGCGGACTGGCCCATCACCATGAAGACCGGCTCCATGCGGATCGAGCCGTAGGCGATGTGGCTCGCGCTCAGGCAGACCGGCACGAGGAGGTTGGTGCATTCTGCGGCCTTGGGACGGAGGCTGCGGTAGCTGACCGGGTAGGGCCGGCTGCCGACCTGGACGTCGCCTTCGTTGCGCACGAAGCCTTCCTTGGTCACGAAGCGCTGGATGTGGTGCGAGTCCATCTGATAGGCGCCCATGCCGACGGAATCCTCGATGATCTCGACGCGGCGGCAGTTCTTCTCGGACATCACGTAGTCCGAGACCATGCGGCGGGCTTCGCGGACGTAGAGCTGGCGGGGCCAGTTGCCGTGATCGAGGAACTCGTCCTTGGCCAGGCCCAGCTTCTGAAACGCCAGGCGCATCTTTTCCGGCACGCGGGGATGATGGGCGTAGGTCCACATCAGGCCCTTCTGCCAGTCTTCGTGGGCCTGCCAGATCTTGGCGCGGGTGGCGTAGTCGGCTTCGGCGTAATCCCAGTTCTGCCCGATAAAGTCAGTACTGATGGCGAAGTTGTTGTTCGTGTCCGTCTTCCGATTGGGCATCGGCGTCGGCGCCCAGGAGTTGCGGTCTTCGCCCGCTTCGACGTTGCGGAGCGCCAGCTCATACCAGCGCTCGTCGTAGTTGGCCGGCTTCTCCCAGTCGCGGCGGTTCGCCGGGACGTCCGTCGTGCACATGCGGAAATTATAGGCCTGGACCTTGCGGTCGCCCGAGCCGTCGGGGCCGGGAATTTCTTTCTCGATACCCGGCAACAGGCCGCTGGTGGGGTCGCCTTTCTTGATGTAAGGGTCGACCTCGACCTTGAATTGGTGGGATTTCGAGTGGCCGACCTGGACGCCGTTAAGCGTCTCGCCGTAAGCGGAGTTGGCCTCGCGGCCGACGTGATAGCTGACGCCCGCCTTGGCCATGAGGTCGCCTTCGTAGGTGGCGTCGATGAACATCTTGCCGGAGAACTCGCGGCCGCTCTCCATCACGATCTTCACGATGCGCGTGCCGTCCTTGATCACGCCTTTCTTCAGGTCGAGACGTTCGCCGTAGACCACCGTCACCTTGTCGCCGGCGGCCTTGAGCATCTGATCGAAGATGGCGGTGGCCACGTGCGGTTCGAAGGTCCACATCGTGCCTTCGTCGGCCGCGTTGCCGTGGGGGCGACGCGAGAAGTAGTCGGACCGGGTCTGGTGGACCCACTTGTCGTCCTTGGCGTAGTAGGAGCCGATGGCCGCGTAGAACTCCCGGGAAAGCCCACCGATGGCCTTCTTATTGCCGATATCGGTGGCGCCGAGGCCGCCGGTGGTCAGGCCGCCGAGGAACTTCGTCGGCTCGATGAGCACGGCCGTACGCCCTTCGCGCGCGGCCTGGATGGCGGCGGTGATGCCGCCGGAAGTGCCGCCGTAGATGACGATGTCTTGGGCGGAGAGGGTGGCGGTCAGGCCGAGCAAGGACAGCAGCAGGGAGCGCATGGGGGTGCGCCGATGTCAGCAGGTCCGCCCGGACCTGCAACCCCGTTCCTCAGGACCGCAGGCCGCGGAGGGTGCCGGTGCTGGTGGCGAACTTGTCGGCTTCGACCCCGAGTCCTTGGAGCATGCTCACGTAGAGGTTGGCCAAGGGGGTGTTGTTGACCGTGTCGAAGTTCAGGTGCTGTCCGTGGCGGAAGCCTCCGCCGGCGAGGATCATGGGCAGGTTCTGATTGCTGTGGGAGTTGGCGTTGCCGAGGCAGCTGCCGTAGAGCACCTGGGTGCGGTCGAGCAGGTTGCCCCCGGTCTCGCGGGTGTCGCGGAAAGCGGCGAGCATCTCGCCGAAGACACGCAGCTGGGCTTCCTCGATCCGGCGCAGCTCCGCGATCTTGTCGGGTTCGTTGCCGTGGTGCGTGAGTCCATGGGTCTCGTTCTTCACGCCGGGCACGTGGGGCACGACCGAGAAGGTGCTGAGCGTGAGCGTGACGACGCGGGTGCTGTCGGTCTGGAGGGCCAGGCGGACGAGGTCGAACATCAGGCGCGAGCGAGCGACGACTTCGTTGGCGTCGGCGATGTCCTTCGGCATGGGGTAATCCACTTTGGGCTTCGGGCGGTGCTCCCAGGCGAGGTTGCGCTGCAGGCGCGTCTCGAGTTCCCGGATGCTCTGGAAGTATTGGTCGAGGCGGGCGCGGTCCTGGGCGTCGGAGCTACGCTCCAGGCCCTTGGCCTTGGCGAGCAGCAGGTCGAGCACGCTGCCGCCGGCGGCGATGCGGCGCATGGTGGCGGCCTTCTCCTCGGGTGTGCCGGCGACGAAGAGCTTGCGGTAGAGTTTTTCGGCGCTGGCTTCGGCCGGCAGCGTAACCCCGGACCGTGAGACCGCCACCGAGTCGGCGTAATGCTCGCCTTGGCGGACCGCCACCCCGAGCGAGGCGAAGCGGGTATCCTCGCCGATCTTCTCGGCCACGAGCTGGTCGAGGGAGAGGCTGTTGCGGAAGGTCGGTTGGCCCGGATGCGGTGCGCCGGAGAGGAAGCATTGCCCCGCATGGTGATTGCCGTCGACGCCGGGATGCGAGAGTCCGGCGAAGGTCGTGAACTGATCGCGGTGGCCGGCTAGGAGGTCGAGGTAAGGACTCGAGGCTTCGCCGGCCTTGGGGAAGAAGTAGGCGGGCATCATGCCCAGCGGCACGTGGATGGCGACAAGGCGCTTAGGCGGAAGCTTCTCCGCTTCCCGGGCCAGAGCGGGCAGGGCGAGGCAGGCGCCTGCGGCGAGGAGGAAGTCACGTCGGTTCATGGGGTGCGGTTCAGGGGGTAGGAGTAAGGCGGAGCTGTCCGAATTCGGCGGCGCAGGGACGGCGGGGCGCCCAACTGAGGTCGCTGCCGCCGTGGAAGGTCTCGAAGAGCAGCACGGAGGCCTTGAGGTCCGCCCGCTTGCGCCAGGTCAGGTCATCGCGACGCAGGCTCTGACGGGACGCTTTCGTCGCGAAGGTCAGCTCCATTTGGCCGTCTGCGCGCTCCAGGTGATTGAGCTTCACGCGCAAGGTGACGGTGATGTCTTCGTCGGCGGGGAGGCGGAAGTCCGCGGGTAGGCGGAAACTGTCTCCGTAGTTTCCTTTCTGGCCTGCGTGGTAGACGTAGGCTTCGGCCTTGCCGTCGGCCCGCCACATCGGTCGCACTGAGAACCCGTTGAAGCCGTCGGCTGGACGGCCGCCGGTGGTCTTCTCGCCGCCGCCGAGGCCGGGGAGCTTGCCGCCTTTGACCCAGTCGAAACCAGGCGAGAAGCGGACCACATAGCTCAAGGTGATTTCCTCCGTCGGGGCGAACGGTTGGTTCCAGGCCGCGCCGCCGTCGGAGGGGCCGATCAGGCCGACGGCGTAGGACACGCGCCAGCGCTTCTCTTCTCCATGGACGATCACATCGATGCGCCCTTCGGCGACGCCGTCTTCCCAGGGACAGCCAGACCAGTCCTGCTTCCAGGTCGCGACGTCATATCTCCCGGCCGCACCGGAGGGCTGGAGCGGCAGGGCTGCTTGCGCGACGCCGGAGAGGAGAAGCAAGAGGCAGGTGGTTCTCATCGGCTGGGCGAAGCCTGCAGGAAGAGGGGGCTCTGGGCGAGCCCGTGGATGAGGGAGCGCAGGCCGTAGCCGCGATCCTTGGCCTGGGCGACGATGCGGCGGATCTCGGCGCGGTCGGCGAAGCTGACTTCGGAGCCGGTGGCATAGCGGGCCTGATGAGCCACGAAAGCTCGGGCGAGTTTCTCGTCATCGGCCGCGAGCAGTTCGACGAACTCCGAGACGGTCCGGAAGGCGCGGCCGTCGCGCAGCTCGCCGGAGGCGTCGACGACTGGGCCGAGCTTATATTCGACGCGCCAGTCCGTGCGGCCTTTCTCCGGAGGCTGGTCGCCATTCCCGTTGGAGCGGTAGCGGGAGCGCAGGCCGCCGACGGGATCGAAGGCTTCGAGCGCGAAGCCCGGTGCGTCGATCTTCGCGTGGCAGGCGGCGCAGTTCGGGTCGGACCGGTGCTTAGTGAGTTGTTCGCGGACCGTCGTCGTGCCGCGCGTGTCCGGATCGACCGCGGAGATGCCGGGCGGAGGCGGCGGCGCGGGGTCATCGAGCAGGCGGTCGGAGACCCAGACGCCGCGTTTGACGGGCGAGGTCGTGGTACCGTTGGCCGTGAGCTTATGGATGGAAGCCTGGCCGAGCAGTCCGCCGCGCAGGCTGTCGGCGGGCAGGGCGACTTTGCGCACTTCGACGCCGGTCACGCCGGCGATGCCGTAATGTTCGGCGAGCCGCTGGGTGAGCATGGCGAAGCCCGGCTTCACCAGCGCGCGTGCGGGAAGGTCCTGGGCTATCAGCTCGCGGAGGAAGGCCGGGGTCTCGTTGGCGACGCCTTGTCCGAGCAGGAAGCGGTATTCCGGATAGAGGAGCGGGTCGGGGTTGGTCTCATCCAGACGGCCCAGCTCAAGCCACTGGCGGGTGAAATCCTGCGTGAAGCGCTCGGCGCGGGGGTCGGCGAGCAGGCGGTCCACCTGCGCACGGAGGGTTTCGGGACGGCGTAAGGAACCGTCGCGGGCCGCGGCGAGCAATGCGTCATCGGGCGGCCCGTTCCAGAGCCAGTAGGAGAGGCGTGAGGCGAGGGCCTCATCCTGGGTCGGCGCCGGGAGGAAGAGAAACTCAGGCGAGGTGAGCACCGCGACGTAGACGCGGCGCATGGCGTCCTCGAAGCAATCCTTTGCGCCGAGTCGGGTCTGCAGGAGCTTCAGGTAAGGTTCGATTTCCGTCGGAGCGACCTGACGGCGGAAGGCGCGTGGCAGGAAGTCGCCCAGCAGGCGGCGCGCATCTTCGACCGGGCTCTCGGACCAGACCGTCTCGAGCTTTGGTTCCCGTTCCGCTGGCGTAAGATTAGTATACATGCTCGGCAGGTATCCACCGATGCTCCGGACCTTCTCGCGGCGCGGCGCCACGACGTCGGCGCCGGCGGGCAGGGGGCGCAGCGGAAGCTGGCCAAAGAGGCGCGCGTGGCTGACCGGGGGCCAGACGGGGTTCAGCGGGCCCTCGATCTCGAACCAGTCGAGCGCCACGCCTGGGCCGACGTGCTTGGCCGCGCGACCGGCGACCTGGCCGATGCGGAGTCCGTTCCAAGGAACGGAGACGGGGTCGAAGACGATCGATTCATGGGCATCCAGCCAGGTGACGATCTCACCTTCCTTCGATTCCATCGAGGGAGCGGTGAAAGCCGCGAGCAGGCGGCCGCCTTCCTGTTGCTTGCCCTCTTCGTGGGCGCGGAGGACAGCGGCTTGCGGGGCGTCGCAGGGGTTCGGCTGGCCGTTCGCCCAGCGGAAGCCCCAGACGGAGAGACGCAGGCGATAGTTGCCGGCGTAGATCGGTGAGACGTTCATCGCCGCCTCATAGCCGGCGAGGTTGGGGTTGAGCAGGCCGACGGCGCTCTGGCTCTGCGCGACCTCAGGACTCTTCACCAGCTTGCCGCGCTCCTTGAGATCGGGGCCTTCGAAGCCGACATGGCCTGATTTGTCTTCAAAGCCGCCGCGGACGGGCAGGGCAGGGTCAGGTTGTTTGTCTTTCAGCAGGACGAATTGACCGTGGGCGAGATTGCCGCCGAACTTGAACAGTCCAGCCGGGTAGATGCGTTTGTTGTATACCCTGGGGGCGGTGCTTTGCGTGGCGATGGCGACGTCGAGGGCTTTCTCGACCGCTTCCTGGTAAGCGGCCAGATGGCCTGGGGAGAGGTCGAGGCCGCTGCCGATCTTGTCGTAGCCGGACACACGTCCGTCGGCCGGCAGCAGTGCGGTGATGTCGAGACGGGGCAAGGCGAGCAGGTCCTTGAGCGAATTCTCGAACTCCTGGCGGGTGAGCCGGCGCAGGCCGATCCGGTGCGGGTGCGCGGCGGCGATGTCCGTCGTGAGGCGCCCGCCGAGTTCGGCGACGAAGGCGGCGCGTTCGGCCGGAGCGGGCTGGCTCTTGCGCTTGGCCGGAGGCATCTCGCCGGCGGCGACGGCGTCATGCAGTAGCACCCACTTGTCGGGCTTCGCGGCGTCGTAGCGGAGCGTGGTCAGGTCGAGACCGCCTTTCTTCGTCTCGGAATCATGACATTCAAAGCAGTGCTTCTCCAGGAACGCCCGCGGCTCCGCCGCCGTCGCCAGGGCGACCGCAAACAGGGTGACGATGGAAAGGAGCCGCTTCATTTCGAGGTTCGGTCGCGCATCGCTCTCAGGGCGTGCTCCTGATTGGCTTCGTTGATCCGATGGATGATGCCGGCCTTGGCTTCCTGCAGGACGACGTATTCCACGCGAGCGTCGAATGGCCCTAGGGGAATCAAGCCGACGCGGCTGACTTCGATATCCACGGTCAAAGCATCGGCCGGAATATCGTCCCCGTTCGGCCACGCCCCCGCCTTCTTCCCATCGCGCATGAATGCGACGGGCACTTTGGCTTGAATCATGCCAAATTGATAGAAGGGCAACCATGCGGTGAGCGGAAGCTTGTACTCGATAGCGCCTAGTTCCGCGACGAGGTGCCTTGCCTTTGCCGCCGCTGGATCCAGCTTTAGGGGCATCGGGCAGGCAGGCCCGTCGCAGAGGAGCAATGATCCACCCAGATGAATGATGAGCCGGTCTCCTTGGCTGATCTTATAGGTGGCGATCGGCGCCTCCGCGTGGAAGGAACTTGTCGGGAACGTGATACCCGTCTGCTTCGGATGCGGCCCGAAGCTGAGGGTGGCGAGCAGGGCGGCGCCGAGGAGGATGGCGGGTAGGTGCTTCATTACTCAGCGCTTGGACGTAGCTTCCAGCAGGGGCTTCAGGCGGGCCGCGTAGGCCGCATAGCCCTCGGGGGAGAGGTGGATGTTGTCGGGCGTGTAGAGCGCTTTCTTGATCGTGCCGTCCGGATTCAGGAAATCGGCAGTCAGGTCGAGCACGCGGATTTTCGGGTCAGCGCCGAGGTTCAGTTTGTCGATCTCCGCGTTGGTCAGCAGGATGTCTTCGTAGAAGCGGCTCTTGGGCGCGTGGCAGGGGAGGATCTTCGCGACGATGAGGTCTGCGTCGGGGAATTTCTCACGCAGATTGCGGGCGCACGCTTCGACGCCTTTCGCCGCGGCGGCGACGCCGGTCTCGGGCGTGAAGAACATGTTATTGTTGCCGATCATCAGCACGATGGTCTTAGGCTGGAGTCCATCGACGCCGCCATGGTCGAGGCGCCAGAGTACGTTCTGGGTCTTATCGCCGCCGATGCCGATGTTCGCCGCCTTACGGTCGGGGAACTGCTTCGCCCAGGAAGCGCCCCACTGGATCGTGATGCTGTCGCCGACCAGCAGCACATCGACCGGGCCTTGGTTGGCTTGGACGGTCTTCACGAGACCCTCATGGATCTTCAGCCAGGAGTCCCCGCCGAAGAACCCAGCAGTCGGGACGACCGGCCAGAGCTGGGGAAGGTGTTGGTTGCTTTCGCGGCCGGGGCGGCGGTCGAACTCGGCTTTGCCGGTGACGAACGCGCGTTCTTCGGCGGTCAGCGGCCAGCCGCTCGGCTGGGGGTCCGCCGGCTTGCGCGCGTATTCAAGGGCGGGCAGGGTTGCGCTGAGCAGTAGGGCGGCGAGGATGGGGTATGGGGTCATGGGCTTCAGTTCTGATGTTGGATTAAGAGTAAGGTTATGCCTCCGATCATCAGGCAGGCGGCGATGATCAGACGTGGCCGGCGATATTGCCCCCGCTGCCGCTGTAACTCACGGATGAAGAAGCATTGTCCTAAAGAGAAGGGCAGTGATCCAAGCAGGGTAGGTTCCTGCTCGAGCAGCCAGATCTGAGAAATATTCGCGGTGATCGCAAAAGAAAGGGCGAGCAGCGAGTAGTGCCAGATTGTCTGCTTGAGGAACGGAGCGACCGGATTTCCGGCGATCGGAAGGTTCATTTCTTCAAGGGAGGGGGTGGGCCCATTTCTGCGAGCAGGAGGCCGCGGAGACGTTTCACCGTAGCGGCGTGTTCGGGGAGGGCGGCGAGGCTGTGGTATTCTAGATGATCGCTAGCGTGGTCGTACAGTTCCACCGATCCATCGGTCCGTTCGGTCAGGCGATAGCGCAAAGTGCGGACGGTCCGACCGTTGGCGCCGCGGCAGAAGGCGGCGGGCTTGCCCGGTGACTTGGGGTCGCGCACGTTGGGCAGGAAGCTCTTGCCGTCCAGGCCGGGCGCCGTGGGGAGTCCGGCGAAGTCGCTGAACGACGGGAAGAGGTCGAGCAGTTCTACGATGCCTTGGGAGCGGCCGGCGGTGGCTCCGGGCATCTTCACGATGAGCGGCACCCGCGTCACCTGCTCGTCGACGCTATGCTTGCACCATTGCCCGCGCCAGCCGAGGTGATAGCCGTGGTCGCTGGTGAAGACGATCAGGGTGTTCTGCAGATGGCCGTCCGCCTTGAGCCGGGTGAGCAGGTCGCCGATGATGGCGTCGAGCGAAGTGACCGCAGCGTAATAGGCGCGCAT
>JBILHF010000095.1:0-5251 GCA_044350605.1 Opitutales bacterium
CTTCCGCGCCAAGTTCGTGGCCGACACCACCGGCCACGGCTGGGTGGGCGCCTACGCCGGCGCGACCTTCCGCACCGAACCGAACAAGCGCATGGGCATGTCCAACATGTGGTTCTACCAGGACGCAGACCAGGCCTCGACCTGGCCCGCCACCCCGTGGGCGCTGCCCCTCGAGATGGGCGACTTCCCGCTCCTGCAGAAGTCCAAGTCCAAGATCGACGACAAGCCCTTCATGAAGGCCGAGTGGTTCTGGGAATCCGGCTTCGACCAGGATCCGATCAAGGACCTCGAATATATCCGCGACTGGAACTTCCGCGCCATGTATGGCGCCTTCTCCGCCCTCAAGAACGGCCCGCAGAAGGACAAGTATGCGCTCTCCCAGCTCAAGTGGGCCTCGCACGTCGGCGGCCCGCGCGAGTCGCGTCTCTTCGACGGGGACATCATCCTCAACAAGGACAACATCGTCCAGCGTACCGAGTTCGAGGACGGCTGCGTGCCCACGACCTGGGACATCGACCTCCACTACGCCCGCGAGGAATACGCCAAGAAATTCCCCGACAATCCGTTCATCTCCCGCGCGGCCTTCGGCTACGTCGACGCCAGCGGCAAGCACATCGCCGCGGTCGACCGTCGCAACGGCTACCCCCTCCCCTACCGACTGTTCTACTCCAAGAACATCAACAACCTGTTCTTCGCCGGCCGCCACATCTCCGTCACGCACGAAGCCCTCGGCACCGTGCGCGTGATGCGCACCATCGGCATGATGGGCGAAGTCGTCGGCAAGGCCGCCTACCTGGCCATCCGCGAGAACACCGACCCGCGCGGCGTCTACCAGAAGCACCTGCCCGACCTGATCAAGCTCATGGAACAGCCCGGCCGCATGCGCCGCACCGACCTCCGCACCGACCTGTTCCTCGACACGTCGATCGCCGACTACAAGGAACTGCCCACCCATCGCGCCGCGCTCGACCTCACCAAGGGCACGCCCAGCAAGCTCTCCCCGGACGACGTCAAGGAACTCGCCAAGCTCGGCGGCATCGTCGTCGACGACGCCCAGGCGAAATACGAAGGCAAGTGGACCGAAGGCCGCGGCCTCCCCCACCTCGGCGCCGGGTACCATTACGCGGCCGGCAACGGCAACCGCGCCACCTACGCCTTCGACGTGAAGGAAGCCGGCAAGTATGAGCTCCGCGGCTACTGGGAAGGCCACGAGAACCGTTCGGCCAACGCCGTGCTCACCATCAACCGCGGCGGCGAGAAGCCCGTGGTCCTCCGGCTCAACCAGAAGGACGGCGCGATCGAGAAGCCCGTCGTCCTCGGCAAGTTCACCTTCGCGGCCGGCACGCACACCCTCGTCCTGTCTTCCGACGGCGCCAAGGGCAACGTCCACGCCGACGCCTTCCAGCTCGTCCTCGCCGAGTAAGCGATGGTTTCGCCCCGCCTCAGCGCCTGGCTGGTCAGAGGCTGGCGTCTCGGGGCGTTGCTGCTCGCCGCCCTGCTGCTGCAGCGCACGACCCCGGTCACGGAGTCGGCGTTGACGCGGTTGGGGCTGGCCGACGCGAAAGCGTTCTTCCCGGAAGCGCGTCGCCTGAAGTCCGGCCCCAGCCAGACGCTGCTCGTCGAAGACCAGTTCGGCAACCGCCTCGGCCGCCTGCTGACCACCTCGCCCGATGCCGATGCCATCCTCGGTTACGCCGGCCCGAGCAACGTGCTCGTCGCGCTCGATCTCCGCGACCAGATCGTCGGCACCCGCATCCTTTCCAGCCAGGACACGCCGGAACACGTCGAGCAGCTGCGTCGTTCGACGGCCTTCGATGATTCGTTCAAGTCCTGGCGTCCCGCGGCGCAGCCCGCCCCGAAGCTCGACGGCTACGCCGGTTCCACGCTGACCGCCTACGCCATCGCGGAATCGATCCAGCAACGACTCTCCGGCAACTACGTCTCCCTGCGCTTCCCGCTCCCGCTCACGCTGAAGGAAATCCAGGCCGCCGGCTTCCCGGACGCGACGGGCTTCGAACCCAACGTCCCCCGGCTCGGCTGGAATCTCGTACGCGGCGCCAACCGCGCGCACCTCGGCTACATGGTGCGTTCCTCGCCCTCGGCCGACGAGGTCCAAGGCTACGCCGGCCCAAGCGAGACGCTCATCGCGATCGAGCCCGACGCCCTGCGCCTGCGCAAGGTCGTGCTCCGCTCGACCTACGACACTTCCGATTACGTCAGCCGCATCCAAGATGAAGAGCCTGACCCGCAAGGCCGCACCTACCTCTCGAAGCTGACCCAGTGGAACACCCGCCAATGGGCGGAGTTCGATTTCCGCAAGGCCGAGCTCGATACGGTCGCCGGCGCGACGCTGACGAGCTACGCGATCGCGAAAGGCCTGCAGACCCGGTTCGCCGATGACCAGCACGGCGGTAAGCGCGAGCGCGCGGCCGCCGTCCAGTTCTGGAAATCCGTCGCCCTCGGTTGCTTCATCCTCGGCGCGTTGCTGATGACCTTCACCTCCCTCCACGCCCGCCCGTGGATTCGCCGGACCTGGCAGGTGCTCCTCGTCGGCGGACTCGGCCTCTGGCTGGGCCAGCTGCTCTCGCTGTCGCTCTTCGCCGGCTGGGCCCGCCACGGCCTGCCTTGGGCGACGGCCCCCGCCCTGCTGGCCCTGGCGGCCGTTGGCCTGCTGATCCCCTGGGGCACCCGCCGACAGTCCTATTGCCACCAGATCTGCCCCCACGGGGCCGCCCAGGAGCTTCTGGGAGGCTTTAAGCGCCTCCATCTGACCGTCCCAGCCCGCTGGCATGGGTGGCTGGGGAAACTGCCCTCCTTAGCCCTGGCCGGGGCCTTCTTGGCCGCCCTGGTCTGGCCCCGCTGGTCCTTGGGCGAAGCCGAGCCCTTCGACGCCTGGGTCCTTGGCACCGCCGTGGCCATCCCCCTCGGTCTGGCCGTGGTCGGACTGGTGGCCTCGGTCTTCGTCCCGCAGGCTTATTGCAAATACGGCTGCCCCACCGGCGCCCTCCTGAAGTTCGTGCGCACGAGCAATGTCGAGGAACGCTGGGCGCGTCGCGACACCCTCGCCGCCCTGGTGCTCGCCGTCGGCTCGGTGATCGCCTTCTTCCCGCGCGGTGAGGTCGTGGCCGCCGACCCGGACGAAGCTTCCGCGCGCCGGCCGGTCACCGAACTCCATGGAGCCGCCTTCGGCACGACCTGGACGATCAAGGTGCGCGGCGATCAGGTCGACGCCGAGCTGCTCAAGCGCGAACTCGAGGCGGAGATGAACCGCGTGGAATTCTCGCTCTCGCACTGGCGCGCTTCGTCGGCGACCACGGACTTCAACCAGCTCGAATCCACCCAGCCCTTCGGCATCACGCCCGAACTCGCCGAGCTGACCGAACTCGGCCTGCGCCTCAGCCGCGCCACCGACGGCGGCTATGATCTCACCGTCGCTCCGCTGACTTCGCTCTGGGGTTACGGACCCGACGGCCAGCGCCCGACACCGACGTCGACGCAGATCCTGGCGGCCTTGAAGCAGGTCGGCTGGCAGAAACTGACCCTAGATAAGACCAACCTCACGCTCGCGAAGCAGCATGAGAAGCTGAGCCTCGACCTCGGCTCGTTGCTGCAAGGCTACGCGGCGGACCGCGCCGCGCAGATCCTGCGCCGCGAAGGCCTCGGAGAATTCCTGATCGAAGTCGGCGGCGAAGTGCTCGCGGCCGGCACCTGGCGCGTCGGCCTCGAGGATCCGTTCCAACCCCGGATGACGATGGAGACCGTCGTGCTCACCGACCGCGCGTTCAGCGTCTCGGGACTCTACCGCGCCCGCAAGGCGGCGGCCGGCAAGCCCGTCTCCCATATCATCTCGCCGAAGACCGGCGAACCTGTCGTGCCGACGCTCGAACTCGCCGCGGTCTTCGACCCTTCCTGCGCGCTGGCTGACGGCTGGTCGACCGCGCTCATGGCCGTCGGCTTCGAAGCCGCCAAACTCATCAGCGAGCGCGAGAATCTCGAAGTCATCCTCGTCACCCCCGATAAGCAGGTGTGGCGGAGAGCGAAGGTGAAGTGAGGACTGAATTCATAAGGTGTCGGCGGTTGGCGGTTAGCGGTTAGCGGTTGGAGAAAGACAAGGCGCCGAAACAGACAGGGGCCGGAGGCATCCTCGGGTCTCAGGTCTCGGCTGCAGGTACGGGAACAGGATCAGGTTCGGGAATCAGACCCGAGACCTGAACCTGAACACCCGGACCAGATACCCGATGGCCGAGACCCGGGACCTGAAAATGTGTCCCCAGCCAATCATCCGGTCTCCGGTTTCCCCTTGCTCGACTGTGCTACCAACCGCCAACACCTGACTGGGTAGGGTCGGCACTGCGTGCCGACCTAGCTGTGGCTCTGGGACGTTCTTAGTTCTTGGTTCGTCGTTTTTCGTTATTTCAGCACGCTGCCTTGAGGTAGGGGCAGCACCGCGTGCTGCCCTAGCCGCATCTAGGTAGGGCTGACCACCCTTGGTCAGCCGTGTCTCGAGGTAGGGACGTGATCACCATCGCGTCCTCCCCTTGGGCTGACAACCAACCTAGGACAGCACGTGGTGCTGTCCCTACCTTAAGCCAAGGTTGAGCGAGGGCGCTCAACCCTACCCAAAGACAGGCACTCCCCCATACTCGATACTCAATACTCCATACTCTCACCGCATCTCACCCAACCGCTAACCGCTTACCGCCAACCGCTATCTCACTTAATCGACTTCACGAACGTCAGCTGCGGGGCGTGCTTGCTGGTATTCCAGCCGCCAGGTTCGGCGGTGTAATGCGCGGCGACGAGGACGTCGTCGACGATGCGGAACACATAGCACTCGCAGGGATAACGCGGACCGGGGAAGGGCTGGCCTTCCTTGGCGTCGGGCTTGAACGCGCCGGCGGAGAAACAGTCGAAGCGCGGGCCCGTGCCGCCGAAGTCGGCGTAGTCCTTGTCCTCGGGGAACTGCAGGCGGGTGATGTCGTGAGTGTGGCCGTGCAAGAGCGCGATGATGTTGTGACCCTTGATGGCCTCGTAGAAGGCCTTGCGCTTGGGCTGATCCCACCAGGTGCTGCGGGCGCTGAAGTCGAGGTGCATCGCGATCACGACCGGCTCGGTCGCGCCGATCTTGGCCAGGCGGGCCTTGAGGAACGAGAGGCTGCTCTCCGGATTCCACATCGAGGTCTCCTTGGCGCCGGCCTTCACGCCGTCGCCGGGGTAGAGGTTGACGTTGATGAAGTGCACGCCCTGCCAG
>JBILHF010000184.1:0-5236 GCA_044350605.1 Opitutales bacterium
TGAGTTCCCTGACCGGCGACATCACCCCGCTCGCGCTCACGCTTACCGGCGTCACCGCCGTAAACAAGGTCTACGACCGTACCCTGACGGCCGTCGTCTCGGGCGGATCCGTGACCCCGCTCAGCGGAGATGTCGTGATCGTCGACACTTCGGCCGCCACGGGAAGCTTCGCCAACCGTAACGTCGGCACGGCCAAGGCCGTCACCGTCTCGGGTGTCGTCCTAGGTGGCGCGGATGGAGGTAATTACACGGTCGGCCAGCCGTCCGGCCTCACCGCGGACATCACTACGCTGGCGCTCACGGTCACGGGCGTCACCGCCGCGAACAAGGTCTATGACCGCAGCGTCGCCGCGACCCTTTCGGGCGGCGCCGTCACCGCTCTCTCGGGCGACACCGTGACCCTGGTCACCACCGGTCGCACGGGTTCGTTCGCCGATTGGAACGTCGGAACGTCCAAGACCGTCACCGCGAACGGTTATGCCCTCGGCGGCGCGGATGCCGGCAACTACGCCATCGTCCAGCCGACCGGCCTTTCCGCGGACATCACCACGCTGTCCCTCGCCGTCACAGGCGTGACCGCCGCGAACAAGGTCTACGACCGTAGCGTCACCGCGACGCTCTCGGGTGGGTCGATCTCCCCGATCTCCGGCGATACCGTTACCCTCGACGCTTCCTCGGCCGCCGGTGTGTTCGCCAATTGGAACGTCGGTACCGCCAAGGCCGTCACCGCGAACGGTTACGCGCTTACGGGTACCGATGCCGGCAATTACGCCATCGCCCAGCCGACGGGTGTGACGGCGAACATCACCGCTCTTTCCCTCGCTGTCACGGGTGTGACCGCCGCGAACAAGGTCTACGACCGTACCGACACCGCGATCCTTTCGGGCGGCGCCATCGCTCCGATCACCGGAGACACCGTCACCCTCGACGTCTCTTCGGCTTCCGGCGTCTTCGCGGACCGCGATGTCGGCACGGCCAAGGGCGTGACCGCGAGCGGCTATGTCTTGGGCGGCTCTGACGCCGGCAACTACGCCATCGCCCAGCCGAGCGGCCTCACCGCGGACATCACCGCGAAGAGCCTGACCATCAGCGGACTCAATCCGACCAAGGTCTATGACCGCAGCCTGACGGCCTCGATTTCCGGCGGCACGGTCTCGCCGATTTCCGGTGACGTCGTCACTGTCGACGCCTCGGGCGCCACCGGCGCCTTCGCCGATTGGAACGTCGGAACGGGTAAGTCCGTCACCTATGCCGGCTTCGCCTTGAGCGGAGCGGCCGCCGGCAACTACGTGGTCGTCCAGCCGACCGGCGTGACCGGTGACATCACGGCCCTGTCGCTCGCCGTCACCGGCGCGACCGCCGCGAACAAGACCTACGACCAGCTCCTGACCGCCGCCATTTCGGGTGGCTCGATCAGCGTCCTCTCCGGTGACACCGTCACCCTCGACATCTCCGGCAGGGCAGGGGTCTTCGCCGATAAGAACGTGGGCACGGGCAAGAGCGTCACGGTCAGCGGTTACACGATCTCGGGCTCTGATGCGGGTAACTACGCCTTGGTGCAGCCGACCGGCGTGACCGCCGACATCTCGGCTCTCTCCCTGGCCGTCACCGGCGCCACGGCCGCTAACAAGACCTACGACGCTCTCCTCGCGGCGACGATCAGCGGTGGCACCATCGCCCCGATTTCGGGCGACACCGTCACCCTCGTGACGACGAATCGCGCGGGCGTCTTCGGTGACAAGAACGTCGGCACGGCTAAGTCCGTCACGGTCTCGGGTTACACGCTCTCGGGTGCCGACGCTGCCAACTATTCCCTGGTCCAGCCGACGGGCGTGACCGCCGACATCACCGCGCTCTCTCTGGCGGTTACGGGCGCCACCGCGGCCAACAAGACTTACGACGCCCTTCTGACGGCGGCGATCTCGGGTGGTTCGATCAGCATCATCTCCGGCGACACCGTCACCCTCGACATCTCCGGCAGGGCAGGGGTCTTCGCCGACAAGAACGTCGGCACGGGCAAGTCGGTCACCGTCTCGGGCTACACGATTTCGGGTACCGATGCGGGCAACTATTCGCTCGTCCAGCCGACCGGCGTGACCGCGAACATCACCGCGCTGTCCCTGGCCGTCACCGGCGCCACCGCCGCCAACAAGACCTACGACGCTCTCCTGGCGGCGACGATCAGCGGCGGCACCATCGCCCCGATCTCCGGCGACACAGTTACCCTCGATATCTCCGGCCGCTCTGGTGTCTTTGGCGACAAGAACGTCGGGTCGGGCAAGTCGGTTACCGTTTCGGGTTATACGATTTCGGGTACCGACGCTTCTAATTACTCCCTGGTTCAGCCGTCCGGCGTCACGGCCGACATCACCGCTCTGTCCCTGGCGGTGACCGGCGCGACCGCCGCCAACAAGACTTACGACCAGCTTCTCACCGCCGCTATTTCGGGTGGCTCGATCAGCGCCATCTCGGGCGATACCGTCACGCTCGACATCTCCGGCAGGGCAGGGGTCTTCGCCGATAAGAACGTCGGCACGGGCAAGTCGGTCACCGTCTCGGGTTACTCGATCTCGGGCGCCGACGCCGCCAATTACTCGCTGGTCCAGCCGGCGGGCGTGACTGCGGACATCACCGCGTTGTCCCTGGCGGTCACAGGCGCGACTGCCGCGAACAAGACTTACGATCAGCTGCTCACCGCGGCCATCTCGGGTGGCACTATCGCCCCGATCTCGGGCGACACCGTCACCCTCGATATCTCCGGCCGCGCCGGCGTCTTTGGTGACAAGAACGTGGGCACGGGTAAGTCGGTCACGGTCTCGGGTTACACGATCTCGGGTGCCGACGCTTCCAATTACTCCCTGGTCCAGCCGACGGGCGTGACCGCCGACATCACCGCCCTGTCCCTTGCGGTCACGGGCGCCACCGCGGCGAACAAGACTTACGATGCGCTCCTCGGTGCGACGATCTCGGGAGGCTCAATCAGCATCATCTCGGGCGACTCCGTCACCCTCGATGTCTCCGGTCGCGCCGGCGTCTTCGGTGACAAGAACGTGGGCACGGGTAAGTCGGTCACCGTTTCGGGCTACACGATCGCGGGTGCTGACGCGGCCAACTACTCGCTCGTCCAGCCGACGGGCGTGACCGCGGATATTACGGTGCTCTCTCTGGCTGTCACCGGCGCCACGGCCGCGAATAAGACCTACGATTCCCTCCTGGCGGCTGCTATTTCCGGCGGCACCATCGCCCCGATCTCCGGTGACACCGTCACCCTCGATATCTCCGGCCGCGCCGGCGTGTTCGGCGACAAGAACGTCGGGTCGGGCAAGTCGGTCACCGTCTCGGGTTATACGATCAGCGGAGCTGACGCCGCCAACTATTCGCTTGTCGAGCCGACCGGCGTGACCGCGGACATCACCGCGCTGTCCCTGGCGGTGACCGGTGCCACGGCCGCTAACAAGACTTACGACGCCCTCCTAGCGGCAGCCATCTCGGGTGGCTCAATCAGCGTCATCTCCGGCGATACCGTCACCCTCGACATCTCCGGTCGCGCCGGCGTCTTCGCGGATAAGAACGTGGGCACAGGTAAGTCCGTCACGGTATCGGGCTACACGATCTCGGGTGCCGATGCGGGCAACTACTCTCTGGTCCAGCCGACCGGCGTGACCGCTGACATCTCGGCTCTTTCCCTTGCGGTGACCGGTGCGACCGCCGCCAACAAGACCTACGATGCGCTCCTCGGTGCGACGGTCTCGGGCGGCACCATCGCCCCGATCTCGGGCGACACTGTTACCCTCGATATCTCCGGCCGCTCCGGTGTCTTCGGGGACAAGAACGTCGGCACGGGTAAGTCCGTCACGGTCTCGGGTTATGCGATCTCGGGCGCCGACGCCGCCAACTACACGCTCGTCCAGCCGACCGGCCTGACCGCCGACATCACGGCCTTGTCCCTGGCGGTGACCGGAGCGACCGCCGCCAACAAGACTTACGACCAGCTGCTGACCGCGGCCATCTCCGGTGGCTCGATCAGCGTCATCTCCGGCGATACCGTCACCCTCGATATCTCCGGTCGCGCCGGCGTCTTCGCGGACAAGAACGTGGGCACGGGTAAGTCCGTCAGCGTCTCGGGCTACACGATCTCGGGTGCCGACGCTGCCAACTACTCGCTTGTCCAGCCGGCGGGCGTGACCGCGGACATCACCGCGTTGTCCCTGGCGGTCACAGGCGCGACTGCCGCGAACAAGACTTACGATCAGCTGCTCACCGCGGCCATCTCGGGTGGCACTATCGCCCCGATCTCGGGCGACACCGTCACCCTCGATATCTCCGGCCGCGCCGGCGTCTTTGGTGACAAGAACGTGGGCACGGGTAAGTCGGTCACGGTCTCGGGTTACACGATCTCGGGTGCCGACGCTTCCAATTACTCCCTGGTCCAGCCGACGGGCGTGACCGCCGACATCACCGCCCTGTCCCTTGCGGTCACGGGCGCCACCGCGGCGAACAAGACTTACGATGCGCTCCTCGGTGCGACGATCTCGGGAGGCTCAATCAGCATCATCTCGGGCGACTCCGTCACCCTCGATGTCTCCGGTCGCGCCGGCGTCTTCGGTGACAAGAACGTGGGCACGGGTAAGTCGGTCACCGTTTCGGGCTACACGATCGCGGGTGCTGACGCGGCCAACTACTCGCTCGTCCAGCCGACGGGCGTGACCGCGGATATTACGGTGCTCTCTCTGGCTGTCACCGGCGCCACGGCCGCGAATAAGACCTACGATTCCCTCCTGGCGGCTGCTATTTCCGGCGGCACCATCGCCCCGATCTCCGGTGACACCGTCACCCTCGATATCTCCGGCCGCGCCGGCGTGTTCGGCGACAAGAACGTGGGTACGGGCAAGAGCGTCACTGTCAGCGGCTACACGATCTCGGGTACCGATGCGGGCAACTATTCGCTCGTCCAGCCGACCGGAGTCACGGCCGACATCACCGCGCTTTCTATCGCTGTCACCGGCGCCACGGCCGCGAACAGGACTTATGACGCGCAGCTGGCGGCGACGATCTCGGGTGGAGCCATCAGCATCATCGCCGGCGACAATGTGGTCCTCGATGATTCGAACCGTGCCGGCCTCTTCGGCGACAAGAACGTGGGCATCGCCAAGGGCGTCACGGTCAGCGGCTACGCCCTTACCGGTACGGACGCCGCCAACTACTCGCTTGTCCAGCCGGCTGGCCTGACCGCTGA
>JBILHF010000008.1:0-40522 GCA_044350605.1 Opitutales bacterium
CAGAGCGTCTGCCACGGGGCGTCCGCGGCGTCGTTGACGCGCGGGTTGACGAGGATGCAGGTGACGCGGGACTCCTTGGCGACGTGATGGTCGACCACGATGACGTCGACGCCTTCGGCCCGGAGGCGTTCGACCTCAGGCTTGGAGTTGGTGCCGCAATCGAGCGCGACGAACAGCTGCGGTCTGGCTTCGGCGAGCACGCGGTCGAGCGCGGCCATCGACAGACCGTAGCCCTCCTCCAGGCGGCGCGGGACGAAATACTCCGGCTGGGCGCCGAGGCGACGAAGGAAGTGGACGAGCATCGCGGTGCTCGAGACCCCGTCGACGTCGTAGTCGCCGAGGATGGCGATCCGCTCGCCCTTGGCGGCGGCGGCGACGAGACGTTCGGCGGCTTCACGGAGGCCACCGACCGCGAACGGATCAGAGACGTGGGCGAGCTGCGGGCGGAGATGACGCTCCGCCTCCGCCTCGTCCGAGAAGGAACGGGCGAGGACGGCGGCCAGGGGTTCGCTAACCCCCAGCGAAGCCGCGATGCGACGGGCAAGCCCGGCGTCCGCGGCCCGGTGAGACCAGGCGGCCATAGGAGTGGGGCGCCTTAGGCGTCCTTATCGGAGCCCGCCTCCCAGGAGTAGGTGCGCGGGAGTTCCGCGGCGTCTACGCCCTTACGATCGCCCTTGTGCCACCAGAAGAAGACGGGGCTCGCGATGAAGATCGAGGAGAAGGTTCCGGTCAGGACGCCGTAGATGAAGATCTCGCCGTAGAGGCGGACGTCGCCGGCGCCGAAGGCCCAGAGGGCGACGGCGCAGAGGAAGACCGTGGCCGCGGTGAGCGTCGTACGGGAAAGCGTGCGGTTGATGGCGAAGTGGATCACGTCGCGGAGCTCGCGGCCGGGATTGGCCTGGAGTTCCTCGCGGATACGGTCGAAGACGACGATGGTGTCGTTGATGGAGTAACCGATGATCAGCAGGATCGCCGCGATGAGCGTCGCGTTGAACTGTCCGCCGAAGGCCACGAAGAGCGCGATCGTGAGCAGCACGTCGTGCAGCGTGGCGACCATGGCGGCGACGCCGAAGCCGGCCTCGAATCGCAGGGATACGTAGAGCCCGATGCCCAGGAGCGCCAGGATGACGGACCAGACGGCGTTGGAGCGCAGCTCCGAACTGACGGAACCGCCGATGGCTTCCTTGGAGAGCATCAGCTTGTCGACCGAAGCGGAGCGGTCCTTGAGGATCTCCGGGGTCTTCGCCTTGATGGCGCTGACGATGGCCGCGACGTTAGCGAACTCGCCCTTGGACTTATCCTTGGTGAGTTCGGTCTCGATGCGGAGGGTCGGTTCGCCGCCGCCGACCGGAGTCTGGACGGTGACGGTGGTGTCCGCCAGGCCGATGGAAGCGGCCAGCGCGGCGATCTTGCCGGTATCGACGGCCGCGCCGGGAGCCAGCGCGACGAGGGTGGATTCGCCGCCGCGGAAGTCCTTGCCGAAGGCCTCCTTGCCCTTGATGGCGAGCTGGGCCAGGCCGAGCGCGATGATCAGCCAGGAGGCGATGAAGGCCAGGCGGGCGAACTTGAGGAACGGGATATCCAGCGTCGGACGGAAGACCGGCAGGCCGAAGACGCGCGTCATCACGCCACGGGACAAGGCGAGTTCCTGCAGGCCGCGGCAGGTCACGAGGGACGTGAACACGGTCGTGAAGATACCAATGGTCAGGGTGATGCCGAAACCACGGATCGGACCGGAGCCCATGAACACGAGGATCAAGGCCGTGAGGAGGGTCGTGAGGTTGGCGTCGATGATCGTCCAGGTCGCGCGAGCGTAACCTTCGCGGAGGGCGACGGAGCGGTCCTTGCCGAGGGCGGCCTCTTCGCGCACGCGCTCGAAGATGAGGATGTTCGCGTCGACGGCCATGCCGAGGGTGAGCACGAGCGCGGCGACGCCGGGCAGCGTGATGGTCGCGCCGAAGTAGGCCATGGCGCCGAGGATCATCAGCAAGTTGAGAATCATGCCCAGGATGGCGATGAAGCCGCCCCAGACGTAGAAGCCGACCATGAAGAACACGACCAGGCCGATGGCGACCAAGGAGGCCACGACGGACTTGCCCTGGGCATCCTTGGCGAGCGAAGGACCGACCGAGGTCACGTCCTGGATGATCAGGGGGAACTCGAGCGGGTTGTTCAGCACGTTGGCGAGCTCGACCGCCTCTTCGCGGGAGAACGAACCGGTGATGGTCGCGCCGCCGCCACGGATGGCGTCCCGGACGGTCGGGGCGGACTGCAGCTTACCGTCGAGGACGATGGCGAGCTGGCCGACGGAGCGGGCGTTGCCTTCGGCGATCTTGGCCGTGAGGTCACCGAACTTCTTGGAGCCTTCGTCGGTGAACTTCATGTCCACGTAGAAGGAGATGCCGTCATCGGAGCGTCCCGAGGCGGCCTTGATGATCTTACCCGTGGCATCGGCGGTCTTGCGGACGTAATAGCGCGTGACGCGGACCTCGCCGGTCTTGTTATCGGTGTCGCGAATGGTCAGCACCTCGTAGGTCGAGATGGCCGAGGCGGCGCCGAGCATCGGGTCGACGGGCATCGAACGGAGGGAGTGTTCGCGCTCGGTCTCGGCGGGCCGTTCCGTGCGGTGCACCTGGCGAAACTCGAGCTTGGCGGGCTTCTTCAGCGAGTCGATGACGTCCGGGTTATTGGCGGCGTCCTCACCAGGCAGCTGGATCTCGAGCGAGAGGTCGCCCACGGGACGGAGCACGGGCTCGGCGACGCCGAACTGATTGACGCGCTGCTCCATGACCTGGAGGGCCTGATTGACCATGTCCGAGCGGGAGACGCCGGACTTGTCACTGTCACCCTTCTCGCCGGATTCGGCGCCGGTCGGGTCGACCTTGAGGGTGAAGGATACCCCGCCCTGCAAGTCGAGGCCAAGCTTGAGACGGCCCTGGGAGCCGACGAGGAGCTGCTTCAGCACGATGCCGTTGCGCTTGGCCTGGTCGGGCTCACTGACGATCTGGGCTTCGGTGAAGAAGAACGGACGGAGGTCGACCGCGGCGGCGCGACCACGGCCTTCGCCGATGTCCCGCAGAGCTTGGAAGTAGGAGACCGACTTCTGGTCGGCGGCGACGGCGGCGTCCTTGTGGCGCTTGACGCGTTCAAGGGCCTCGGCGTGGAGTTTGTCGAAGGCGGGCTTCTGCGCGATGACCTGCGTGGGCACGAACTGCTCGAGAGGGGTCGGAGCGATCGGGTGGAACTCGTACCAGGCGACAGCCAAGGCAGCGAGCGAGACCGCGATCTTCCAGAACCAGGTCCTGGACGTCATAGTATCAGGGTAGGCTTAGGGGTGGATGACCTCAGGCCTGGACGACGGCGTCGACGTCCTTGCCCATGATGGCGGACTTGTGGACGACGAGACGGCCGGAATCGAGTTCGAGGGTGATACGGTCATCCTTGATGGAGACGACGCGCCCGTAGATTCCACCGGCGGCGAGCACCTTGTCGCCCACCGACAGCTCAGACTGGAGCTTTTCGAGCTCCTTCTGTCGCTTGCGCTGGGGAGCGAAGAGCAGGAAGTACATGCCCACGAAAAGCAGCGCGTACATGATCAGGATGGTCCAGCCGCCACCTTGCTCGGCTTGGGACGCACCGGCGGCAGAAGGTACCTGTGCAAGCCCTTGATTGATAACAGTTTGGATGATATTCATTGTTCGTATTGTTTGGAAAGGGGTGGGTTTAAGGTCTGGAGATGCGATTATGGGACAAAAAGGCAAGCCCCGGCATCCCCGATTGCCTTTGATTAACCCCTAGGAGCTGTCACTGTGAATAACTCTACATGAGCACGTCCGACCCGGAGCCGACCCAAGGCTCCTCCCCCGTAAAACCGCTGACCATGGCGGCCACCATCGCGGCCCTCGGGGTCGTGTTCGGTGACATCGGGACGAGCCCCCTTTACGCGTTCAAGGAATGCCTACGGGTCAGGGATGCCGAAAACAACATCCTCGGGGCCACCCAGGTCGTCCCGATCCTCTCCCTGATCATCTGGTCCCTGATCTTCGTGGTGATGGTGAAATATGTGCTCTTGGTCATGGAAGCCAACGAGGACGGTGAAGGCGGGATCATGACGCTGGTCTCGCTGGCTTCATCCAAAGACAAGGAGAAGAACAAACGGAAGCACCGCAGCGTGCTCGTGCTGCTCGGCGTCTTCGGCGCCGCCCTGCTCTACGGCGACGGGGTCATCACCCCCGCCATCTCGGTCGTCTCCGCCCTGGAAGGCGTCAAGGAGGCCAACGAACGCCTCCATGGCCCGCTCTCGGCCGGCTTCCTCAAATACTTCATCCCATCCGCCGCCGTGCTCATCATCGTCGGCATCTTCTGGCTCCAGAAGATCGGGACCGGCCGCGTGGGCATGTATTTCGGCCCGATCACGATGGTCTGGTTCGCCGTCATCGGCGGACTGGGCGTGCTCTCCCTCGCCATGCACCATGCGGTGCTTGGGCAGATCATGTGGGCCTTCAACCCCCTCGAAGGGCTGCACCTGCTGACCAGCCACCCCGGACTGGGTATCCTGATCCTCGGCGCGGTCTTCCTTTCCGTCACCGGGGCCGAAGCCCTGTATGCCGACATGGGCCACTTCGGCCAGAAGCCGATCCGCGCCGCCTGGTGCTTCATCGTCTTCCCTGCCCTCATCCTGAACTACCTTGGCCAGGGCGCCTGGGCCCTCGCCCACCCCAATGAGCTCCTGGTGCCGGGCTTCAATCCCTTCTTCAACATGGCGCCCGGCTGGGCCCAGATCCCGCTGGTCGTCATCGCCACCCTCGCCGCCATCATCGCCTCGCAGGCGCTCATCGCCGGCGCTTTCTCGATCACCATGCAGGCGATCCAGCTGAACTACCTGCCGCGCATGCGCATCAATTACACTTCTGACCAGGAAGCGGGCCAGGTCTACGTGCCGGTCATCAACTGGCTGCTCATGATCGGCTCCATCTATCTGGTGCTGCACTACGAGACCTCCGAAAATCTCGCCAGCGCCTACGGCATCGCGGTCAGCCTGACGATGCTGGTGACGACGATCCTCTTCGGCCAATACCTGCGCCACAAGCTCCGGATCCCCTCCGCCGGCGCCTACGCCCTGCTCACCCCGTTCATCCTGCTCGAGGTGCTCTTCGTGCTGGGCAACGCGCACAAGGTGCTGCCCAACGGCTGGCTGCCGCTGCTCATCGGCGTCGTGGTCTATTACCTGATGGCCGTCTGGAACAAGGGCCGCATCGCCATGAAGAAGAAGATGACCGAAGGCGAGGCCGCCGGCGACTTCGAGAACTTCCTGGACAGCGTCGAAGACCGTTTCGTGGCGGGCAAGCTCGCCCGCGTGAAGGGCACCGCGGTCTATTTGGCCGGCTCGACCAAGTCCGTGCCGATGGCCCTCGCCCACAATCTCAAGCACAACCGCGCCCTGCATGACCATATCATCGTCGTGACCCTCAAGGTCGACGAAGACCGGGCCATCGTGCCGGATGCCGAACGCGTGAGCTTCCAGACCCGCGGGCCGAAATTCTGCAAGGTCGACAGCCACGAGGAGTTCCCCTCCGTGCTCAGCGTGACCGGACGCTTCGGCTTCCGCGAGAAGCAGGATGTCTTCCCGGTCCTCGAGGCCGCTTACAAGGAGATGGGCATCACGCCTAATCAGATGGAGACCACCTACTTCCTGAGCCGCGAGACCATCGTCCGCGCGACGTCCGGCTTCTCGCTCAACGCCGTCCAGGAAAAGCTCTTCGAAGTGCTCAACCGCAACTCCTTGTCCGCGACGGCTTACTTCAACTTGCCGCCCGGCCGCGTGGTCGAGCTCGGCATGCAGGTCGAGCTCTGAGCGGTCACTTCGGCGCGGTGACCTTGAAGACGAACGCCTGTTTGCAAGGGTGATTCTCTTCGTCGGCCATCTCGCGCGGCGTCGTGATCACGCAGACGCCGCCGAGTTGCTCCCACGGCAGGAGATCTGACCAGCCGAGCAAGGTGATGGTCGAACCGGACGCCGGACGGAGCACCCGCGAACGCACCTGCGGACCGGGCCAGCCGTAGCTGATGAGATAAGTCGTGCGGCCATCGACCGAACGCGTGAAGCGGAAAGCACCCTCCGCCGGCACGGGACCGGGAAGGACTTCCAGGACCGCCTCCCCGTTCACGTCCAACCACTCCTCGACGTAGATGAACTGGGCCGTGCTGGCCTCATCCACGGGGTCGAGGTTATGGTAACGACCGGCGATACTCCGCCCGGCGGCGGCATCCTCGATCAGTTCGACGACGCGGTCTTCAGCCGTCGGCGGCAGCAGGGCGCACCCACCGAGGAAGAGAGCTAAGCCCAAGGCTGCGAGGAGTCGGGCAGCCATGACGAAGCGGCTTACTTGCCCGCCTTGCTCTTGGCGATCAAGTCGTAGAAACGGTCGAACAGCACGTCGGCGTCGTTCGGACCAGGGCCGGCTTCCGGGTGATACTGGACGGAGAAGACGGGCTTATCCTTGAGGCGCAGACCGGACACGGTGTCGTCGTTGAGATTGACCTCGGTGACGACCGCGCCGCAGCGCTCCAGGTCTTCGCGCTTGGAGGCGAAACCGTGGTTCTGGGCGGTGATGGACACGCGGTCCTCTTCGGTGTTCTTGACGGGCTGGTTGCCGCCGCGATGGCCGAACTTCAACTTGTAGGTCGAGGCGCCGATGGCGTGCGTGATGATCTGATGACCGAGGCAGATGCCGAAGACCGGGTAGGTCTTGATGAGGTCGGCGACGGCTTCGTGGGCATACTTCAGGGCGGCAGGGTCGCCAGGGCCGTTGGACAGGAAGACGCCGTCGGGATTGAACGCGCGGATCTCAGCAGCCGGGGTGCGGGCTGGGAACACGTGGACGTCGAAGCCGGAAGCGACGAGGCGGCGGAAGATGGAGGTCTTGGCGCCGAAGTCATAGGCCGCGATACGATACTTGGTCGCGCGGCCCTTAGGCTTATTGAGGTGCGTGCCCGGAACGGTGAAGGCCTCGCAATCGCCGGCCTTGGCGTTGAAGTGATACGGAGCCTTGCAGGTGACGTCCTTGACGAAGTCGGCGCCGACGGTGCCGGTCCAGGCGCGGGCGCGCTTGAGGGCTTCTTCGTCGGTGATGCCTTCGGTGGAGAGACAGGCCTTCATGACGCCGGCGGAGCGCAGCTTCTTGGTGAGCGAGCGGGTGTCGACGCCCTCGATGCCGGGAATGCCATACTTCGCGAGCCAGCTACCCAGGTCGGTGGTCGCGCGCCAGTTGGAGACGATGGGCGAAAGGTCGCGGACGACGAAACCGGCGACATGCGGACGCGCGGATTCGAAGTCGTCTTCGTTGACGCCATAGTTGCCGATCTGCGGGGTCGTCATGGTGACGATCTGGCCGAAGTAGGAGGGGTCCGTGAGGATCTCCTGGTAGCCGGTCATGCTCGTATTGAACACGACTTCGCCGCAGAGGGTGGCCGAAGCTCCGAACGCCCTGCCCCGAAGAATGGTTCCATCTTCAAGAGCGAGCACGGCAGGTCGGTTCATGAGGTCGTTTTGAATGAGGGTTCCGCCCCCGTGTGAAGCAAAAAAAGTTCCCATCCGAAGATAGTATCGACCATGGGCCCCGACCCGCGACCGGCGGACAGGCGCGGACCCTCAGAATCCCTTGCCGAGGTCGCCGCCCAAAGGAGCCGGAGGACGGGCGCGGGGGTCCAAAGCATCGGCCGCATAAGGCTTATGGACCTGCCAGCCCGCCCGGTAAGGCGCCCCACCCTGCTTCACCTGCTCGGTGATCGTGCGCAAGACGGCCGGATCGGCCCGGCGAGACCACTCGGGGTGCAGCCAGACGTTGGGGCTGAGCCACTTGCCGCCGACGGCCTCGGTCCAGCGGGTGATGCTATCCGGGGCTTCGACGATGAGTTTGACCTCATCCGCGCGGGCCAAGGACTCGGCCAAAGGCAATTTGGCCCATTTCGGGCTCACGGTCACCCAGGCGAAGCCCGGGGCGAGGGCGTAGGCCCCGCAGGTCTCGAGGTGGACCTTGAGTCCGACTGAGGCCATGGCGGCCAACAGAGGGCCGAGGTCATGGATGCAAGGCTCGCCGCCGGTCAGGACGACGAACTCAGGGCGGGCGGCGGCGGCCTCTTCGGCCAACTCGGCCGGGGAGGCCTTACGGACCTGCTTCGGGACGAACTGCGGATGCCAGGTGGACGCGGAGTCGCACCAGGCGCATTTCACCGGGCAACCCTGCAGACGGATGAAGAAAGCTTTGCGACCGAGATGCACCCCTTCCCCCTGCCAGCTGAGGAACGTCTCATTGACGGGGTAAAGCTCGGCCATGGTCAGGCCTTCGGCTGGTAGCTCGCCTTGTTCTTGGTGTCTTCGTGCAGGATGATCTGCCGGACCCAGGCGCGACCGCCGGTCTCCTTACGCACCATCGGGTCGAAGGTCTCGAACAGGAACTGCGCGATACCTTCGGTGGAGACGGAATCGATGACGAGCGGACGGAACAACTTCGGGTAATCCTGCAGAAGCTTCTCGCGGACGGGGTCCGTCTTGGCGAACAGGCAGGCATGATCGAGATGATCCGCGATCCAGGTCTTCAGGAAACCCAGGCCGCCGAAATCGACGACGAAACCACGTTCATCGAGACGCTCGCAGCCGAACTCGATCTCGATGGCCCAGTTGTGACCGTGCAGGAAGGAGCAATGCCCGTCATGCCGATGCTGCCGGTGGGCGAACGGGATGTCTCGGTAAGTCTTGCTGCAGGTGAACATGGGACAGCCTGCAGATAGGAGGGCCGAGGGCCGGGTCGCAAGGAAGATGCGGTCGGCGGCGCCGCGGAAAGACCCAAAAAAGAGGCCTGCCGCATCCTCATACGGCAGGCCTCGGAAGGCGATGAAGCGGACCTGGCTTAGAACGAGTGCGACAGACCCAGCGACCAGATCTCGCTCGAGTGGACCGGATTGACCTCGGTGCCATTCAGGCGGGTCGCCAGGTTATTGGTCTTCAGCGGGGTGCTATAGAACAGGTAGGCGTTCGTCTTGGCGCCGAGACGATAAGAGAGTCCGGCGGCCAGGTGCGTCGAGAACGCGGCGCTCTCGAGGTCCTCGGAATAGGCCGTGAAACCGGCGGCGTTCATGGTGTTCTTGTCGCGGAACTGACGGATGGCCGTGGTCTGGAGCGAGAACTTCAGCGAGTCCGTCCAGTCATAACGCGCGCCCAGCGTCCCGGTCAACGTGGTGCCGGGGCGGAAGTTCGGGTCGTGGGCCACCGCGCCCTGCGCGCCGACCTGCCAGAAGAACCAGGGATGGTCCGCGTCGGCGGAGTATTCGCGACGGACGGCGAGCATCAGGTCGGTCGAACCGGTGCCGGGCTGCAGGTAGCGACGCGAGACGTTCAGCGTGAGGTCATCCTCTCCGGTCGGGAGCTTGACACCCGCGATGACGGTGTAGTCCGACCACTTGAAACGGGTCGAGACGGCGATGTCTCCGAGGCCGTTCACGTCCTGACTGGTGTTCGTCGGATTAGGGTTGAGGACGGTCGGCGTGATGTTGGAACGAATCGTCCGGTCGACGCGCGGGATCGCCAGCGACCAGATCTGACCGCCGAAGCTGGTCTCGAGCGTGCTGGTGATGTTGCGGTGCACCGCGTAGAAGTGCGCGTGGGCGTCGTTGTTTCGGCGGTTCTGGTCGACGTTGTCGTAACGGACGTCGAACGTGAACGGGCTGGTGGCGGCGGCAGGGCGGTCGAGGAGGTTGTCGACCGGGACCCGGACGCAGCCGCACGGGCAGGCCTGGGCTTCGGTGTAGGCGCCGAGGGCCAGGAGGGAGAAGAGAGCCACGCGGGAGGCGCGGGCGGAAAGGAAGGAAGGATTCATATAGGAATTAAGGAGGGATGGTTTTGGTGCCGACGACACGGGTGTGGCGGTCCGCGCAGGCGACGATGCGCACCGAGAGGTGCGACTTGGGTGGAGGGATGAAGCCACGCGCCGGCCGAACTAACCGCGACCGGCAACGGTGATCAGCCGCGCACGCGGGGCGGCGGGACCGGCACCTCGCTGGCGCGGCTCATCCCGACTTCATCCGTCGGCCGGGCATGCTCCCGACCTTGAAAATCATGCGCTCCGATGACCGCGAGGACGTCGACGGAGCTGTCCGCCTTGGCCTTCGCCTTCACGGCGTCTTCCTTGGCCAGAGGCTGCTGCTCGCTCTGCTTTCGTCCGTCTTGGGCGACCTTACACATCGCGCAAGGGGCGTCCGCGAGCGCCTTCGTCACGGCCGCGCCGACGGAGCGCTGGGCGGCGTTCTCGACCGACATCTTCGTCCAGGCGACGACCTGCAGCAGGTCCCACGACAGACCGGACGCAGCCAGCCACGCCACGAGGGCGAGCCAGGCGAACGGCCGTTGGAAGCGTCGGAACACGTCAATGAATAAGCACCCGCGGACGACAGGGCTCAAATCAATTAACCGCCCGGGCATCGGGTCTTACGCCTGCTAATCAGGAAGATAAGACTACCCGGCGTAGGCAGTCGGATCCGCCACGCCTGCGCGGACAAAGGCCTCCTTGCGCTCCACGCAGGTGCCGCACTTGCCGCAGTGCTTGTCGCCGCCGACGTAACAGGACCAGGTCAGCGCGAACGGGACGCCGAGTTCGACCCCACGTCGGACGATGGCGGTCTTGTCCATGCCGACGAAAGGACGTTCGAGGGAGACCTCATGCCAGTCGGCAAGGCGGATGGCCTTATCCAGAGCATCGGCGAAGGCCGGGCGACAATCCGGGTAGATGGCGTGATCGCCCCCGTGCGCGCCGTAAGCGACGGAAGAAGCCTTGAGCGACATCGCCCAGGCGGCGGCGGTCGCGATGAGCAGCATGTTGCGGTTCGGCACGACGGTGGCCTTCATGCTGGCCTCCTCGTAGTGACCTTCGGGGACGTCGATATGGGAATCCGTCAGAGCGTTGGCCCCAAAGAGCGGAGTCAGCCCGCGGAGGTCGGCGATACGATGCGGGACCTTATAATGGGCGCAGATGTCAGCGGCGGCGACGAGTTCGCGGCGGTGGCGCTGACCGTAGTCGACGGAGAGCGCATGCACTTCCCTGCCCTCGGCCACGAGATGGGCCAGGAGGACGGTGGAGTCCATTCCGCCGGAGTGAATGATGACGGTGCGCTTCATCTCCGGCGAAATTGGACGCGGACGGAGCCGAGGGCGAGTCCGTTAATCGCGGACCCGGAGCTTAGCGCCGAGCTTGTCGAGATGCGAGACCGCCACGGCCTCGCCGACGCGCATCGCCGCGGACTCCTTACGATTACCGTCGCGCAGGCCGGAAAGATGCAACCAGCCATGGGCGACGTAGAGGCGGAGCTCCGTGGCCAGCGTGACGCCGTGCTCCTTGGCGGCGCGGCGGGCCTGGTCGATATTCACGCAGATCTCGCCGGCGAACGGCTCGCCCGGATGCTCTTCGCCGACGAACGTGATGACGTCGGTCACGGTCGGATCGCCGAGGAATTCGTCGTGCAGCTTCGCGGTCTCCTTGTCGCCAAGGAAGGCGATGGAGAGCGAACCTTCCGGGCAACGATAGCCCTTCAGTTTGTCCAAAGCGTGGACGACGCGCTGCACGGACACCGCGGAGACCTTAGTCCTCGCGTGGCGGACGGAGATGTCGACGACGCGGCTCATGCGGCGGCGAAGACGGGCTTGAGGCGCGCCCAGAGCTCGGCGAGGGCCTGCGGCAGGACGCGCGTGTCGCCGATGACCGGCATGAAGTTGTGGTCGCCGTCCCAGCGCGGCACGACGTGGAAATGCAGGTGCGTCGGGATGCCCGCCCCCGCGGCCTTGCCGAGGTTGAGCCCCATGTTGAAGCCCGCGGGGCTCATCACCTTCTGGAGCACCGCCTGGCAACGGACGAGCAGGTCCATCATCTCGGCGCGCTCTTCGGCGGTCAGGTCAGCGAGTTCGCCGACCTCGCGGTTCGGCAGCACCATGAGGTGACCGGGGTTGTAAGGAGAGTTGTTGAGGATGACGAAGCAATGCGCGCCGCGATGCAGGATCAGGTTGGCCTCATCGTCATTGGCCGCGAGCAAGGCCGCGAACGGACTGCCGGCGCCCGGCTCCTTGCGGGTGCGGATATACTGGATGCGCCAGTGCGGGTGGAGTTGCTCGGACATCGGATCAGGAGGCGAAGCCCTTGGGTCGGGCGAGGTGCCAATTGCATGCCGTCAGCACGATGCTGTCGAGCGTGTCGTAACGCGGAACCCAGCCGAGCTCCCGGCGGACCTTGGCAGCATCGGCGTAAAGCGCGGGCGGATCGCCCTCGCGGCGGTCGGCCAGCTCATGAGGGACGGTCCGGCCGAGGATGCGGCCCACGCTGGCGATGACGTCCTTGACGGAATACGGCGTGCCCGTGCCGAGATTATAAAAGAGGGCCTGTCCAGGCTGGATCAGTTTCGGCAGTACGTCGAGATGGGCGCGGGAGAGGTCGTCGACATGTACGTAATCCCGGAGACAGGTGCCGTCAGGCGTCGGATAATCGGCGCCGAAGACCTTGAGCGGTGGACGGCGTCCGAGGGCGGCGGCGATGGCCAGCGGGATCAGGTGCGTCTCCGGCGAATGGTCTTCGCCGATGGAACCGTCGGCCGAAGCCCCGGCGGCGTTGAAGTAACGGAAGGCGGCGAAGCTCAGGCCGTGCGAGGCAGCGAGTTCGCGCAGACGCCTTTCGACCGCCAGCTTGGTGGCGCCATACGGGTTGATGGGCTGTTGCGGCAGGTCCTCGGACATCGGCATCTTTTCCGGGACGCCGTAGGTCGCGCAGGTGCTCGAGAAGACGAGTTTCTTCACGCCCTCCGCGAGCATCGCCTGAAGCAGTCCTTCCGTCCGGACGACGTTGTTCTCGTGGTAACGCTCAGGCTGCTGGACGGATTCGCCGACGTTCGTGAAAGCCGCGAAATCGATCACTACCTCGACGCTGGTCTCGCGCAAAGCGGCGCGGACGGCGGCCTGATCCCCCATGTCCGCGCGATAAAGCTTAACCCCGGCGGGGACGGACTCCGCGTGGCCATAGGAAAGATCGTCGAGCACGGCCACCTCATGCCCGGCGGCCACGGCCTGCCGGACGCAATGGCTGCCGATGTAGCCGGCACCGCCCACTACGAGCACGTTCATGACGGCAGATAACCCCCGCCGATGGGCCTAGGCAAGCGGGATAGGGTCACCGGACGCTCCAAAACCTTGCCAGCGCCGTCCCGAACCTCCTATCTGCACGCATTCATGGACACTTCGGAAACAAAACCCGGCAGCTACGATTTCCCCGCCTTCGAACAGAAGTGGCAGGCCGTCTGGAAAGCTGGCGCCACCTTCCGCACCGAGCCGATCTCCTGCGGCAAGCCGAAGTACTACGTCCTGGACATGTTCCCCTACCCCTCCGGCGCCGGCCTGCACATCGGCCACCCGGAAGGATACACCGCGTCGGACATCCTCGCCCGTTATAAGAAGGCCAACGGCTTCAACGTCCTGCACCCGATGGGCTGGGACGCCTTCGGCCTGCCCGCCGAGCAGCACGCCATCGCCACCGGCGAGCACCCGGCCGTCCAGACCAAGCGCAACATCGACAACTTCCGTCGCCAGCTGCAGATGCTCGGCTTCGCCATCGACTGGGACCGCGAGCTCTCCACCACCGACGAGAACTACTTCCGCTGGACGCAGTGGATCTTCCTCAAGCTCTTCCGCCACGGCCTCGCCTACGTCTCCGAAAAGCCGGTGTGGTTCTGCCCTGCCCTCGGCACCGTCCTGGCCAACGAAGAAGTCCTCAATACCCCGGAAGGCCCGCGCTCCGACCGCGGCAACCACCCCGTCGAACGCCGCCCGATCCGCCAGTGGGTCCTGCGCATCACCGCTTACGCCGACAAGCTCATCGAAGGGCTCGACCACGTCGATTGGCCCGATTCGACCAAGCGCCTCCAGAAGAACTGGATCGGCAAGTCCGAGGGCGCCGAGGTCGTCTTCAAGCTCGACGGTCATACCGACACCCTGACGGTCTTCACGACCCGTCCGGACACCCTCTTCGGCGCGACCTACATGGTCATCGCGCCCGAGCACCCGCTCATCGGCAAGCTCACCACGGCCGCCCAGAAGCAGGCCGTCGAAAGCTACGTCGCCGCGGTCCGCAACAAGACCGACCTCGAGCGCACCGACCTCGCGGCCAAGAAGAAGACCGGCGTGTTCACAGGCGCTTACGCCATCAACCCCGTCAACGGCGCCAAGATCCCCGTGTGGACCGCCGACTACGTCCTCATCACCTACGGCACCGGCGCGATCATGGCCGTGCCGGCGCACGACGAACGCGACTGGGAATTCGCCAAGGAATTCAAGCTGCCGATCATCCAGGTCGTCGGCTCCAAGGAAGCGATCGACGTCAACGAGCAGCCTTGGACCGAAGACGGCCCGATGGTGAACTCCGGACCCTTCGATGGCCTCTCCGCCACCGAGACCAAGAAGAAGATCACCGCCGACCTCGCCGCCAAGGGCCAGGGCAAGCTCGCCGTGAACTTCAAGCTGCGCGACTGGCTCTTCTCGCGCCAGCGCTACTGGGGCGAACCCTTCCCCCTTCTCTGGGTCTCCCGCGAAGACTACGCGAAGATCCCGGCTGATTCCGAAGTACGCGAGTTCCTCCCGAAGGAGCCCGTCACCTGCCAGCTCAACGGCGTCGAAGTCTGCGCCGTGCCGCTGACCTCCAAGCAGCTCCCGCTCACCCTGCCGCAGGTCAAATCCTACCAGCCTTCCCCGACCGGAGACTCGCCGCTCTCGAAGGAGCCCGAGTGGACCGAAGTCTGGTATGACGTCGCCTCCGGCGCCATCGTCTCCCAGTCCCAGCCCCAGCCGGGTCCGCTGTGGATCAAGGCCTCGCGTGAGACCAACACGATGCCCCAGTGGGCTGGCTCCTGCTGGTATTACCTGCGTTACATCGACCCCAAGAACGCCGAGGCCCTCGCCTCCAAGGCCGACCTGGAATACTGGGGCTGCCCCGATTTCTATATCGGCGGCGCCGAGCACGCCGTGCTGCACCTCCTCTACGCGCGCTTCTGGCACCGCTTCCTTTACGAGATCGGCGTCCTGCCGACCGCCGAGCCCTTCAAGAAGCTCTTCCACCAGGGCCTGATCATGGGCGAGGACGGCGAGAAGATGTCCAAGAGCCGTGGAAACGTCGTGAACCCGGACGCCATCGTCAAGGACCACGGCGCCGACGCCCTGCGCATGTACCTGATGTTCCTCGGACCGCTCGAGGCCTCCAAGCCTTGGAACTCCGACGGCATCATCGGCATCACCCGCTTCCTCAAGCGCCTCTGGCGCCTGGCGGTCGACGAGAACACCGGCAAGGTCTCCCCGAAGATCAGCGCCGACGGCGCCGAGTCCGAAGAGCTCGTCCGCGAACTCCACCGCACCATCCAGAAGGTCGAGAAGGACATCGAGACCCTGCAGTTCAACACCGCCATCTCGCAGATGATGATCCTGATGAACGTCGCCGAGAAGTCTCCCGCCCTGCGCCGCGCGACCGTCGAAGACTTCGTGCGACTCGCCGCGCCGTTCGCCCCGCACGTGTGCGAGGAGATCTGGGCCCGCCTCGGCCACAAGGAGACCGTCACCGCCGCCGGCTGGCCCAAACTCGACGCCTCCAAACTCATCGAGACGACCGTCGAGGTCATCTTCCAGGTCAACGGCAAGGTCCGGGCCACCGCCAAAGTCGCCAAGGACATCTCCAAGGACGCCCTGCTCGCCCTCGCCAAGGCCAACGCCGACGTGATCAAGTTCACCGACGGCAAGCCCGTCGTGAAGGAGATCATCGTACCGGGCAAGCTGGTGAACATCGTCGTCGCTGGCTAAGCACCGCGCGACGCGCCAATAAAAAGGGCCCCGTCATGGGGCCCTTTTCTTTTACCGGGAAAGCGAGGGTTACTTGGCCTCGGCTTCGGCGATATCTTCCATCTTAACGGGCTCCATGCGAGGAACTAGCACATGGATGATCAGAAGACCAATGAGGTAAGCCGAACCCGCGATAAACCAGAGAATCGCATAGGAGTTGGTGCGTTGCAGGACTTCGCCGACCACAAAGGCGAGCAGCATGCCGCCGACCGCGCCGGCCATGCCGCCGATACCGACCACGGAACCCACGGCCTTGCGAGGGAACATATCGGAGGCGAGGGTGAAGATGTTAGCCGACCAACCCTGGTGAGCGGCCGCGGCGAGGGACACGAGGAAGACCGCCGGCCACATACCGACGTCATTGACGAAGACGATCGGGATCACGCTGACCGCGCAGATGCCCATCGCGGTCTTGCGGGCCGCGTTGATCGACCATCCGGCCTTGATCAGACGGCCAGAGATCCAGCCGCCGCCGATGCTGCCGACGTCCGCGATCAGGTAGATCGTGACGAGCGGGAGACCGATGTTCTTGAGGTCGACGCCGTGCTGCTTGTTCAGGAAGCCCGGGATCCAGAAAAGGTACAGCCACCAGACCGGGTCGGTCATGAACTTGCCGACGGCGAAGGCCCACGTCTGCCGGAACTTCAAGAGACTAAGCCAGCTGACCTTACCCTGCTCGTCGGGCGGGTCAGATTCGATGTGAGCGAGCTCGGCCTGGGTGATCGTCGGGTGTTCGCGCGGAGCATGGTAGGAGATCGCCCACCAGATCACCCAGACGAAGCCGATGGCGCCAGTGATGATGAAGGCCCACTGCCAGCCCCAAGTCACCGCGATCCACGGCACGATAAGGGGGGCGCCGAGGGCGCCGATGTTGGTGCCGGAGTTGAAGATGCCGGTAGCCAGAGCACGCTCCTTCTTGGGGAACCACTCAGCGGTGGCCTTGATCGAGGCCGGGAAGTTGCCTGCCTCGCCGAGGCCGAGGAGGAAACGCATCAAGGCGAAGCCAGCGGCCGCACCGGTCAGCGTCACGAAGGCGAAGCCGGTCTTGGCGTCGATCTGCATCCAAGGAAGGCTGAAGGCCGGCAACAGGTGGGCGAAACCATGGCCAATGGCCGCCAGACTCCAGAGACCGACGAAGATGATGAAACCCTTCTTGATGCCGATGCGATCGATGATGCGACCCGAAAGCACCATGCCGATGGCGTAGGCGAACTGGAAGCTGAAGACGATCGCAGCATAGGTCCGCTCGTCCCAGCCGAATTCCTTTTCCAAGGCCGGCTTCAGCAAGCCGATGACCTGGCGGTCGATATAGTTGATCGTGGCGGCGAAGAACAGCAGCGCGCAAATAATCCAGCGCTTGTTACCGATTTTTCCTAAGGCTTCGGTCATAAGAGGGTATCGGCCAACACAAACGCCGATTTTCGGGTAAGTCCACCCCAGAAGTCCTGTTGACGGAACCCCGCCATAAAGCCAGTAATTGAAGAGAATATTCCCATGACGAAGCCTCGCATCCTCCTCACGACCACCTCCTTCCAGGACACCCCCGGAGAACACCATAAGCTCCTGGCCGAAACGGGCTGGGAAGTGGTCACCGCGCGCGGCCCCCTCAACGAAGCGGACACGCTCGCGCTGATGGGCGAGTTCGACGGCTACATCTGCGGCGACGACATGATCACCGCCGCGGTGATCGAGAAAGCCCTCCCCCGCCTCAAGGTCGTCTCGAAATACGGCATCGGCGTCGACAAGATCGACGTGAAGACCCTCACCGCCAAGGGCATCCCCCTGCTCTTCACGCCCGGCGTCAATCATACGACCGTCGCCGAGCACACGTTCCTGCTCCTGCTCGCCATGGAGAAGAACTTCTACTTCCACACCGACTCCACCCGCTCCGGCGGCTGGAAGCGCAAGACGGGCCATGAGCTGCTCGATAAGACGATCGGCATCATCGGCATGGGTCGCATCGGCAAGGAAGTCGCCATCCGCGCCCGCGCCTTCGGCATGAAGGTCGTCGGCTTCGACCTCTATTGGGACGACAAGTTCGCCGCCCAGTATGACGTGCAGCGTGCCGCCACGATGGACGACGTCTTCGCCGTCGCGGACTACCTCTCCCTGCACACCAACCTGACGCCCGAGACGCGCGACCTGATCCGCGCCGAGAACATCGCCAAGATGAAGAAGGGCGTGCTCATCCTGAACTGCGCCCGCGGCGAGATCGTCCACACCGACGATATCGCGGCCGCGCTGAAATCCGGCCAGGTCGGCGGCTACGGCACCGACGTGCTCGACGAAGAACCGCCGCGCGCCGACCACCCTCTCACCAAGCTCCCGAACTGCGTCGTCACGCCGCACATCGGCTCCCGCACCGCGGAGAGCGTCCAGCGCCAGGCCGTCGCCGCGGTCACCAACCTCATCCGCGCGATGCACGGCGAGAAGCCGCTCGCCCAGATCAACCCCGAAGTCCCGGTGAAGAAGGTCGTCTAATCCCCCCCCCCCCGAATCCTTACCCATGAGCGAGGTCTTCCACGTCGTCCCCCGCGCCGCCCACGAGGCGCTCGTCACCGCCGCCTACGTCAAGCGCGGCTTCGGCGCCAAGGAATCCGCGCAGGCCGCCCAGATGGCCAGCATGGCCACGCACCACGGCATCCGCACGCACAACGCGTTGAAGGCCCTCCACCTCGACGAACTCTTCGGCTCGGGCGCCAAGGTCCCGGGCTGCACCCCGAACGCCACCGTCACCAAGAAGGCCACGCGCTTCGAGGCCGCGGAAGTCTGGGACGCCCACCAGAAGCTCGGCCAGGCCGTCGCCGTCGACGCCATCGAGCGCTGCATCGAGCTCGCAGATAAATACGGCGTGGGCACGGTCTCCGTCGACAACGCCTTCCACTACCTCTGGGGCGGCGGCTACGTGATGGAAGCCGCCAAGCGCGGTTACCTCGCCTACACGAACTGCACCGCCACGCTCGCGGAAGTCGTCCCCTTCCAGGGCAAGTTCCCGACGCTCGGCACCAACCCGCACTCCTGGGGCTTCCCCACGACCAAGGAGCTCGGCTTCCCGATCGTGATCGACTGGGCCACCTCCGTCATCGCCATGGGCCGCGTCCAGGTGCTCAAGCGCGAAGGCAAGATGCTCCCGCCCGACGCCGCCGTGGACAAGGACGGCAAGGTCACCCTCGACCCGAACGAGGCCGTCTCGCTCATCCCCTTCGGCGCCCATAAGGGCTACGGGCTCTCGCTCATCAATGAGATCGTCGCCGGCTACATCGGCGGCTCGCTTCCGACCATCCGCAGCCGCACGCACGTCCCCGGTGAGAAGCAGGCCTGCGCCTTCTTCTTCCAGGTGATCCACCCCGAGGCCATGAGCTCCGGCGCCTTCGCCCAGGGCCGCACCCAAGGCCAGAACGTCAAGGCCGTCATCGACGACGTCCTCGGCCACGGCAACGAGAAGTGCATGCTGCCCGGCCAGCTCGAGGCGACCTTCGCCGCGCGCAGCCAGAAGGCCGGCGGCCTCCTCTTCTCCAAGGCCGAAATCGAAGAGTTCAACAAAGTCGCGTCCCACATCGGCCATCAGCCGTTCGACATCGCTTCGCTGCCTACCGGCTGAGCAACCTCACCTTAAACAACCCAACCCCTCCTCACAACCATGGCTCTTCAGATCAAGTCGGCGAAGGAATGCGCCTTCGACCAAGTCTCCCTCGGTGAAATCATGCTCCGCCTCGACCCGGGCGAAGGCCGCGTGCGCACCACGCGCCAGTTCCAGGTCTGGGAAGGCGGCGGCGAATACAACGTCGCCCGCGGCCTGCGCAAGTGCTTCAACCTCCGCACCTCCGTGTGCACGGCGTTCGTCGACAACGAGGTCGGCCGCCTGCTCGAGGACTTCGTGATGCAGGGCGGCGTGAACACCGACTTCATCAAGTGGCGCGAGGACGACGGCATCGGCCGTACGGTCCGCAACGGCCTCAACTTCACCGAGCGCGGCTTCGGCATCCGTGGCGCCGTCGGCGTCCCGGACCGTGGCAACACCGCCGCCTCGCAGATCAAACCCGGCGACTTCGACTGGGAACACCTCTTCGGCAAGCTCGGCGTCCGCTGGCTCCACACGGGCGGCATCTTCGCCGCCCTCTCCGAGACGACCGCCCAGGCCACCATCGAGGCGGTCAAGATCGCCAAGAAGCACGGCACGATCGTCTCCTACGACCTGAACTACCGCCCTTCCCTCTGGAAGACCATCGGCGGACTCAAGAAGGCCCAAGAAGTGAACCGCGAGATCGCGAAGTATGTCGACGTGATGATCGGTAACGAAGAAGACTTCACCGCCTCCCTCGGCTTCGAGGTCAAGGGCGCCGACCACAGCCTCAGCCACATCGAGACCCAGGCGTTCAAGGACATGATCGCCGAAGCTGTGAAGCAGTTCCCGAACTTCAAGGTCGCCGCGACCACGCTCCGCCGCGTGATCACCGCCACGAAGAACGACTGGAGCGCCATCTGCTGGCACGACGGTAAATTCTACGACAGCATCCAGTTCCCGGAACTCGAGATCCTCGACCGCGTCGGCGGCGGCGACAGCTTCGCCTCGGGCCTGGTCTTCGGCTTCCTTGAGCACAACGACGCCCAGAAGGCCGTGAACTATGGCGCCGCCCACGGCGCGCTGGCGTCCACGACCCCCGGCGACACGTCGATGGTCACCCGCAAGGAAGTCGAGAAGCAGCTCGCCGGCGGCGGCGCCCGCGTCGTCCGCTAATCCCCCATACTCTATACTCCAAACTCCATACTCTCGCCCCATGTCCTCCCTCGATCTCTTCTCCCTCAAAGGCCGCACGGCCGTCGTCATCGGCGGCACGGGCGAACTCTGCGGCGCCATGGCCGAAGGCTTCGCCTCCGCCGGCGCCCATGTGATCCTCGTCGGTCGCGACCCCGCCAAAGCCGAAGCGCGCCTCGCCAAGATCAAAGCCGCCGGCGGTTCCGGCGAGTTCCTCTCGTGCGAAGCCACCAACAAGGCCGATCTCGTGAAGCTCCGCGACGGCATCCTCGCCCAGCACGGCAAAGTCGACGTCCTCGTCAACGGCGCCGGCGTCAACTCCGCTACGCCCTTCTTCGAGATCGATGAAGCCCAGCTCGACCGCATCCTGACGGTTAACATCAAGGGCGTCGTCTTCGGCTGCCAGGTCTTCGGCGAAGCGATGGTCGCCGCCGGCTCGGGCTCGATCATCAACCTCGGCTCGGAATCGGGCATCCTGCCCCTCTCCCGCGTCTTCACCTACTCGGCCTCCAAGGCCGCGGTGCATAATCTCTCGAAGAACCTCGCCCGCGAATGGGCCGCCAAGGGCGTGCGCGTCAACACGCTCGTCCCGGGCTTCTTCCCGGCCGAACAGAACCGCAAGGTGCTCACCCCTGAGCGCGTGGCGATGATCCTGGGCAAGACCCCGATGAACCGCTTCGGCGAAGCCAAGGAACTCATCGGCGCCTCCCTGCTCCTCGCTTCCGACGCTGGCAGCTTCGTCACCGGCGCCGAAATCGTCGTCGACGGCGGCTTCGCCGCGATGTCCATCTGAACGAGACCGACGACGATGGCCTTCATGGACGATAATTTCATCCTCTCGACGGGCACGGCGCAGAAGCTCTACCACGGCGTGGCGAAGGACCAGCCGATCGTCGACTATCACTGCCACCTCAGCCCGAAGGACATCGCCGACGACCGTCGCTTCGAAGACCTCACGGCCATCTGGCTCGCCGGCGACCACTACAAGTGGCGCGCGATGCGTGCCAACGGCGTCAGCGAAGACCTGATCACCGGAGACAAGTCCACCTCGCGCGAGAAGTTCCAGGCCTGGGCCGAGACGGTCCCGTCCACGCTCCGCAACCCGCTCTTCCACTGGACGCACCTCGAGCTGCGTCGTCACTTCGGCATCCAGGACGTCCTCGAAGGCGCCACGGCCCAGAAGATCTGGGACGAAGCCAACCGCCAGCTGAAGCACGGCGACCTCACGGCCCGCGGCATCCTCAAACTGATGAAGGTGCGCGTCGTCGGCACGACCGACGACCCCGCCGACTCGCTCGACCTGCACCACCAGATCGCGAAGTCCGGTTTCGAGACCAAGATCGTCCCGACCTATCGCCCGGACGCGTGCCTCAAGGTCCGCACCCCTGACCGCGTGCAGGCTTGGGCTAAGCGCCTCGCCGCCGCGACCGGCAAGGGAGCCGACACCTTCGCCGGCCTGATCGCCGGCCTCAACCAGCGTCACGACGACTTCGCCGCCGCGGGCTGCCGCGCCTCCGACCACGGCCTCGACTACCTACCGGACGCCGCCTGCACCGAAGCCGAAGCCAAGGCCATCTGGGAGCACGCCATCGCCGGCCAGGCCGCCACGCTGGAGGAAGCCGAGAAGTTCACGGCCTTCATCATGCTGCACGTCGGACGCCTCAACCACGCCAAGGGCTGGGCCACCCAGCTGCACCTCGGCGCCGTCCGCGACCCGAACCTCGGCCTGCTCAAGCGCCTCGGCTCCGACGCGGGTTGCGACACGATCGGCGACTTCCGTCAGGGCCCGGGCCTCATCCGCTGGTTCGGCACGCTCTCGGGCGAGAACGCCCTCGGAAAGACGATCCTCTACAACCTCAACCCCGCCGACACGGCCCTCTTCGCCTGCCTCCCGGGCTCGTTCCAGGACGGCGTCACGCCGGGTAAGATCCAATACGGCTCCGGCTGGTGGTTCCTCGACCAAGAACGCGGCATGCGCGACCAGATGAACGCGCTCTCCGACCTCGGCCTGCTCAGCCGCTTCATCGGCATGATCACCGATTCGCGTTCCTTCCTCTCCTACCCTCGCCACGAATACTTCCGCCGCATCCTGTGCGACCTCGTCGGCCAAGACGTCGAGTCGGGCCGCATCCCGGACCGCAAGGATTGGAACGAACGCCTGATCGCCGACGTCTGCTACGGCAACGCCAGCCAGTACTTCGGCTTCAAGAGCTGACCGACGGCCTGACCGCCGCCGCACCGCAGACCGCAGGAAAATGGAGAACCTCGTATACTTGCTGATCTTCGTGGTGCTGGCGGCGACGGTCTACGGACGGCATATGGCCACCCGTAACTCGCAAGTGCTCGATGGGGATGAGCGTCCGCGCAACCCAGCGGAGGCCACGATCGTGGGCCTCGTCATCGCGCTCTGCCTGCTGATCACGGCCGAGATCTTCCTGCACTGGGGAGCGCGGTTAACGCCGGCTGATTCCCCCTGGAACATGCTCCCGGCTGTCCTCTGGTCCGTCGGCATGCTCATCGCCCGTCGGCATCCGCTCGACCGTACGTCGGTCGGCACGGGCCTGGCGACGCTGCTCCCGCATGCTTATCAGATGATCTTGGCTGAGACCCAGGTGCTGTCCGTCACGATTGCCGCCCTCTTGGTCGGCACAGCCTGCTTCGTCGCCGTTCGCCGGGAGTCCGGCACACAGCCCTGAGGGAAGAACGTCTGCTTAGGCTTCGCCAAGCAAGCCAAGCGCCCTCGAAGAGGCCTGGCGACCTGCGGGCTTGCCCGACCTCTTCGTCTGGCAAGGATGACGTCATGCCCCCGCTGTCGCCGTCCGCGTCCCTCCGATGATCCGGTTCCTCCTGGGTTGCCTGCTCTGGGGCCTCGGCTGGCAGCCGCGTGGCGCCGTGAGCTCTTCCGGTTTCAGCTCCGATCAGCTCGTGCCGACGCGCGAACGCACCGGCCTCGAGGCGGCCATCCGGATCCTAAGCTCGCTGCTCTTCCTGCTCGCACTGTGCGCGCAGTTCCTGCCCGATGAAATCTCTTTCCTGACCGAGCCGCAATTCCACCTGCTGGCCTTCACCAGCGCGGCATGGGCTTTGCTGATGCTGCTGACTCCGTCTCTCCCGATGGATAGCACCGCGATCAGCACGGCCCTGTGGACCTTCGCCGGCTACCTGCCGTTCTTCCTCCTCGGCAACCTCTCGCCGTTCATCGAGCAGGATTCATCCAACCTGCTCACGCTCATCGGTCAGGGCGGCGCGATCGGCGCGCTGGTGGTCTACGGGATCCTCCGAGACATTCGCCGCGAAAGCCGGGCGGAGTAAACAGAGCTCAGCGAACTCCCTGTAGGCTACGCCAGGTCAGCGGGAGCTTTTCGCGGACCAGCTTAGCGGTCGCGCCGGGAAGTTTCTCCGGCGTCATGGGTACGTTGATCGTATCCTCGCGTCCGACCTGACCTGGCTGACGTCCGTATTTATATTCGTAGGTCAACGCGCCGTCGGCGGCGGCGAGACCGACGCCCGGCCAAGCCGGGTTGGGGACGGAGAGATAGAACAGGTCGCCGGCCGAAGACGGCGTCACCGCCATCATCTTGGCGCCCCGCAGTGATCGCCAGAGCGCCTCGGCCGTCCAGGCGGCGGGATTCACCTGCTTGAGCTTCAGTGCGACGAGTCGGGCGTAAGGCTTACGTCCGTCGGCCTCCGGCTGCTCACGCCAATAGGCGAAGGCCGCGGCGATCTCGTCGGCGACCAACGGATAGTGGGTGCAGCCCAGCATCAAAGTATCGATCGGCGCGGCACCATCGGCAGCGGCCGACTTCAGGAACGCCCCGACGTCGGCGCGGATGATGTCGCGGATCGGCGTCTGGACCGAAGGGTCGCCCTCGATCGCGGCGGCCAAGGTGGCGGAGCCGAGCTGGCGGACCGGACGGTCGGTGACCTTGGCGATGGCCTTCGGATAGGCGTTGGAGGCGCACGTTCCTAAGGTGGCGAGGACGGCCACGCCGCCCTGTGCGCCTTCGGCGGTCTCGGCCAGGCCTTGCGCGCCCGCTTCGACGACACCGACCACGATGACCGGCAGACCCCACGCCTTCACCGCGGCGCGGATATCCTCCAGACCGTAAGCGGTAGCGGTGTTGCAGGCGATGACGATGGCCTTCACCGGCGGCTTCTGACCTTTGGCATAACGTCGGCCAAGCAGAAACAGGACATCGCGCAGGATGAGCTCGCGGAGGAATTCGGTGCGCCCGGCGGCGGAATAATTCCCATACGGCATGTTGGCCTGGTCTCCGAAATAGACGAAACGTTCGCCGGCGAAATCAGGCACGCCGTCCGCGCCCTCCTTGCCCGTGCGGTTATCGTGACGGTCGTGAGCCTTGAGGGCCTCCAGGACCGTCAGCCCGCCTACGCCGGAGTCGAAGACGCCGATGGGCAGGTCGCGGAGGTCTCCGCGATAATCCGCCGCGACGAAGCTGGCCGGGACATCGCCCTGCGGATGGGCCTTGGCATGTCCGATCGTGACCGCGAGAGGCTCATCCGTCGCGCGTAAGACGACCGAGAAGACGCAGAGCAGCGCGAGACGGAGAAAGGGGGACATGGTCAGGTCCGATCGGTCCGATACACGCGCTGGACGCGCTGCGTCAGCGTGCACAGGGCCTCCCACGGGATACAGTCGGACCAGGCGCAGAACTCCGCGACGGTGATGCGATCGCCGCCCTGCGCGCCGAGGATCGTCACGACATCGCCAACGGCCACGGCAGGCACGTCGGTCACGTCGATGATGGTCTGATCCATGGTGACGCGTCCGAGAATGGGGCAGCGCGCGCCGCGGACCAGGAAGTGGCCGCGATTGCTGGCGGCGGTGGGCACGCCGTCGCCATAACCCACGGCGACGATGGCCACGCGGCTCGGACGGTTGAGGACCTTGGTGCGATTATAGCTGACTGTGGTGCCGGCGGGCAGGTCCTTGACCAAGACCACGCGAGCGTGGAAAGAAAGCACCGGCTCGGGCCGAAGGCTCGCCAGGAAAGAGCCCGCCGAAGGCGGCAGGCCGTATTGCATCAATCCGACGCGCACGGCGTTGAACGGAGCCGCGGAGGAGAAGCTCTCGAGGCCGGCGCTGTTGTCGGCATGGATCAGCAGGCCGGCGCGGACCGAAGCGGGGATCGTCTCCAACAGACGGAGGAATGTCGCGCGCTGCTCGGCGGTGAAGGCCTGGTCGTGATCGGCGTCGGAGAAATGCGTGTAGACTCCACGCCACTCAAGGCCGGGTTCCGCAAGCACGAAGGCGAAGAGTTCTGCGGCCTGCTCATGCCAGACGCCGGCTCGACCCATGCCGGTGTCGACCTTCACGTGGACCTTCGCGCGACGGTCGCGGCCGCGGACGAGCGCGGCGAGCGCCTGCGCTTCCGCGAGGGAGTTCAAGGTGATGTCGAGTCCCAGCGCGACGGCGCGCGCGAGTTCGGTCGGCAAGGTCGGGCTGAGCAGCAGGATGTCCGCCTCATGGCCGACTTCGCGGAGGATCGCGGCCTCGGCGACGTTGGCCACCGCGAAGCAGTCGACACCGGCCTGGAGGAGGCGCGTGGCGACCTCCGGCATGCCGTGGCCGTAGGCGTTGGCCTTCACGACCGCGACATAACGCACGTGCGGAGGTAAGGCCTGCTTGATGCGGCCGACATTACGGTCGATGGCGGGCAGGTCGATCTCGACCCAGGCGCGGGCGGCGGACGTGCTCATGCGTCGGCGCGGTGGCGTTCACCGGACCAGGTCGCGAAATCCTGGGCGACGTTCAGGGCGTCCGGGCGGGCTTCCTCGCGAAGGAAACCAGGCTGAGCCAGCAAAGCCGGCAAGGCGGACCAAGGCGGCGGGACGGGGACATGGGCAGGCAAGGCCGTGACGGCGACTTCACCGCAGGCGAACAGACGACGGCCGGCGGAATTCAGCTGCGCGGCCTCGGCTTCGAAGGGCGCGCCGAGCGAACCATCAGCGGCGACCTCGAGGGCGTGCCAGCGCTTAAGTCGCGATTCGACGGCCACGAGGAACGGACCCTGTTCGCCGGCGACGAGCGCGGAGCGCGCCAGCGCGGAGAGGGATTCCCAGACGAAGATCGGACGCGGCTCGAGAGCCGACCAAGAACGCACCGCGAGCGCGGCGATACGGATGCCGAGCACCGAACCCGGACCGGCGCAGAGCGCGAAGGAACGGATGTCGGCCAGCGACAGTTTCGCTTCCGCCAGCGCGGCTTCGACGCAGCCGAAGAGGCCTTCCAAGGCGCCATCAGGCGAGATGCCCTGCCCTACCCAGCGGCCACCCGAGAGAACTCCCACCCGGACTCCGGCGCGGGCGGAGCCGTCGAGGACGAGGCAGGGTTCGGGCGCGCTCATGGCCTCAGCCTGGCGGCCAATGGAGGGCGCGTCCACCCAGCAGATGCACGTGCAGATGCGGGACCGACTCACCGCCGTCCGGACCGTTGTTGATCACGATGCGGAAGCCGTTCGCCAGACCGAGCTGACGGGAAAGCTGACCAGCCACGAGGAGCAGGTGCCCGAGAGCCGCCTGGTCTTCCGCGGTGGCGGCAGCGACCCGCGGGATGGGTTTGCGCGGGACGATCAGGACATGCGTCGGAGCCTTCGGGTCGATGTCATGGAAAGCCACGCAGACCGCATCTTCATGGATGAGCTTCGCGGGGATCTCCTGGTCGGCGATCTTCTGGAACAGCGTCTTCGGGGCGCTCATGGGAAATCAGAGGACGACGACCGTGACGCGGCGGCGGCCGGCCTGACGGGCGACCAGGCCCTGCACGGTGTCGACGGCTTCGTCGTAGGCCGCGCGCCAGCGCGTCGAACGGGCGCGGGTGCCGGCGAGATACTGGTCCTGGAGGCCGACGACCCAGAAGAGCACGTCGACGGATTCACCCGTCGTGGCGAGGGCGGCGACGACCCGTTCGCCGGCCCAGAGGGCGTCGAACGGTTCGGCGCGATGATCGAGCACGGCGACGGACGGCGTGGCGCGGTCCGGCGAAAGCAGACGGAAGATCTGGGCCGCCGCGGCGGCGAGATCGGCGGCGTTCAGGCGAGGATCGGTCTCGTCGTCGGCCTCGAAGACACGGAGCACCGCGTCGACGTCGGTGCGCAGCTGGGGAGCGGTGCCCACCATCGAAGCCAGCAGCGCGTTGAGCGTGCGGAGGCGGATGGACTTGGGCAGCGCGGCGGTCACTTCGCCTTTCCTCCCTTGCGGAGCTGGTCGATGGCCTTGGCGAGCTCGTCGATGTCGCGGAACTCACGGTAGACGCTGGCGAAACGGACGTAGGCGATCTGGTCGACCGACTGGAGGAGCGTCATGATCTCCTCGCCGATGGCGCTGGAAGGGACCTCGTCGCCGAACTTCACCTGCAGGTTCTCGACGATCTCGGAGATCATCAGGTTGATGCGTTCGACCTCGATGGGGCGCTTGTCGGTGGCCTTGCGGACGCCCGCGGCGATCTTGCCGATATCGAACTCCTCGCGGGCGCCGTTGCGCTTCACGACGACCATGCCTTCGCGGACGATCTCCTCGATCGTGCTGAAGCGATGGTCGCACGCCAGGCACTCGCGGCGCCGGCGGATGGAATGGTTACCCTTGCCGAGGCGGGTCTCCAGGACCTTCGTATCCTCGTGATTGCAGCGGGGGCAGAACATCGCTCAGAGCTTGAGGAAGTTCCCCAGCAGCTGGAGGCCGTGCTCGGTGGCGAAGGACTCCGGATGGAACTGGACGCCCCAGATCGGCAGTTCGCGATGGCGCAAGCCCATCACGAGACCGTCTTCGGTCCAAGCCGTCACCTCGAGGGCGGCGGGGAAAGTCGAGCGCTCGACGACGAGCGAATGGTAGCGCGTCGCGGCGAACGGCGAAGGCAGGCCCTTGAAGACGTCGGTATCGTTGTGGAACACCGGCGAGGTCTTGCCGTGCATCAGGTGCGGGGCGCGGATGACGTTGCCGCCGTAGACGTGGCCGATGGCCTGGTGGCCGAGGCAGACGCCGAGGACCGGCTTCTTGCCGGCGAAGGCGCGGATCATGTCGCACGACACGCCGGCTTCGGCGGGCGAACACGGACCAGGCGAGATCATCACGCGGTCGGGATTCAGCGCGAGGGCTTCCTCCACCGTGATCTGGTCGTTGCGGTATACCTTCTGCTCCACGCCCAACTGCCCGAAGTATTGGACCAGGTTATAGGTGAACGAATCGTAGTTATCGATGACCAGCAGCACGTGCGGACGATTTGCCCGGCGCCTTGAAGTGTCAAGGAACCGCGTCCCCGTGTGAACAAGTGAGCGCGACGAAGTTTCTTCGTCGCGAGGGGTAGTGATTGGGGTTGGGATAGGGGTAGAACGACTGCGCGATGCAGGCTCAGAGCTAGGACCAGAACGGCGAGAGGCAGAGGGAGAAAACAGATGAAGGAGGGACGATGGAGGATAGGATTTGGGCATTCTTTTCATCCTTCATCTTCCATCGTCCATCCTTCATCGGATTAGCCCTCTTCAGCCCACCCCTACCCCTATCCCTACCCCTACCCCTTCACCGTGAATTCCACCCCAAACCCCTAGAAAGTAGGCCTTTACAGAGGGAGGGGGGTGTGAATAACTATGTGAACGGCATGAAACAGCGCACCCTTGGCAAAGAAGCCTCCGTAAAGGGCAAAGCCCTCCACACCGGCCAGGACGTCACCCTGACCCTGAAGCCCGGTGCGCCCAACACCGGCCTGGTCTTCCGTCGGATCGACCTTTTCGGCAAGCCTGAGGTCCGTCCGGTCTCGGAGATGATCACCGAACTCGAGCGTAAGACGACCGTCTCTTCCGACACCGTCAAGCTGCACACCATCGAGCACGTCCTCTCCGCCCTCAGCGGCATGGCCATCGACAACGCCATCATCGAACTCGACGCCTCTGAGCCGCCGATCGTCGACGGTTCCGCGCGCCCCTTCACCACGCTCATCCACCAGTGCGGCGTCGTCGAACAGGTCGAGCCGCGCGAGACGTTCGTGCTCACGCACCCGATCACGATCAACGAGGGCAGCCGTTCCATCATCGCCCTGCCCTTCGACGGCCTGCGGATCACCTGCACGTCCGCCGACGACCGCGGCATCCACACGCAGCACCTCACGATCGACATCGACGCCGAGACCTACGAGGCGCAGATCGCCCCGGCCCGCACGTTCACGATCTACGAAGACATCGAAGGCCTCATCGAGAAGGGCCTCATCAAGGGCGGTACGCTCGACTCCGCGATCATCCTCAAGGGAGACAAGATCGTCAGCAAGGAGCCCCTGCGCTTCAAGGACGAGCTCGTCCGCCATAAGATCCTCGATATCGTCGGCGACATCGTCCTCGCCGGCGTGCGCCTCAAGGCGCACATCATCGCCGTCCGCCCCGGCCACGCGCTCAACGCCCGCCTCGCCGCGGCCGTGCGCAAGCAGTGGCAGGAATCCAAGACCCCCAAGGCCAAGGCCGCGCCCGCCGGCCCGAAGGTCGAAGCCCCGACCGCGCCCGCCGGCTCGGCGCTCGACATCCGCCAGATCCTCAACGCCCTGCCCCATCGCTACCCGTTCGTGATGGTCGACCGCGTGGTCGAGCTCAACGACGACTCCTTGGTCGCGATCAAGAACGTCACGATCAACGAACCTTACTTCCAGGGCCACTTCCCCGGCCAGCCGGTCATGCCGGGCGTGCTCCAGGTCGAGGCGATGGCTCAGGCCGCCGGCCTCATCATGCTGCGCCGCGGCGCCGCCGACGAAGCCCCGAAGGTGGTGTTCTTCATGAGCGCCGACAAGGTGAAGTTCCGCAAGGCGGTCACGCCGGGCGACACCCTCGAGATCCGCGCCAAGCTCACCAAGGTCCGCGGCCGCATCGCCGCCGCCGAGTGCGAGTGCCTCGTCAACGGCGAGTGCGTCTCGTCCGCCGAACTGCTCTTCACCATCGCCGACTCGCCCAACGGCTGAACCGGATGGCCACGCAAGTCCACCCCACCGCGATCGTCGAAGCCGGCGCCAAGCTCGGCCTGGACGTCGTCATCGGCGCCTACGCCTACGTGGGCGGCGACGTCACCCTGGGCGACGGCTGCGTACTGCACCACCACGCGACGGTCGAGGGCTACACGCAGGTCGGCCCGCAGTGCGAGGTCTTCCCTTACGCCTTCATCGGCGGCCGCACGCAGGACCTGAAGGCCCGCCCCGGCAAGCCAGGCCTCAAGGTCGGCGCCCGCAACGTCTTCCGCGAATACGTCAGCGTCCACCTCGGCACACAGGAAGGCGAATGGACCATCCTCGGCGACGACAACGTCCTGCTGGCCTATTCGCACATCGCGCATGACTGCGTGATCGGCAACCATCTGGTCATCTCCAGCCATTCCGCCGTCGCCGGCCACGTGCACGTCGGCGACCACGTGAACATCGGCTGGAACGCGGGCATCCACCAGTTCTGCCGCATCGGCGACCACGCGATGGTCGCGGCCTGCTCCAAGTGCGTCCAGGACGTACCTCCCTTCGTCATCGCCGACGGCAATCCGTGCGAGACCAAGATGATCAACGCCGTCGGCCTGAAGCGTTCGGGCTTCACCGACGAAGAGATCGCCACGGCTAAGCTGATGCATCGCCTCTTCTACCGCGACGGGCTCAACACCTCGCAGGCGATTGAGAAGGCCCGTGCCCTGCCCGAGGCCTCCGGCCGCGTCGCGAAGGCCTTCGTGGACTTCGCCGCGTCGACCAAGCGCGGCCTCGCCTGAGACCGTAGGCGCTTGCGCCGTCGGCCCGCCTGCCTACTTTCGCAGGCATGAAAGCCCTCCTGCCCGCCTTCTTCGCCGTCGTCAGCACCCTCTCCGCGGCGATCGTGGAGAAGCCCCTTGAATACAAAGCCGGCGACGTCCTGTGCGAAGGCTGGCAGGCGTATGACGACGCCATGCCGAACAAGCGACCCGGCGTGCTCATCGTCCACCAGTGGACCGGCGTCAGCGACCACGAGAAGGAAGCCGCGCGCAAGCTGGCTAGCTTGGGCTACAACGTCCTCGTCGCCGACATCTACGGCAAGGGCGTCCGCCCCCAGCCCCCGGCCGCCGGCAAGGAAGCCGGCAAATACAAGGCCGACCGCGCCCTGCTCCGTACGCGCGTGAACGCCGGCCTCGACGTCCTCGCCCGCGACGAGCGCACCGACGCTTCCAAGCTCGCCGCGACCGGCTACTGCTTCGGCGGTACGACCGTGATCGAACTCGCCCGCTCCGGCGCTCAGGTGAAGGGCGTCATCAGCTTCCACGGTGGGCTCGACTCCCCGACCCCGGCCGACGGCAAGAACATCAAGGCCAAGGTCCTCGCGCTCCATGGCGCCGACGATCCTTTCGTGCCCGCCAAGGACATCGCCGCGTTCACCGCCGAGATGAAGGCCCATGACGTCGACTGGAAGCTCGTGAGCTATCCGGGCGCCGTCCACAGCTTCACGCACAAGGCCGCGGGCGCGGACAATTCCAAGGGCGCCGCCTACAATGCTGACGCCGACCGCGATTCCTGGTATCAGATGGAGCAGTTCCTGAAGCGCCTGTTCTGAGATGAGGCTTTCGCTCGCGCTCCTGGCCCTCGTCTCGTTCGTCGGCTGCCAGCCCACGGCCAAGACCCTGCGCGGGACGCCGACGGAGCTGAGCACCCTGCGGAGCACGGGCGGACGCAGCTTCAGCGCCGGAGATGTCGTGACGTGGGCGCAGCTCGACGATCATTTCCGCGACCAGACAGTGAAACTCGTCGTCGGCCAGGCGGACGGCAAAGCCCTGCTGGGACGACTCGTCCTGCTGGAGAACGGAGCCGAAGCGGCCGACTTCCTCAAAGCCCACGGGTGCTCCCAAATCTCCGGCCCGATCGGCGTGCGCCAACTACCGAGCGCCCTGCAGGTGGACGTCGAGCTCACCGGTAAGGATGGTCATAAAGTCATCCTCATCCTGACCTCCGACGGCACGCCAGCCGGCGAAGGCTGAGAAGCGATCGTCAGGCCCGCAGGGCTTTCCACTCGGCCGCCAAGAGCGCATAAACGGCGTGGTCCACCTTGCGTCCGTAGATCCACTCAGCCTCCCGCGCGACGCCCTCGAAACGGAACCCCAGCCGTTCGGCGACCCGCCGGCTGGCGTGGTTGCCGGTCGCCGCCGCGATAACCAGGCGGTTCATACCAAGATTTTCGAAGCCGTATCCCACCAGACCCCGTACGGCGCGTGACATCAATCCCCGGGAGCGCATATGTTCGGACAACCAATAGCCGATCCTGGCCGTGCGGTTGAAGTTCGAGATTGTGTTGTAACCGATCGCCCCGACGAGTTCACCCTCAAGGCGGATCGAGAGCTGGAGCGACTCGCCCTTGGCCGCCGCTTCCGACCAGGCGACGATCTGACTGCGCATCGCATCAACGGTGGCGCAGCGATCAAGCCAAGGTAGCCATAGGCGCAGGTAGGCGTCGTTCTTCGCCACCAGACGGAAGTTCTCCTCGGCCTCGGCTTCGGTGCGGACGGCGAGCCGGAGGCCTTCACCACAGTCTATCGAGACAGCCTTGAGGCTCATCTGCCGATCGTCTGGGAGACGAATTGGCCAGGCAATAAAGAAGCCGCGGATTGCTCCGCGGCTCTGCTTTTTTCTGGCGGACCTTATCAGGCCACGCGCTCGACGACGAGCGGGGGCATGTTCGGGCGCTTCGGCGCGAGGCGATAGGCATCGCGGAAATACGGGAGCGCCGCGTCGACCTTGGCCTCGTCGTTGTAATGGATCATGATCAGCGGCTCACCCTGCTTGACCTGCGTGCCGACCTTGCGGATCTCGGTGACGCCGACCGCGGGGTCGAGCGTGCCGTCCTTGAGGGTGGCGAGGAGACGCACGCCCTGGGCGATCTTGCCGGCGTCGATGGTGTGCACGTAGCCGCGCTTCGGGGCGGGCAGCTTGCGGATGAACTTCGCCTTCGGGAACTTCGAGGGGTCGTCGATCCAATCGGTCTTGCCGCCTTGGGCGCGCACCATCGCCTTGAACTTCTCGAGAGCGGAGCCGTCCTTGAGGTGCTTCTCGACGGTCTGCTTGGCGGAAAGGGTCGAACCGGCGACGCCAGCGAGGCGCACGACTTCCATGCCCAGCTTGAGGACGAGGTCCTGCAGGTCTTCGGGGCCTTCGCCCTTCAGGAGGCGGACGGCCTCAAGGACTTCCAGGCCCGTGCCGACGGAGTCGCCGAGGGGCTGGTTGATGTCGGTCACGAGGGCCACGCACTTGCGGTTGAGCGAGCGGGCGACGCGGGTGACGATGCGGGCGAGCTGCTTGGCCTGCTCGAGGTCGCGGATGAAGGAGCCGTTGCCCCACTTCACGTCGATCACCAGGCCTTCGCAGCCTTCAGCGAGCTTCTTGGAGAGGATGCTGCCCGTGATGAGCGGGAGGGACGGGATCGTGCCCGTCTTCTGACGGAGCGTGTAGAGGATATCGTCGGCCGGGGCGATCTCGCGGCACTGCTCGGTGACGGCGCAACCCACGCGCTCGAGCTGCTGGCGGAACTGGTCCATCGTGGCCTTGCCCTTGAAGCCCGGGATCGAGCTGAGCTTCTCGACGGTCGAGAGGCAGAACTCCTCGTCCTTGCCGTTCATGCCGGGCATGATGACGCCGGCGGCGGCGCCGAGCGGGCCGAGCACCATGGAAGTCTTGTCGCCCACGCCGCCGGTCGAGACCTTCGCGATCTTCGGCTGGGTGAGACGGTCGAGGTCGATGACGTCGCCCGAGAGACGAAGCTCTTCGGCGAGGAGCGCGGTCTCCTGCGCGGACATCTGCTTGAAGTAGATCGCCATCGCGAGGGCGGCCTGCTGCGCCTCGGGCATCTCCGCGTCCATGATCGAGTCGACGATGTGACGGATCTCGTCGGCGGTGAACTCGCCGCCATCCCGCTTCTTCTCGATGAGAGAGGTGAAGGAGGGCTTCTCCTTACGCTTGTGGTCCAAGATTTTCTCTGTCATAAGTAGTTAGGATTGTGAAGGTTAGGGCCATTCTGCGGAGGACAGGGAGGCGGACTCGCTGTGATGTAAGATTTTCTTGAAAAGTCGAGCCTAAACAGGCAAGGCGACCCTTTAGCGCCAAAAAGACCCTCCCTCGCCTGCGTTAGACGACGTAATCACCCCTAATTCGGCCTAGGAGGTCTTTCTAGAAGGAAGGCAGGACTTACCTCAGGCGACCCTGATAAAGGGCGTCTGAGCCGACCAGGGAGGCCCGGAGCAGCCCCGCCTGAAGCGTCACTCCATCCTGCCAGCCATGCGCCGTCGGATCGCCGGAACGCGGCGCGACGAAGGCATACAGGTAGTCCGCGGCACCGGTCGCCAGCATGGACGCCGCGAGCCGCGGGCCGGCTTCGACGAGCACGCCGGTGATCTTCTCCTGGGCGCAACGTTCCGCCCAGACCTGGAGGAAGGAAGCCTCGTCGCCGACCAAGGACCAGACCTGCACGCCCTCGGCCTCATACCAGGCGAGGTCGGACTTCTTGGCGGCGGCGCCGAGGCCGACGACGATGGTGCGCGTGCGGTGCGCATCTTGGAAGAGATTCAGTCCGGTCCGGCCAGCGGTCTTGAAATGACGGTCCAGCACGAAGCGCACGGGACACGTCTCGCCTTCGTCGCCGCGCGCGGTGAGACGGGGATTATCGGCCAGCGCGGTGTCGGCGCTGACGGCGATGGCCGGAAAGAGGCGACGCAGGCGATGCACGTAGGCCTGGGCGGCCGGTCCGGTGATCGCCCTGCCCTGCCCCGCCGGCAAGGTCAGCTTGCCGTCGAGCGTGGCTGCGACCTTGAGCGCGATGAACGGCACGCCGCGCGCGATCCAGTGATTGAAGATGAGGTTCAGTTCGGCGCATTCCTCGCCGAGCACGCCTTCGACGACCGCCACGCCCTTGGCGCGCAGCAGTTCGAGGCCATGGCCGGCATGGGCCGGGTTCGGGTCGAGGGCGCCCACGACCACGGTGCGGAAACCCGCGGCCAGGATGGCGTCCACGCATGGCGGCGTGCGCCCGTGCGTACAGCAGGGCTCGAGCGTGACGTGAAGGACGGCGTCCGCGGCGGGCTTACGGCCCAAGGCGCGCAGGGCCATGACCTCGGCATGCGGCTCGCCGGCCTTGACGTGGAAGCCTTCGGCCACGATCTGACCGCCTTCGGTGATGACCGCTCCCACCATCGGGTTCGGGTGCGTGCGCCCCCAAGCCTGACGGGCGAGCTCGAGGGCTCGCCGCATCGGAGGCTCGGAAGCGGGCACGGACACGATCAGCGATTGCGCTTACGCGAGACCGCGGCCGCCTTGGCGCTGCCGGGGGTCAGCTGCGGTTCGGAGTAGTAACGGAAACCTTCGAGCTTACGGCGCTCGATGGTGCGACCGAGGAGGACTTCGATCTGCTGCAGGTGGTGCATCTCGTCCGGCGAGTAGAGCGTGAAGGCTTCGCCTTCGGCGGAAGCGCGGCCCGTGCGGCCGATACGGTGGACGTAGTCTTCGGCGTGCTCGGGCACGTTATAATTGATGACGTGCGTCACGCCGCGGATATCGAGGCCGCGCGAGGCGATGTCCGTCGCCACCATGATGCTGAACTTGCCGGACTTGAAGCCCGCGAGCGCGGCGGCGCGTTCGGACTGGGTGCGGTCGGCGTGCATCGTGGCGACGGGCGTGCCGTGGCCTTCGATCCACTCGGCGATACGGTCGGCGTCGCGCTTGGTGCGGGTGAAGACGATGACGGACTTGTAGCCGCTCTTGTTCAGCAGGGACAGCAGCAGGTCATACTTCTGGAAGATATCGACCGGGTAGATCGCGTGTTCGACCGTGTCGGCGGCGCCGAGGCCCGTCCGGACGTCGATGGTCACCGGATCGCGGAGGGCCCAACCGGCGATGCGGCCGATGGCATCGGAGATCGTGGCGGAGAAGAGCAGCGTCTGGCGGTCCTTCGGGCAGTAGTTGACGATACGGGTGACGTCCTCGATGAAGCCCATGTCGAGCATGCGGTCGACTTCATCCATGATCAGCATCTGGATGGACTTCAGATCGAGGATCTTCTGCTCATGCAGGTCGAGCAGGCGGCCCGGGGTGGCGATGACGACGTCGACGCCCTCTTCGAGCGCCTTGACCTGAGCGCCGTAGCCGACGCCGCCGTAGAGGAGCGCGGTGCGGGTGCCGAAGTGCTTGCCGTATTTCTGGAAGTTCTCGTCGACCTGGACGGCGAGTTCGCGCGTCGGGACGAGCACGAGGCAGCGGGGCTTGCCGGCGGCGGGACCGAGAAGCGAGAGCGTCGGGAGCGCGAAGGCGGCGGTCTTGCCGGTGCCGGTCTGGGCGGCGCCGATGAGATCCTTACGTCCCATGATGACGGGGATGGCCTGGGCTTGGATCGGGGTCGGGGTCACGTAGCCGTGTTCGGCTAAGGAGCGCAGGACTGGCTCGGGCAGACCGAGGTCGGAAAACGTAGACATAAAGTTGAGTTAGAAAGCGATACGCAGGGGCAAAGGGAAAGGATAAAGGGAGGAAAACTCGGCTGAGAAGCCAAACCACCGCCAAGGCGCGGCTTTTGCCCGCCTTCGGGTCCGGGTTTGACAATCCTCCTGAGATTCCCTGCATAGGACTTCCTTCCTTTCGAGGAGGGACGCACGGTGGTTGTAGCTCAGTTGGTTAGAGCACTGGTTTGTGGTACCAGGGGTCGGGGGTTCAAGTCCCCTCAATCACCCCACTTTGCAAGAGCCTCGGAGCAATCCGGGGCTCTTCTCTTTTAGCCCCTGGCCTGCCTAGCCCTGTCCCCAGCTCGAGCCCTAGCCCTGGGCTCAACCGTGCGCGCCCTTGGACTTGAAGTAGGCCTCGATGGTGTCGCGAATGGCTTTCTCCAGGACATCGTCCTTGGCCTTGATCTCGGCATCGATGGTCGGCTCCCCCACCTGGGCGCCGCGGCGGAACCACTTCTCACCGCTGAAGGAGAAGTGCTGGCCGTAGTAGCTGGCGTAACTGACCTTGAATTTATAACCGGACGGATAGTTCTCCAGGAACACGGAGGCCTTGGCGACCGGATAGTCCGGCATGACCTTCACCAAAGCCTTGCGGACCTCGGCGGTCACTTCCTTGGAGTCGCACTTGATCTTGTTGTCCATGAAGCGCGCGTCGGCGAAATCGACGTCCATCGGAAAGAACACGCCGGACTTCATGCCATGGAAGGCGGTACCCGGGACGCCGAAATAAAGCAGCGCGGCCGAGCCGAGGGTGATGGCCAGCAACGACGCCATCACGAGCATCGGATGCATCGGCTTCTTCAGTTCGACGGAGCACATGGCGAAAGAGATAGATAGCCTTCGCCCCGAATCAATCAGATTGGGGCGAGGGCCTCGGCTTACTTCAGCGTCTGCAGATAGGCCTTCACGTCCTCGAGCTCCTGCGGCTTCAGGATCAGGCCCATCGGGGGCATCGGCGAGACGCCCAGCTTCTCGAAGCCCTTCGCGAGCACCTTGTTGGGCTCGACCAGGGATTCGTGGATATAGGCCGGCGTCGCACGGGTGGCGATGCCATCGAGCGCGGGTCCGATGGCGCTGCCCTTCCCTCCCACCATGTGGCAGATGGCGCAAGCGGCCGTGGGGTGCTTCCAGAAGATGTCCGCGCCGCGGGCCGGTACGCCGGCCGTCACCGGAGCCTCGCCGGCAACGGTGAGTTCGGAGAGACGGACGTCGTCGAAGAAGGAGTCGCCGGTCGCGACGTGCAGGAGATTGATGCTGGCCTTAGGACGATTGCCACTGTTGAAGACGACCTCGACTTCGGTCCAATCGGACTCGCGGGCGGTGACCTTCTCGGTCTCGGCGCGGCCGATGTGATCGTTGAGGCTGGCCTTGCCGCGCATGGCATGGGTCTTGATCCAGGCGCTGAGACGGTAGTCGGTGTTCGGCTTCAGCGGAACGTCGGCGAAGAAGCTCGTGTCAGCCTCACCGCGGGTGATGGCGCGCATGGCGTGCTTGCCGGAGCGGACGTTCTTCGGATCGATGACGATGCCCCAGTTGGCGTCCTTATTGCCCGCGCGCTGGCCGTAATCACGACGCTTCCAACCGAGGGGCGTCTTCTTGTCGTCAGCGACATCTTCGAAGCCGGGATTCGGTAGCAGGTTCGGACCTTCGACGTAGACGGCGGTCTTATGCTTCTTGGCGAGCAGGCGGGCGGCTTCGTTGAGCCATTCGTCGGACTTCACCGCCGGGTCGGCGGCGAGCTGACGCACAAGCGTCTGGACTTCGGGCGTAGTCGGAAAATCAGCCAGCTTGACGAAAGCGGCCAGTCGGGTGGCCGGGGACTTATCGGCCACGACGCCCGCGCCATAGAATAGTTTCTGGGCGGCGGCATCGGCACCGAGGGCGCGGATGGCATTGCGGCGGAGTTCCGGCGAAGCGGAGAGCAAGGCGGCCTGATGGGTCGCGGCGTCGAGTTCGCCGAGGCCGTGCAGGGACCAGAGGGCGTGGATGGCGGCGACATCGGCTGCGGACTTCACGACGAGTTCACGGAGGGCCGGGGCGAGGTCGGCCTTCTTGCCTTCGACGATCAGGCGCTGGGCGCGGAGTCGTCCGTATTGGGTGCTGCCGGCGAGACCCGCGAGGAGCTCGGCGGGAGAATCGCCCTGCGCGGCCTTCGCGACATTGCCGGCCTTGTCCCAGACGATGCGGTAGATGCGGCCACGGACGTGGTCACGGAGGTCGTTCTCGTGCGCGCCGCCGACGCCGGTCTTGGCGTCATAGCCACCACGGTTCACGCTGGGCGTCGGGTTATGCTGGATGATGAAGTTCTGCCAGTCGGCGAACCAGATGGCGCCGTCGGGACCGACTTCGGCGAAGACCGGGGACATCCATTCGTCGGAGCTGGCGACGAGGCTGAAGGCGTCCTTGGCGACATAGCCGGCGCCGTTCGGCTGTACGTCCATGAGCCCGATCAGCTTCATGGTCGGCTCACAGACCATGGCCTTGCCCTGCAGGCGGGGCGGGAGCTGGGCCGAGTAGATGAAAGTCGAACCGGCGGCGGCGGTGTAACCACCCATGACGTCGACCTGACGGAAGTTCGGGGTGATCGTGTGGGCCTTGTCGACGAGGTTGATGCGCTTGGCCGACATGCCACGGGAACCCTTGGCCCACGCGGTCGCAGGGATACCACCGAAGAAGATCGGGGCGTTATTAGCCGTGCCCCCGAAGGAGTCGCCAGCGGCGTTGGCGCCGTAGCCCCAGGTGTTATTGGAGAATTGGTGGAGGAACTCGAGTTTGGCGCCATCCGCGCTGAAGCGATAGCTACCCATCGCGAAGTTCTTCTTCTCGCCGCCGACTTCGCCGGAGAAACCACTGTAGCCGACCGCGCCACGGAGCCAGTTGTCATAGCCGTAAGAAAGGCTGCTCGTCTGGGCGTGGGTATCACGGATGCCCCAGCCGGTCAGGATGACCTTGCGGACGTCGGCCTTGTCGTCGCCATCGGTATCCTGGAGGAAGACGAAGTTCGGCGCCTGCGCGACGATCACGCCGCCGTTGGCGAAGACGAGGCTCGTCGGGATATTAAGCTTATCGGCGAAGACCGTGAACTTGTCGGCCTTGCCGTCGCCGTCGGTGTCTTCGCAGATCTTGATGCGGTCGTTGCCCTGCTGCTGGTCTTCCTTCACGCCGTGCGGGTAGTCGGAGGTCTCGCAGACCCAGAGGCGGCCACGGGCGTCCCACGCGAACGCGATGGGCTTCATGATGTCGGGCTCCGAAGCAAAGAGCACCAGCTTCAGGTCGGCGGGCACCTGGGTGCGCTCCATGCTGCCCTTGACGGAGTAAGGCTTCTGGAAGGTCAGCGGCTCGGGGCGCTTCTCGTAATTGGCGACGTTGCCGTTCTTCTCGCGGACCTC
>JBILHF010000038.1:0-16677 GCA_044350605.1 Opitutales bacterium
TCAGGTGACATGCCGGCGCGGTGATGCCGGTGCGCGCCGGATGCTGACCGATCATGATGCTCGACCGCGTCGGCGAGCAGAGGGGGCTAGCGGAGTAGGCCTGCGTCAGGCGGACGCCACGGGCGGCCAGCCGGTCTAGGTTGGGCGTCTCATGATACTTGCTGCCGAAGCAGGCGAGGTCGCGGCCGCCGAGGTCATCGGCCAGGATCAGGATGATATTAGGTTTATCCGCGGCGACGGCCGCGAGCGGGGCGAACAGGAGGGCGAGGAGGCGCATGGGGCTGAAGAGGGGTAGGGGTAGGGGCAGGGGTAGGGGTAAGCCGAATCAGTGGGGCAGGCCTTTGAGGTCGGCAGGCATAACTTTGTCGTCCTTGGCGGATTCGGCGGCGAGCAGGGCGCGCAGTTCATCGACGCGCTTCGGCTCTTGGGCGGCGAGGTCGTTCTTCTCGTAGGGGTCGGTTGCGATGTCGAAGAGCTGGGGCTTGCCTTTGTTCATGGCGATCAGCTTCCAGTCGCCGTGGCGGATCGAACGTCCCTGGGGATGACCGATGTAGATGGTACGCGGGGAAGGGGCGGCGTCTTCGCCGGTGAGGACTTTCCAGCGATCAAGGCCGTCCCATTTCGCATCCTGGCTGGGCTGGAAACCGGTCAGGCCGGCGAGCGTCGGCATCCAGTCGCCGACGTAGAGAGGCGCGCTGACCTTGCTGGGCTTCAGCTTGCCGGGCCAGTTTGCGAACGCGCAGACCCGCGTGCCGCCTTCGTAGAGGGTGTTCTTCTGTCCGCGTAAAGGGTCGTTCTCACTATTGAAGGGCGAGTGGGGTACGTCGCCGACGTAAGCGTTCTGCAGGCTCTCGACGCCACCATTGTCGGAGGTGAAGATGATGAGCGTCTTCTCGCGCTGACCGGTGCGCTCGAGGGCGGCGACGAAGGCGCCGATTTTGGCGTCGAGCTGCGTGACCATCGCAGCCATGCGCAGGCGGGATTCGTGCTTAACGGGGTCGTCGTGAAACTTCACGCCGTCGTAGGGCCGCTTGTATTCAGCGGGCGCATCCACCGGCGTATGCACGGCGTGGAAAGGGACATACATGAACCAAGGCTGGTCGCCGCCTTGCGTGATGCGTTGCAAGGCTTCGGCGGCGATGAGTTCGGTGGCGTTGCCTTCCTCGCGGAAGATCTTGCCGTCGCGATGCCAGGTATCCTCGTAAGGATTGCCTTTGCGGTATTTGTGCGTCCACGGATCGGCGGCGCCGGTCAGTGTGCCGTAGCTGGTGTCGAAACCGTAGGCGTTAGGAATCCATTCTGGCCGGGCGCCGAGGTGCCACTTGCCTGCGAGGTGGGTACGGTAGCCGACCGACTTCAAGGCGGAGGCGAGCGTAGTCGTGCCGAGCGGCATCGCGCGGAGGTTGCTCGGGCTCAGCGCCTGGGGGCCGAAGCGCCCCGGGCAACGACCGCTCATCAGCGCGGCGCGCGTGGGGGTGCAGACGGGCTGTACGTAATGCTGGTCAAGCTCCGCGCCGGTGCGCACGAGCTTGTCCATGTGCGGTGTCTTGCCGAAGCCGCCGTGCCAGCCTACGTCGGACCAGCCCAGGTCATCCGCGATGATGAGCAGGATGTTCGGTCGCTCGGCGGCGCCGAGGGGCGACAGGGCGAGCAGGCAGGCGAGGAGGGCGCGCGCTTTCATGGGGTAGGCCGAAACTACCCTCGGCGAAGGAGGTGGACAGCCAAATTTGCTTAACGACGGACTTTGGTTCAGCGTCCGTCCGTCCTGAAATCGCTTTGGTCCGAAGTTCCCTTGGCGGGGCGTAATTCGATCGAGCGCAGGCGTAAGCCTTCGGCTTGGTCGCCCAAGTTGAGGCGCACATGGATGGCTTGGCCATCGATGGGTAACGCGATGCTCTGCTCCGAGGCGCCGGCGGGAAGGGTGAAGCGGACGATGTTCGCGGGCAGGAAGTCGGGCTGTTCCTTGGTGCGCCAGCTGAGCGAGCAGGCCGAGGCGACCTTGGCTTCGGCGGTGATGAGGGCGGCAACCGGGCCGTTGAGCGCGAGGCCGGTCTTGGCGAGGAAGGGTCTGGCGTTCTTCGCGGCCTTAGGATCGGCGGTGACGGTCAGGACGCCATCCTTTGCGGCGATGGTGCCGTTGCGGCAGAGCCAGCCCTGGATCGCACCGGCGGGCTCCTGCTTACGAGGTGCTGCGTTGGCCGAAACTGTGATGACGCCGTGTTCGGCGAACATGCCTTCGTGATGCGGATCCAGGCTCGTAGGCAGGCCAGGGGGTGTGAGCGTGTCGCTCCATGCCTTGAGCGCCGTGCGCAGGCGGGTGACGATCTCCGGCCTGACCTTGGCCTGATTCTTGGCGAGGCTCTCGCCGTCGGGAAGCGTCACATCGAAAAGCATCTCCTCGCGGTCGCCGAGGCGGATGAGTTTCCACGGGTGCTCCAGCACTGAGGCCTGCGAGCCCCAGCGCCAGAAGAGACGCTCATGCGGCGCACCGGTGTTCTGTCCGGCGGCGAAGGGCGTGAGATCCGCGCCGTCGAGTTCCGGGGCTTTCGGCAGGCCCGCGGCCGCCACGGCCGTGGCGGCGACGTCGAGGCTGCTGACGGGTTGATCGAAGACCTTGCCGGCGGGAAGGCGGGCGGGCCAGGTGGCCAGGAAGGGCGTGCGGATACCGCCTTCGGTGAGCATGCCTTTCTCGCCGACGAGCGGCGTGTTGAGCGAACCGTTCCAGTTCTTGCCCAAGGGCGCGCCGTTATCGCCGATAAAGACGATGAGCGTATTCTTATCCTGACCGGTCGCCTTGAGCTTCGCGCGCAGCTGGCCGATGCCTTCGTCCATGGCAGCAATCATTGCCAAGGCCTGTCGGCGTTCCTTGGGCAGATGGGCCGGCGTCTTCGCGAACCACGGTTCCGGTGATTCGAGCGGGACGTGCGGTGCGTAGTATGCGAGGTAGAGGAAGAAAGGCTGCTCGGGCTTGGCGGCGCGGCGATCGAGGAAGGAGAGAGCGGCTTCGGTCTGCACGACGACGCGAAAGCGGGTGTCGGCGACGCCATGCGGAGCGTCCGCGAAGGGTTTGCCCTGCAGGTCGTGCGAGGCGAGGTATTGCTTCATTTCCGCACGGAAGTATTCATCGAAGCCCTGGGCGTGCGGCATGAACTCTTTGGACGAGCGCAGGAGCTTGTCGCCCTTCTTGCCGCCGACGAGGTCGAGGTGCCACTTGCCGACCTGGCCGGTGACGTACCCAGCGGCCTTCAGGCGTTCGGCGATGGTCAGTTCAGCGAGCGGCAAGGGCCCCTTGTTGTTATCTTCGACGCCGAAGCGCTGTTGATAGCGGCCGGTGAGCACGCCGGCGCGGGAGGGCACGCATTGGGGCGCAGTGACGTAGCCACGGGTGAAGCGCACACCGTCTCGGGCCATGGCGTCAAGGTGTGGCGTGCGGATATCCTGGTCCGAGCCTTGGATACCGAGGTCCGCCCAGCCGTGGTCGTCCGAATAGATCAGAATGATATTCGGCTTGTCGGCGGCGAGAGCCGCGAACGGGAAGATCAGTAGGGCGAGGAGGTTTCTCACTGTGCTACGCCCTTGATCACGAAGTTGCGCACTTCCGCCGCCTTGGATCCGGCGATCCAGCTGCGGGTCTTGGGGGTCGCTAGGAACGGATGGCTGGCCTGCAGTTCCTGTCCGTCGATGCGGACCGCCATGCGGTCTCCCGTCCATTCGACGCGCACATGACGCCAGACTCCCTTGACGGGCTCGAGAGGCAGGCGGGCGAGGATGTGGGAAGGTTTGACGGAGTCTTCGGCGATATGGACCTCCTTGGGCGTGATCACGACGCGGCCGACATGCTTATCGGCGTCGCAGCCGATATAGAAGGTGGCCGGGACATCCTGACGGAACTCCAGTTCGATGACCGCCGTCTTCAGGCCGACCCAATGCTGGAGCACCGGCACATGCTTGCGCGCAGGGATTTCGGTCATGCGCAGGACGCCGCCGTCGGGCTTCCATTCGCCATGGGGAATCTTCCACGGTTCGCCGAAGGCCGACTTAAGGTCGGGCGCGACGATCACGGGCGGTTCGGCTTCGACCAGTAGGGGGCCGGAGGCGCAACCGACGAGCAGCAGGGCGGAGGCGAGGAGGGGTAGGAAATGACGACTCATGAGGGGTTCAGGTAGGGATAGGATAGGGTAGGGTTAGTGGGCGAAAGGACTCAGGGGGTCGTCGTGACGACGACGTCGATTTCGACTCCGGCGGCTTTCGGTCCGCTGAGATTGTCGGGCGCTTTCTCTCCCGCGTCGCCTGTGTCGTAGGCGCGCCGCGGTTTGTCGAGCAGCAGCGCAATAGGGTGGGTGAGGAGGAGCCGTGGGTGCGGCATGGTCATTCAGCGCTGGGCTGTAGCCGGTGGATTGACGGCGGTGTCGGCAGTGTCGCGGACCCATTGGCGGAGCGCGGCATACAGACGGTCGCGCTGGGCGGCGTGCTCGGAGCGGGAGGCGAGGTCGTGCAGTTCGTCTGGGTCGGACTGGAGGTCGTAGAGTTCGAGCGCCGGGACGTTGCCGCCGAGGTTCTGCGGGTCCAAGCCGGCAAGGACGCGGAAGGCCTCGGGGAACTGCTCCTTCACGCGCACGGTCTCGGCGTAGGTGCGGTTACCCCATGTGGGCCATTGCTTGCTGTCGGCATTCACCTGGCGCCAGGGTGGATCGGTCTTCTCGCGGTAGATCAATTTCCATCGCGCATCGAAGATCGCGCGTTCCTGCATGCCGTCGTTCGGCAGGTTGCCGCGATGGGAAATCTCGGCGACGATGAAATCGTGCCGCGGCGGGTTTGCCCGGCCTTCCAGCACGCCGCGCAGGGAGATGCCGTGCAGTCCGCGCGGCACCTCGGCTCCGGCGAGATCGAGCAACGTGGGCATGAGGTCCAGTTCGCTGGCGAGCGCATCGGTGCGTCCCGCCTGGATGCCGGGTCCGGCGATGATGAGCGGCGTGCGCAAGCCGAGGTCGTAGGGCGTCATTTTGCCATGCTGGAAGGTGGGGCCGTGATCTCCGAGGAAGACGATGATCGTGCGGTCCAACTGGCCCGAGGCGCGCAGCGTGTCCATCGCCTGTCCGACGAGCGCATCGGCTTGCTCGATGCCTGCGAGGTATTCCGCCCAATCCTGGCGCACCACCGGCGTATCGGGCAGGAAGGCCGGCAGTTTCACCACGCTTGGCTGTACGCGGATTTTGACCTTGTCGCTGTTCGGGTAGGGGCGGTGCGTGTTCGGGATGTTGTAGAGGAGAAACCACGGCTTGGCTTTCGCGGCGGCGCGCTGGAGGAAGCGCTGCATCACCTGGCCATCCGGGTTGGGCAGGAACTCGTCATATGGGAACTTCTCCACGGGCGCGACGTGCAGCTTGTGCGTGACGGCCTGATGGTAGCCGAGGTCGCGCAGCCGCTCCGTCAGCGTCGGGATGTCCGCCGCGATGCGGTTGCGGAGATAGAGCGGGTTCTGGCGTTGCGCAGGCGTCAGCTTCGAGGCGGTGACGTGATAGTTGACGGTGTTGTTGAGGATGCCGGAGCGATGGTTGTGCAATCCGGTGTAGATGGAGGCTTTCGAGGGCGAGCACACCGGATAGGCCACGAAGGCATTACGGAAGAGCGTGCCCGTTTTCGCCAGCGCGTCCATGTGCGGCGTCTGCAATCCCGCCGTGCCGAGACAGCTGAGGTGCGCTCCTTGGTCCTCGGTGAGGATGAAAAGGATGTTGGGCTTTGGCTTCGGTGCGTCGGCGGCGTGCAACGCCGCCAGCGGCGCGAGCAGGAAGGCGATGAAAGCCGACCGCAGGAAGACAGCCTGCCAGGCTGATTTCAATAAGACGTAGGCAGTCGTGAGGGTGGAATTCATCTTTTTGGCAGTGGTTTCTGCTCAGCTTGAGGTCGGGGGGAGGATAGGCCGAAGACCTCCCGCACGGCTTCCAGGTATTTCAAGCCGTGGACGGTGTCCGGCTCCAGGTAGCTGCCCTCTCCCCATTCGTTCCAGGAATTGAGGGTGATGATGCGGGCGCCGGGCGGGTGCTTGAGGGTGAGTTCTTTCGCGCGCTGCAGGGCGCTGCGAAAGCGATCCGGTGTGTTGTTGACGATGACCGGCCCGAAGGGGTAGCCGCGCCTGGTGTTCATCCAATCCGCATCCGCCGGGCAACGCGGAGAACTGTCCCAGCCCATGGAGACATTCAAATGATAGGGCACGGGAAGGGCGGAGGCTGGCTGCTCCAGGCCATTCCAGGCGCCGCCTGCGGTCACTGCATCAAAGTAGCCCTTCGCAGCGGTGGCGTAGTCGGTCTTGGGAAAGCCCGGCAGCGGGTAGTGGTGAATCCAGGTGTAAGTGGTCACGCTATCCAGTCCCAGCGCCTGGATGACGGCAGGACTTTCTTTTCCTCCCAAGCCAAAGAGCACGGCGTTCAGATGCAGGCCGGGAAAGCCTGCGGCTTTTACTTTCTCCCGAAAGCGGGCCAGCGCCGCTGCTGCTTTGACACGGTCGTCTCCGAAGGTCCGAAGGAAGGTCTTGATATCGTAGATGGAAAAATAAGGACGACCGTCGACGCTCCAATAAGAGGGCTGTTTGAAATAGGTCTCAATCACGTAGTCCGTCAGGCGCTCGAAGGTCTCCGGTGTGACGGCTCCTTGGGCGTTGGGGTAGATGTCGTGATTGCACCACATGATGGCGAACTTGATCCGATCTTTATTGGCGGCGCCGAGGTAGCCGCGCTCCAGGGCGGTGTGCAGGTAGCGCGATCCATCCGGACTGTAATGCGGTGACTTCGCGGCGCGACGGTCATCGGCATCGTAGTAATACCAATCGAAGATGAACGCATCCAGGCCGTGGTCGGCGGCGGCATCGATCTTGCGCGCCATGACGGTGGGATCCTGCTCGTTTTCATGACCCCACAGGGGCACCTTTGGCTGGGCGTGTCCCTCGAACCTCGGCCTTGCCGTCTTGAGTGATCTCCATTCGGAATGCGGCATCGGTCCCCAGTTCGGGAAGTAGTAAGCGGCGAGTTGGAGATGGTCCGCCCTTGAGCCTGCGGGCGGGGCTGTTGCTGCCGCGGCGGCCCCCACCCAGGCTTTGATGACTTTGCCGTCGGCGTCCTTGAGCACGAAGCGCGCGATGCGGACAAGGCCGGGCGCGGTGCCGGGATCGAGCCGCAAGTGCGTGAGCGCGGGCGTGACGGCGGGCAGTTTCACCGCGTAGTCGCGCCATTGCGCAGCACCATGCCGGATGTCGAGCTTCTCGCTTTGCGCGGAGTTGAACTGCGGCTGCGCGGCGGTGCTCCAGAAGATCTCCCCCGGGCCATTGCTGGTGGATTTGATCTTCAACTCGAGCGTGAAAGGTCCGGTGGCGGCAGCCGGGATGTCGCTGAGAATGAGCTGCGGGTCGTTGCCGGTGCATTCCATGCGGATCTCGGCGGGGAAGAAGCTTACTTTGGCGTCATGGCCGTCCTTGGTGAGTTCGGGCTTGGCGGCAGTGGCATCCCCTCCGAACGGATCCTGGTTCTCTGCGTCCCAGGCCTGATAGGCTTGCTTCAGCCTGGCGACACGCTTGCGCTGCTCGGCGGCGAGATCGCGGGTTTCACCGATGTCCGTGGGGAGGTGGTAGAGCGATACGGGCGCGGTGCCGTTTTTCACGAGCTTCCAATCCCCCTGACGGATCGCCCAGCGACTCTCAGCGGGCTTCGTCGAGGGAAAACGGAAGCGCCAGTAGAGCGCGTCATGGGGCGCCGACTCTTTTTCACCTTTCAAAAAGGGTAACAGGTCGGTGCCGTCGAGTTTCCAGTCGGGCTGCGTCTCCGCGCCCGCCGCCGCCAGCGCGGTCGGCAGGATGTCGAGGCTGATCACCGGCTGGTCGTAGGTCTTGCCCGCCGGGAGACGGCCCTTCCATTGCACGAGGAAAGGCACGCGGATGCCGCCTTCCAGCAGTTCGCCCTTCACGCCGCGGCACGGATCGTTCTTCGAGGCGTTTTGGCCGTATTGGAAAACAGCGTCTGGTTGCCGGCGCGGCTTGCCGGTCGCGCCGCCGTTGTCGCTGAGGAAGAAGATCAGCGTGTTCTCCTCCAGTTTTGTCTCGCGCAGTTTCGTGAGCACGCGACCCACGTTCTCATCGAGCGAGGCCATCATGCCCAGCATGGTGCGCCTATGCAGATCGGGGACGTGGGCAAACTGCGACAGATGCTCCGGCTTGGCCTCCATGGGCCAGTGCGGCGGCACAAAGGCGACATAGAGGAAGAACGGCTCGCGCTGGTGCCGCTCGATGAAGGCTGCCGCCTCGCGTCCGAAGGCGTCGGTGGAGTATGCTTTCTCCCGCACCGGCTCGGCGCCACGATGCAGATTACCGATGAAGCCGGTCTTCTTGTCGGGGAACAACACGCCGCCGTTCGCATGCCAGAAGGCCTCGTCAAAGCCACGTTGATAGGGCCGCCGATTCTCGCCATCGCCCAGATGCCATTTGCCCACCATTCCCGTCACATATCCCGCCGCTTTCAAGCGTTCCGCCATGGTCCGCTCGCCCGGCGGCAGCCCGCCTTTTTTGGTCTCATCATTGGTCTCATAACCGAAGCGATTCTGATACCGTCCTGTCATCAGGCCCGCCCGCGACGGGCAGCATTGCGGCGCAGAGACATAACCAGCGGTGCAGCGCACGCCGTTTGCCGCCAGCGAATCCATGTGCGGTGAGATGACGTCCTTCGATCCCTGGCAACCGAGGTCCGCATACCCGAGGTCATCCGCGAGGATGACGATGATGTTCGGCTTCCGCGCCTCGGCGGCCGGCAGCGCCGCCAGCGGCGCGAGCAGGAGGGTGGTGAGCAGTGTGAGGGTGTGTTTCATTACTTCGGTCTCGGCATGTCGGCAGCGGTTTCCTTGCGCCAGGCGTCGAGGCGGGCGCGGAGGTCTTTGGCGCGGTCGGGTTGCAGCGCGGCGAGGTCGGTCTTTTCGGCGGGGTCGGTGGCGAGGTTGAACAACTCCATGCCGTCGTCCTCGATCCAGTGGATGAGTTTCCACTCGCCGACACGCACGCTGCTGCACGGCCCGCTGCCGTGGTTGCCGTAGTGCGGGAAGTGCCAGTAGAGGGCGCCATGCACGGGTTTGGTTTCGCCTTTGAGCAAGCTGGCGAAGCTGACGCCATCTTTGTGGAGGCCCGGTTGGGCCGGCAATCCGCAGGCTTCCAGGATGGTAGGCAGGATGTCGGTGTTCATCACCGGCACGTCGCAGACGGAGCCGGGCTTGGTGACGCCGGGCCATTTGACAATCCACGGTTCCCGCACTCCGCCTTCGAAGAGCCAGCCTTTGCCGCCACGGAGCGGGCGATTGCTGGTGACGTTGTGGCCGCCGTTGTCGCTCGTGAAGAGGATCAGCGTGTTGTCGGTGATGCCGAGTTCGTCGAGTTTCGCCATGAGACGACCGACGTTGGCGTCCATCGTCTCGATCATGGCGGCATAGATCGGGTTCACCTGGGTTTCCGGCATCTTGGCCTCGATGCCGCCGTGGGCGCGGTTGTCCTCGGTGAAGCGGGGTGTTTTCGGCACGGGTGGCAGACCGAGGCGTGCGGCTTTCGCCTCGTATTTCTTCACGAGTTCGGGCTTCGCCATGATGGGCGTATGCACGTCGTAGAAAGGCAGGTAGAGGAAGAAGGGCTGCTCTTGTTTGCGCATTTCGATCAGCTTCATCGCTTCGCTGGTGAGGCGGTCGCAGAGGTGCTCGCCTTCTTTTCCGCCGGTGACAACACCGGGCACACCTCGCGAGTGATAGCTGCCGCCTTTCGGCTTCGGCACCGCTTCGTTGAGCTTGTTGCCGTAAGGCCAGAAGAAGCTCGGCGGCAGTCCGCCCGCGTGCCCAGCGATGTTGACTTGGAAGCCCTGGTCCTCGGGGTAGTAGCCGAAATCGCCAAGATGCCATTTTCCAACGTGCCACGTCGCATAGCCCGCATCGCGCAGCACCTCGGCCATGGTCACTTCCTCGAGCGGTAGTTCCATCTTCATCTGTGCGGGCAGCAGTTTGCCACTCTTGCCATTGCTCGGGATGTAATCCGTGATCTTCAGGCGGGCCGGATGACGTCCGGTCATGATGGCGGCGCGTGAAGGCGAGCAATACGGACTGCTCGAATATGCCTGCGTGAAGCGCATTCCCAGGGCGGCGAGTTTATCGAGATTGGGTGATTCGTGGAAGGTGCTGCCGTAGCAAGACAGATCGGCCCAACCGAGGTCGTCGGAGAGGATGACGATAACGTTTGGTTTGTTTGCGGTTTTTGGTTCGGCGGCCTGCAGCGCCGCCAGCGGCGCGAGCAGGAGGGTGATGAGGAGGGTAGGGTGCCACATGGGAGTATGGAGTATCGGGGAAGTGCGGACTCAGGGGGTCGGGGTCACGACCACGTCGTCGATCTCGATGCCGGCGGCGCCGCCGTTCTGCATCCAGAGGAGCTTGCGCTTGGTGGCGTCGAAGTTCGGGCGCTTGAGCGTCCGGGTCCAGTGGCCGTCGACGGACATGGCTACGGTGTCGCCCTTGAAGGCGAGCTTCACCGTACGCCATTCGTTCGCCGAGAGGTCGACCTTCTCGGCGGGGAAGTGTTCGTTGGTGCGGTAGGCCTTGCTGACCGGATCGGGCGCGCGGGTGTTCTGGCGGAGCGGGTGCTTGGGGTCGAGGGTGTGGGCGTCGACCTCCAGCACGACACTGTCCCGGTTGAGGCGGACGCGGAGCATGTGGTCGACCGAGCCGTAGCCATCGTCGCCGTCGACGAAGAGCCAGAGCATGCCGCCCTTCTCGAGGTGACGGTAGCGGAAGGACATCGTCAGGTCCTTGCCCTCCAGGGACAGGTAGACCATCGGCGGGTATTTGCCTCCGCTGGAGCCACGCGTCCACATGACGCCGTCGCGGACGGATGTGTTTTTGTTCGGGAGCGGCGTGAGGAATTTCTTCGCGTCGAAGCCGGAGCCGAAATCTTCCCGGACCGTGAACGTATCAGAGGATGCGCAGCCTGCCAGCAGCAGGGCGCCGATGACGGCGGCTCCCCTCATTTTCCGGCCGGCTTCAGCTTGGCGATGAGATAGTCCGTCGGCGTCGCGTGCTTCACGTCCTTGGCTCCGGGGTAGGCGACTTCCGCCGCCACGCCCTTGGTCGCGCAGTGTTCGGCGAGCTTCACGCCGAAGTTGGCGGTGTGGGTCGGGTCTTTCTGATTCTGACCGATGGCCGGCGGCGCGCCGAAGGTCATGTAGATCGCCGGGTCGTCCGAACTCACCAACGAGTAGGGTGAATACTCCGCGATAAGCGGCAGGATGTTTTCCCGCCCGGCTAGGAAATCCGCGAACGTCTTGAAGCCGAAGGCGTGGCCGCCGTAGTTGCTGTTAGGCGTCCACTCCTTCATCTGGGCCGGGTCGAGGGTCGTCTGCGGGCCGGTGACGGCGGCGCAGGTCAGTCGGGTGGATTCGCGGGCGATCGGATCGGACGACTTCGGGTCAGCGAGGTCGTCGTGGAACGCCAGCCAGAGGCTCGAGCAGGCCCCGGCGGAACCGCCGGCGGCGCCGACGCGCGTCTTGTCGAGGTTCCACTCGGCGGCCTTGCTGCGCACGAACTGCAGGGCGCGGGCGGCGTCGTGCAACGGAGCCTTCACGGCGGGCGAGCTGTCGACGGAGGGGTCGCGCTTGATCAGGCGATAGTTGATGGACACCACGGAGATGCCGGCCTTGAGCAGGGTGTCGACATCGGCGAAACGCTCGGCGCGCTCCTTGCTGCCGCCGACCCAGCCGCCGCCGTGGATGATGAAGACCAATGGCGTCGGGACGGCTGATTCGGCCTTCCAGAAGTCGAGCACGTGACGCTCGTGTTCGCCGTAGCGGACGTTCGCCGCGGTGGGCTTAGGCAGCTTGGCGGAATAGGCGTCCGCCGCGGGGGCTTTGGCCTTGGCTTTCGCCTTGGGCTTGGGGGCGTCTTGGGCGCCGAGCATGACGGCGCCGACGAGGGTGAGCAGGGTGAGGAGTCTCATGGTGAGGTTTGAATCTTATTTGCCGGCGGCGACGAACTCGGCCTTGGAGAGTCGGCCGTCCTGGTCTTTGTCGAAACGGACGAAGCGAGCGGGGGCGTCGGCCTGATCGGCCATGTGCGGGATGAACTCGTCCTTGCTCAGGAAGCCGTCCTTGTCCTTGTCCCAGCCGTCGAAGATCTTCGGACGGTCGAGGTTGGCCTTGGCTTTCTGACCCGTGCGCGGAGTCGTCCGGACCGCGCCGCCGGCGACGAACTTGTCGCGGGCCGGGCTGGCGGGCAGGGTCTTGGCCCAGGCGAGCGCCTTGGCGGTGAGCTCTTTGACGACTTCAGGGTTCGCGGCGGCGACGTCGTGCTTCTCGGCGGCGTCCTTGGGAATGTCGAACAGCTGGGCGCCTTGGCCGTCATGCTTCACGAAGAGTTTCCACTGGCCGTCGCGGACGCAGAGGGGCGGAGGCATGTAGCCGTCTTCGGGTCCTTGCACGCCGGAAATCCATTCCCAATGAAGCGGGCGGGTGCGCGGGGCGGCGGCGGCGCCGAGCCAGTGGGCCGACTTATCTTCGCCGTCCGGGGCGAGGCTGGCGGGGACTTTCACGCCGGCGAGGGCGGCGATGGTAGGCAGGAAATCGACGCCGCCGGTGACGGCGGTCTCCTCCACGCGGCCGGCGGGAATCTTGCCTGGCCAGCGGACGAGTCCGAAGGTGCGGATGCCGCCCTCGTGCATGCTGCGCTTGCGGGCGCGGAGCGGGCCGGGGCTGCCGACGCCGGCGTTGGCGGCGTTACCGATGCGATAGTCCTCCGGGCCGTTGTCGCTGGAGAAGAAGATGAGCGTGTCATTCGTCAGTCCCAGCGCGTCGAGCGCGTCCAGCAGTCGTCCGACCTGGGTGTCGAGATCCGTGACGGAGGCCGCGAACACCTGCATCTGCGAGCGGAGGTCCTTGGCCTTGCCGAGATATTTCTGCATCCATTCGCCGAAGGCCGGATCGTCCGCCTGGGGCTTGAGGTCGGCATAGACGGCGAGTTGTTCCGGGGTCGGCTTCAGGGGCGCGTGCGGGACGAGCGTCCAGAGGTTGACGTAGAACGGGCGGTCTTTGTTCGCCTGGGCGAACTTGATCGTCTCGTCGACCATCAGCGCCGTGGAACGGGCGCGGAAGTAGGGCTCCTTGCCTTCGTCGCCGAGCGACGGGCCGCTGGAGTTGACGGTCTTGGAGACGTCGAAGCCGTAGGCCTCGGGCGCGGGCGCGTCTTTTCCATGGCCGAGGTGCCACTTGCCGAAGTGGGCGGTCGCATAGCCCGCCTGCTTGAGCAGGTCGGGCAGGGTGGTGACTTCGGCGTCGAGCCAGTCGGGCATCGAGCGGGCGGCGTTCTGCGCATGATCCGAGAAGTGACCGTGGATCAGGTGGCGCGCCGGGTAATGCGAGGTCATGAAGGCCGCGCGGCTGGGCGAGCACACCGTCGCGGCGACGTAGAATTGGCGGAGCCAGGTGCCTTCCTTGGCCAGGCGATCCAGGTTAGGGGTCTTCACATAAGGATGCCCGGCGAATTTCGCGTCACCCCAGCCTTGGTCGTCGGTGAGGATGAAGATGACGTTAGGCGGCCTGGCGACGGCGGTGAGCGTGAGCAGCAGGAGGGCGAGTAGGTTTCTCATTTGGTCTTTTGCTTGGAAGTGTCTGGCTTGGGGTCGTGGCGGGCGTCGTCGTCGTAGCCGGCGGCCTTGCGTTTTTCAACGTAGCGCTGGGTCTCGGTGAAGAGCGTCATCTTCCCCGTAATCCGCGGGTCGCCGGTCTGGCGCTGGTAGGCCTCGAGCCGGGCGCGCAGGCGTTGTTTGATATCGGCGAACTCAGGCTTGTCGGCCAGGTTGCGCACCTGGTCCGGGTCGGCGACGCAATCGTAGAGCTCCTCGCGGGGGCGCGGGGCCAGGATGAGGTCGTAATAGGGGCGGATGTCGGGCCGATCCGGGTAGGCCCGGATGATGGGTAGTGTGTCGAGCCGTTGCGAGTGGGTCTCGAAGTGCGCCGCCGGCTTGCGGCCGGCTTCGCTTTCATCGCCCCGGGCGGTCGCGCTGTAGTTGACGATGTATTGGAAGCGGTCGTCGCGAATCATGCGGGCGGCGATGTCCGTCGGCGGCAGGTTGCCGTGCCATTCCAGGCCGTTGACCGTGAAGTCGCGCGTGCCCTCGACGCGTCCCTCGGATTTAGAAGCGAGGATGGGCAGGAGGCTGCGGCCGGTCATCTCGGGCGCGACCTTGAGTCCGGCCGCCTCGAGGATGGTCGGGGCGAGATCGGGGAAGCCCACGAAGTCGGTGACCGTGCGTCCGCCGGGGGTGCGCGCCGGCCACATCATCGCCAGCGGGACATGCACGCCCCAGTCGTAGACGTTGGCCTTGGCCCGCGGGACCGGAGTGCCGTTGTCCGCCGTGACGATGACCAAGGTGTTCTCGAGTTCGCCGGCTTCCTCCAGCAGCATGAGGATCGCACCGAGCGTGCGGTCGGCGTGCTGGACCTCATACAAGTAGTTGGCCCGGTTGATGCGCACGCCTTTCGTGTCGGGCAGGAACTCCGGCAGTTTCAGTTCCTTGAGGTCGACGCCGATTTCCTTGTGGTTGTCCGGGCCCCAGGGGGCATGCGGTTCGGTCAGGCCGGCCCAGAAATAGAACGGACTGTCCTTGGGCTTGGCCGCGAGGAATTCCTTGAAGTTGGCGGCGTAGTCGACGGGCGAGATCCCTTTCCGCGGCGCCTTCACCCGTTGGGTGTTCCAGGCCTTGCCGGCCGGGTCGTCACGCTTTCCTGTGGGTTCCTTCACGCCCGGACCCCAGCCTTTGCCGGTGTAGCCGGCGTGGTAGCCGGCCGCCGTCAGCATCTCCGGGAGCGTGGCATATTTGGCGGGAAGCCAGGCTTGGATGATCGCCCCTTGTTCGAGTTCCCAGAAGTTGCGTCCGGTCAGCAGCGCCGCGCGGGCGGGAGCGCAAGAAGGCGCGGAGCAGTAGCCATGACGGAAAAGCACGCCGTCCTTGGCTACCCGGTCGAAATGCGGCGTCGGCACCGAACTCTTGCCGTAGGCGCCGCACTCGAGCCAGCTCTGGTCGTCGTTGATGACGATCAGCACGTTGGGTGATCGGGCCGCTTCGGCGGTGGTCACGGTCAAGGCCATGAGCAAGGCCGCCAGGAGATTGCTGGGTTCAGGCTTCATCGTTGGGTGAGATCGGAAGCGGTCAGCGGTTCGACGCGTATGTCGTCGAACCAAGTGGCTAGGGGCCTCGGGCTTTTGCCGCCCGGCTGCAGGCCGATGTCGTGCTTCGCCACATCGCCACAGAGCGTGACGTAGGTCAGCACTGGTTGGCCGTCGACGATGACCTTCAGTTCTTTCCCGCGCAGTTCGAGGACCAGTGAATGCCAAACGTCGGTAGCGATCGGGAGCTTCACGGTCTTCGCGTAGAAGAACTTCCGGTTCCAGATGCCCTTGCTCTTCAGTTCGCCGGCCTGAGGCGAACCTTTCGGGTGTAAGACGTCATTGTCCCAAGCGGTGACGGCATCGGTGCGGATGTGTATGCCGGCGACGTTGAAGTCACGCTCCACGATGGGATTGGGGCCGCCGATGCTGAGGCCGAGCTGACCCCCGGTGGAAAGTTTGAAGCGGCAGCTCGCCCGGATATCGGTCCCCGTGATCGCCCGGCGCAGCCCTGGCGGGTGCTTTTCCTCCGGGAAGCACTGACCGCGGAGCGCGCCGTCGACGACTTGCCACCACTCGGGTCGTGCATCCTTGCCGCTGACGGTCTTGCCGAGCGGATGCTTGGCGTCGATCCCGGTCGCAAGGAAACCATAGGGGCGCCAATGCGCAGCGAGCGTTCCTGGGTCGGAGAAGTCGTCAGACCACGAGGCCGGGATGTTCTCCGCAGCCTGCAGGGATGCCAGCGGCAGGGCCAGGAGGGCGATGAGACGGCAGGACATGGGAACGGAGTGACTTGACGGGTAACCCCGCTTAGGAAGGACAAGTTGCGTCTCAGGAGAAGTCCTCAGGCGAGGATGCCCTTGATGACGTGGCGTTCTTCGACGCCGGTGAGGCGTTGGTCGAGGCCCTGGAACTTGTAGGTCAGTCGGCGGTGATCGACGCCCATGAGGTGGAGGATCGTGGCGTTGAGTTCGCTGAGGTGCACCGGGTCCTTGGTCACGTTGTAGCTGAAGTCGTCGGTCTCTCCGTAGGAGATGCCCGGCTTCACGCCGGCACCGGCCATCCACATGGTGAAGCAGCGCGGGTGGTGGTCGCGGCCGTAGTTAGTCTTAGTGAGCGTACCTTGAGAGTAGACCGTGCGGCCGAATTCACCGCCCCAGACCACAAGGGTGTCTTCGAGCATGCCGCGCGATTGGAGGTCGAGGAGCAGGCCGGCGCAGGCCTGATCGGTCTGCTGGCACTGGCGGGCGATGTCCTTGGGCAGGTTGCTATGCTGGTCCCAGCCGCGGTGGAGGATCTGGACCACGCGGACGCCGCGTTCGACCATGCGGCGGGCGAGCAGGGCGCTGTGGGCGAAGGTGCCGGACTCCTTTACCTCGGGTCCGTAGAGTTCGAGCGTGGCCGGGGTCTCCTTGGAGAGGTCGGTCAGGTCGGGCACGCTGGCCTGCATGCGGAAGGCCATCTCATATTGGGCCGTGCGGGTGAGCGTCTCCGGGTCGCCGAGTTCGCGGTGGCCGG
>JBILHF010000039.1:0-16551 GCA_044350605.1 Opitutales bacterium
CGCCGGACCCCGCAGGCCGAGATCCTCGACTGGCGCTACGGCTCCTGATTCAGCGTTTCGTCGGTTCCGCCGCCGGCCGCGCATCCTCGATGCTGCGGCTGCGGACGGACTGCGGGTTATCGGGGTCAGGCAGCAGGAACGTGAGCGTCCGGATCTCCGGATTGCGGAGCGTGCGCAGTGAGTAGCCGGGGGCTTGGCCGTCGGAGCCTTCGACCAGGATCTCGCGGAGAGAGTAACCATAATCGGCGCCTTGGTTCGTGATGATTCCGCGGGTGTTGCCTTTCAAGGTCAGGCGCCGTCCTTCAGATTTCACTTCCACGGCCATACCTGTCAGGTTGATGAATTGTTGTGAACCGAAGGGGAAGGCCCCGTCATCGTCTTCCATCACCATGATCTGGTAGCCGTTGCCGACCGCATAGAAGATGAGCAGATATTTGCCGTCCTTGCGGAAGGTGCAGTCGGTGGTGGGGGCGGACGGAAGCAAGGTCGGCTTGCTCTCGGGCTTGACGTCCGTCGGTTCAGCGGGTGCGGGCATGGCTTCCAGCCGGAGCACCGCCAGGTTGGCTTCTTCGGTCTCCTTGGAGTTCGCGGACAGTGCTGCGCCTAGTTCCTGCAGGCGTTGATGAAGGGCTTCGATCTGGGCGATATCGCCGACCGAAAGGATCCGGTTATCTTCGGTTTTGCGCAGCTGGATTTTCTGGAGGAACTCCGTCGTCTGCTCGTGTTCCTGGGAGATCTGCAGGGTGGCGGCCTGGGCCCGACGGAGCCTTTGCAGGGCGGCTTGCAGGGCGGGGGAGAGGGAGGCCGCTTTTTTCGCCCGTGGATCGACGGTCACGAAACGTAGGTTGTTCGGTCCTGCGTAGGTTTGTTCGGGCGTGAAGCCATCCGTCGGAATATCGATCTGATGCAGGCGGTCGCCCATCAGGTAACTGGCGCCGGGAATCGGGTCATCGAATGACAGTGCTCGGAAGCGCGCCCGGACCGGCTCGCGTTCCGGGTTGGTGGGCTGGGCCGAGAGGCCGGCTACGCCGGCGATGCAGAGGATGGCGGCGAGCCGTCTCATAGGTCGTTCGGTCCCAGCATGCGGGAGGAGAGGATGATGAAGCGGCGACCCAGGGTCTGGTTCACCGGATTGAGCAGGGGATTATGTCTCTGACCGTCCGTTGGGCTGCTGACTTCGGTCTCGGGCGGCTGGCTCGGGTCGCAGAACTCAGGGATGCGTTGCACGACCGCTTCGATCCAGCAGGAGGCGAGCGTCTTGGACGGATCCAGCGGGTCGGCGGCGTCCCCGAAGCAACGGATGACGAACGTATCCGAACGGGTCGCCAGCGATGAGCCGACGGCGGCGAGGATGTCGGCTTGGGTGAGGGACGTCGGCGCGGCCCGGAGGGCGTGGTTTCGGTTGGTCCCTGGGCTAATTCTCGGGTCTGACGCCATCGCATTTGTCGGAGTAGAGACGTAAGGAATCGCCCCGGCGATATTGGGGTTCGCGGATGCTTGCGTGCTACCGAAGGTCGGCGCGGCGGTGAGGGGGCTGGTACGGTTGGAGAGATTCGCGCCGGCGACGTCGGCCCGGATGATGGCCGTCTGCAGGCAGCCCTGCCAGGCGACGTCATTGGGATAAGCGCCGCAGTTGAATCGGTTCACGAACTGCGAAAGGCCGACGAAGGGCAGGGGGACTTCGGCCCCGCGGTTCCGGATGACGTAATGGACGTCGAGATAAGGTGAGGCGCGGAGGCCGTATTGGTAGCGATGATTGAAGCGGATCCGATTGCGCATCTCCTCCACGATGCAGCGAGCCAAGGTCCAGATCTGGGCGTCGCTCAGGGTGGCGAGGCCCGTCCAGGCGTTAGGCTCGGTGAAATTATTGCCATGGCTGACGGCGGCGCCGTCGGCGCGGACGGCGCGGGGGAACCGGGCGTTATTGGCGGGCGAAGGCTCCAGTTCGTTCGCCGCGCCCAGGGCGTTACGTTTGGCGCTCGCAAGCAAGGCCGCCCAGGCGGGCACCGACGTGCTGTTTACGTTGAAGGTGCCTTCCGAGAGGATCGTCCCGGCGATGCGGCGATGATCGCGGAGCATGCGGCGGACCGTTTCCTCGTCACGTTGGGCGAAGAGCCAGGTGCGCGGATTCGCCAGCTTGCCTTGGCCGGCGGCGAAGTCGTCCAGGACGGTCTCAAGGGATTTGATCTCGGTCACGTCGGCGCCCCGACGGATGACGGGCGCCGCACCGGAAAGGAAGAATCGGTCGAACAAGGCCGCGTTGGCCATCCAAGCGGTGTCGTGGTTCGAGAGTCCGCAAGTGCTATCCAGGCTGCTCGTGATATAATTGGAGCCGTTGAGCGGCACGAAGCTCTGTCCGATCTGGAAGAGCGGATCTTGGTCTCGTAGGCCGAAGTTGGCATGCGTATACTGGGCCAAGGAGAGCGGCGGCGCCAAGGGCACCTCGGTGTAGACGGCGGAGGTCACGCCGAGGCTCGTCTGGCTCAGTCCGCCGAAGGCCTGCGAACCGTCGACGCCATTGGTCTGCATCACGTTGCTCCAGGCGCTGGGTTGCGACAGGGTCGTCCGATAACTGGGCGAGCTGTATGCTCTTCCCGACGGGGTCGAGGTGGTCGCAATCCCGCTGGCGTCGGCCTGCGTCACCGGGGCTAGCGGGTTGGAATGCGAGAAGAGCGGCCATGGGCCGCTGTCGCGCGGCCAGCGCAGGCCTTGGTCGATGACCCCGAGGATCCACGGGTCGTCTCCGATATTGGCAAGCGTCAGGCCTCCGCCGCCGAAAGTCCGGCTCATGAATCCCGTCGGCAGAGGCACTGGCCCGCTGCGGGACAGATTGGTGGTCAGCACGGTGTTGAGCTCGCTGGCGGCGTCCAGGGAATCGGCGATGAGGTCGTCGCCCGGCCAAGCGGCCAGCATCACGCGCGTCTCAAACACGCCGCTATTCATGAGTCGTACAGTGGTGGAGGTCGCCGTGGCGGATAAGGGCGCACCGGCGGTGTTGGTGAGATTCATCCAGACTCCGCCGCGCGTATCGAGGCCCTGCTGCATCGCGCCGCCGATCCGGCTGAAGGGGAGCGGACTGATATTGCTGACCGTGGTGCCGGCGCCAGGCAGGGAGAAGACCCGGAACTCGCCGGGCCTCAGGAGGATTTCCGCGTTGATGTATGTCCGGAAGCTTTCGTCGGAGGTGGAAGCCGGGTCGGCCGCCGCCGCCAGCTGTCCGAGCGTCCGCGTCCAGTTACTTCCGCCCGACTGGACGTTGAGGCTAAGCGTCTCCCACTTCCGGAAGGAGAAGCGCATGCCGGCCGGTTCAAGCGGGACGTTCTTGCGCCCGAGCCGTAGGTTGATCCCGTAAGGGTTATGTAGGACGACTACGGGCGAGACGGTGACCCGCGCCTGTCCGCCGCCGTTCTGCAGTCCGAACACGAGCAGTTCACGGCAGACATAGGGCGATACCGCCACCTTGGCGGGCCGCGGTGCCGGCAGGGTGTGGAGGGTCGTGGTGTTGAGGAAGTCGCCGCTAGTCGTGTCCGTGCGATTATAGAAGCGCCCGTAGTGGCTGCGCACCCCGTAGCCCGCGTCACGCAGGGCTACGTTGTTGGGGTAGTGCGTTCGCGCGTTGATCTCCGGGGCGTTCGCCGAGACCCAGCTCACTTCCTTGTAGAGCCGATGGTAGTTGCGAAGGGTATCCCAGAGGGGGCCACGGGTCGTGATATTGGTGCCTGAGGCGACCCTTCTATCGAAGGAGTAGAGCGGCGCGTGGCCTCGGGTGGTGCCATCATATCGCAGGTTGGTCTTGGTGACGCCGAAGGACCGGCGTTGGGTCATGCCATCTGGGTGATAGACGTAGGTCACGCCGGAAAGCGGGTTGCCGGCCGAATCCGTCGGCGTCGTTCCGTCGCCGAATTCCGAGTTCGCCCAGTCGGCATCGTTCATCTCGAAGGCGAGCGAGAGGTCTACCTTGAGTCCGCCCCAGAGGGAGTCGGCGTTGACGCCGCGCGACCAAAGGGTGGTCTCCGAGGTGAGACCTCGCACGATGGTGGGCGGGTCGGTCTCGACGACGCCACCGCCGTTGGTGAGTAGCGAGAGCTGCTGCACATGCGAGACGCGCGGGTCGATACCACTGAGGGGCATGGTCGCGAGGCCTGGCAGGATTTCATTTCCTGACCGGCTCGTGCCGCGTAAGGCTTCTTGTTTGAGCTGCGGCGTACTGGCTGTGCCATCCGTCGGCGTGAGCCTCGGGTCGCCAAGGTTGAGGCGCGCCTTGACGCCTTCGTCGCCGATCCAGTAGCAATAGGAACCGAACACATCGGTGTCGGGCAGATTGATTCGCGGCAGGACGATACGTCCGTCGGGTTTGCCCGCGTAGTTTCCGCTCGGTAACTCGGCCGGACTGGCGCTGGTGTCGCCGATGAGCGTGATGCCTTGGGTGTCCGGATAGACGTAATCCGACTGCCAAGGGACCCATTGGGAGAGGTAGAAGTCGGTTTGTCCTTGGAGGTTCACGGATTGGCTGCCGGGAATCTCATCGTGGCGTCCGCTGATCAGCCAGGCCGGTGGTTGGAGTTGAAGGTCGGTGCGCCAGACGCCGGTCCACAAAGGGTTGCGGAGGGTCTGCCAGTTCCAGCCGGGCTGAGTGGTATTCGCGATGATGTCGGCGCGCGCGGTCGTCCGTCGGTCGGGCCCGGCTTCTTGTTGGAGATGTCCCAGCGCGAGCCGCAGGGAGACCACCGCATTGAGCCTGGCGCGGAGTTGGTTCTGTTGGTGCGTGGCGACCCGGGATTCGATGGTGATGAATGACGCCAGCGAGAACAGCAGCAGGATCATGAATGACATCACCACCAACGCCAGGATCAGGCTGAAGCCTGCTCGCTGAGCGGGGAGGATGGGTCTGGCCGGCACGCCTTTCACTCGTATCGAGGATACGCCGGTGAAGTCTTTCGGCAAGCCCCCATGCGTGATGCGCCTAAGGCCTTTACCCCAATTTGCCATGTCAGCCGTCCTAAATGGCGACTTATGGCTGTTCGTCCGCTCAGCGGTAATTATCCTCGGCGGCCAGGCCGTCCGAGATCGACTTCAGTATGATGCCTTCTCCATGGGGGTCGCCTGGGATGAAGATGCGCAGATTACGTCGCCCGTCATCTTGGGCCGTGAAGGCGGAGAAGAGGAGTTTCTCCTCGCCGTCGGTCTTCGTCAGGAGTCGAAGCTGATACTGACGTAAGTGAGCCGTCCCTGGCCGTAATACGATACTGCCGTTGGGAGCGAGGGTCTGTCGTCCGGCCGGGATGTCGATGATCACCGAGGCGGTCGTGAGATTGACATATCGATCGCTGCTGGGGGGGAAGGAGCCAAGGCGATCCGGGATCGCGGTCAGTCCGCTACCTTTGCCGGGATGGACGAGGATGATGTAGCGCTGAGGATCGCCGGTCGGCAGGTCGATCCAGCCTAACTCGCGGGTGCCGGCTTTGACCTTGCTGATTGTCTCCACGATCCGCTTCTTCCGAAATCCCGGGGTCTGCGGAGGGATGTCCTCCGGTCGGATCGGGCCGGCCACTTTGGTCGGCTGCGGGGCGACTTGTGTCGAGACCAGTCGCAATCTGCCAGTGGGGTGAGCCACCGGGGGGCTGAGGGAGTCGGCTGGGATGATCAACGGGGTGGCTTGGCCCTCAGTCTCAGCGAGGCCGGCTCCGATGATCGGCTCGTGGAGAGAGACGAAGCGCAGCTGGACTCTTTGTGGGGCAGGTTCGGCGCCTTGCCCGGTCACGCCGCTCAGGGCCGAGAGCAGTAGGAGCCCGACAATCTTAGATCTCATCGGCTTTGAGCCAGCGTATGGAGGTGACCTTGAAGCGCCGGCCGAGGATGTGGTTGATCGCCGACAGGTTGCGATTGGTCGCCGCGTCGGTGGAAGTCGGAGCACCGAAGCCGAGGGGTTTCGGTGCGCTGCTGCCGGTCTCGGCGGGGTCCGTTCGGTCGATGAATTCAGGCGTACGCTGGACCACGACTTCCATCCAGGCCACGCCGGTCTCGCCGGTGGTGAGGATGGCTTCGCCGAAGCAACGCAGCGTGAAGGTGTCGGAGCGCGTGGCTAACGCGGAGCCGAGGGACTGAAGGAGGTCGGATTGGAGCAGGTTGCCGGGTGCGCTGAGAGCCGTATGGACGCGACCGCCGTTGCCTACTTCGATGTTCTCGGGGTGACGGATCCAAGGGGTTTGCGTGTTGGTGAGGCTGGTTGCGTTGAGTCGGAGGGCGCTGAGGCCTCCGTAGAGCCGGTCGCTCAGGCCCGCGGCTTCGTCGGCGTCCGCCCGGAAGATGGCGGCCTGCAGGGCGCCGCAGCGGTTGGCCCAGGTCTGCGGGCAGAGGAAACGGTTGATGAATTCAGAGAGGCCAAGATAGGGGGTGGTCGTCTTGTCGTGACCGCCGAAGCGACGCGCGCCGGGCGGGGTCGTCTGGTCGCGTTCGCCGCGGACACTGATGCCGAAACGTTCCTTGTTCTCGGCGATGATGGCCTTGGCCAGTTTCTCGATCTGCGCGTCGTTCAGGTTCGCGAAGCCATCCCAGTTGCGGGGGTTTTCCGCGTTGCCGGTCGCCGGGGCGGAGTCCTGACGGGTCACGGCACGGAGGAAGCGGGCGTTGTCCGTCGCGCGTGGCGCGTCGGAAGCCAAGCCCTGCAAGGCTTGCTGCTTCGCGTTGCCGAGGAAGGCCTTCCAGGCCTCCAGCGAGGTGGAGTTGACGTTGAAGGCGCCTTGGTTGAGGAGCACGGAGGCCGAGCGGCGGTAGTCGTCCAAGGCTCCGATGATGGCCTCGTCGGAAGCGCCTGAGCGTTCGATCGAGAAACGAGGATTATCGAGAGGGGTCCCGTCGAGTACGAAGCCTTCGATGACCTGCGCGATGGATTTGACCTGATTGATGGGTGCGGTCGCCGTGTTGCCGCCGTTGGTCACCTTGTATCCAGGGTGGTCAGGCAGGACGGCGGTCGTGTTGTCAGTCTTCATCCAAGGTGCCACGCTGGAGAGGAAGAAGCCGTCCCACAGGGCTGCGTTGAGGAGATAGGTCTGGTCGAGCTCGGTCCAGTTGGGGCCGTTATCCTGCAGCACCTTGGTGGCGTCGACGAGCGGGCTGGCGAAGCTGTTGCCGACGGAGAGCAGCGGCTGTTGATCGCGCACGCCGAAGTTGGCATGGGCGTATTGGGCCAGCGAGGTGGGCTGGACGAGCGGAATCTCGGTGAGGATGACGCGTTCGTTGTATTTGCCGTCCGCCGTCGGTGCGTAAGCATAACCACCGAAGGCCCGTTGCAGGTCAGGCTGCTGGATGATCGAATCCCAGTTCGCGACGGAGCGAGCCCTGACGCTGAAGCTCGCCGGTGAACCACGCGTCCCTTTCAGTTCACCGGCGCTGGTGCGACCGGCGCCGCTGGCCCGCAGGCTGCCCGCGAGCGGGTTGGAGTGGGTGAAGAGCGGAAAGGGCGCGAGGTCCGTGTTGGCCGTCTTGGCGGCGATGTCGATCACGGCGAAAGGCGTGGGCGCCTGGGTGGGGCCGGAGCTGGTGAACTGTTTGTCGACGTATCTGAAATTTATCTCATTCTCCTTTACGCCGTCCGCGAAATGGCGGCTGGCGGAGAGATTCAGTTCGTTGACGACGAGTTCGGTGTGCTCACTGCTATTGCGGAAGAAGTTCAGTTTGTCGTTGGCGGAGGTCGAACCGTTGCGGTCGAGCAGGAGTTTGTCCCCGGGCCAGCAGTCCAGCGCATGCCGGATCCTCAGGGAGGGACCGGCGAAGATCTCGGCGTCGAAGGCTTCGTCTTCATAGATGCCGGACTCGATGCTGCCTTCCCCTCCGTGGGCGAGCTCCGAGATCTCCATCGCTCGCCCCGGAGTGAACCGGTTGATGGTCGCGGTGGTCTGCGTCCATGAGGTGGTGCCGGCGAGGTTTCCGGCGAGAGGTTGGCAGGAGAAGACCCTCATCTCACCCGGCTCCAGCATGATGGCGGTATTTGTGGCTTCGCCTCCGAGGTAGAGTCGGAGCACGTCATCGCTCTCGGTGACGTGTCCGTTCGTACGGAGCAGCTTGGTGAGCGGGGCGGAGTGGAGGAGGGATCCCTGGCGCATCCGGAAAGACCATCCTTCCATGTCCGATAGTGAGACCACCGCCGGGTAGGCGGTGGAGCTGCCGGACGAATCGCTCGTCGGCTGCCAGCGCATCCGGACGTTGTAGGGGTTGTGGACCACCACGACTGGAGTGATGTTGAGGTATATGTAGTACATGGTCCAGATCACGGGCGGTCCGCGGTAAGGCCGCGGCGGCATGACAAGTTCTTCTCTCGAGGACTTGGTTAAACTGAACGCTAAGGAGACTCGCTGGATATAGGGCGTGGCGGCGACGTGAAGCGGGCGGGTGACCAGCCGGCCTTTGTCTCCGTTGAGGAAGTCCGCGGCGTTCGGGTTCAGCGTCGACGAAATATTGCCGTCGTAGATGTCGGAGTAGCTGTAGGCTCGGTTGCGGATGCCGTTGTTATCTAGGCCGCTATCCTCTGGATTGCCTGAAGGGCGCGAGACGGCGGCGTTGGGCCAGAAGGTGCGGGCCCGTAGTTCCGGCAGGGTCGTGCCGCGACCGCTGACGGCTCCCGCGCTCCATCCGAGCTGCTGGTAAAGGCGATGGTAGTCGCGGAGCGCCCACCATGCAGGTCCGCGGACCTGGCCGGCGGACGTCGTCCGACTGAAGACCGGAGCGGCCACGGCGGCTGCGCTGTTACCCCCTCCGGAGCTGCTGTTGCCGTTAGGTCCCGTCACGATGGCCATCATGAGTGGATCGTCGGTTCCTTTGGCTCGCGTGCGTCCGCCGAAACCGTTCTCCGTATGGGTGCCGGCGGCGCCGTCAGGCGTGTTCCCTCCGGTCACGTTCCGTCCCTCGCCGAACTCGGTGTTCGCGAAGGCGTCGTCGGAAAGTTCGAAGGCCCGCGAGAGGTCGCGGCGCAGCCCGCCGTGGAAGGAGTCGGCGATGACGCCGGCGGAGACGAAGCTCAGGTCGTGGAAGTAGGCCTTCTCGGGGTTGGTAATCGGGTCAGGGTCTGAAGCAGCTCCTGAGTTGAAGCCTGAAAGCAGCGTGAGCTGTCGGGCCGTGTCGATATGGCCGAGTTGTTCAGGGCGGGTCAGCGTATTCAGACCCTTGACTCCGGTGAGCCCTGCCACGACCGGGCTGCGCAGGGCGATGAGGCGGTCCGCCGCGCTCGCGGCCGCGGAGCGTCCGTCGGCCAGGTTGATGCGGGCTTTCACGCCTTCGTCGCCGATCCAGTAGGCGTAGCGTCCGAAAGTCTCGTCATCCGGCAAAGTCAACTTGGGCAGGCTGACGAGGCCGCTCGGCCGGGTGCCGGCGGCGGGTAGGGCGCTGCCCAGGCCGACGAGCTCGACCATGTTCTCCGTGGCTTCCTTAGGGGGCGTCTGCCACGGCGCCCAGTAGCCGGCAGGGTAGTCGGGCGTGCTGCCCGTCTGGAACAGGGAGACGGTCTGCGTGCCGGCCGGTTGGTCGCCAAGGCCGGAGACGAGCCACGCGGGGGGGAGGTCCGGCTTGTCGGTGCGCCACACGCCGGTCCACATCGGATTGCGCAGGCTGCCGGCGCTGACGCCGGGTTGCGTGATGTCAGCCCGCGCGGTGGCGCGGCGGTCGGCGCCGGCCTCCTGCTGCAGGTGCGCCAGCGCGAGCCGCATCGAGACGAGGGCGTTCAAGCGCGCGCGCGTCGCGAGCTGCTGGTTCATCGCGGCGCGGGACTCGATGGTGATGAAGGCTGAAAGGCTGATCACCATCATCACCACGAAGGCCATCACCGTCAGGGATAGGATCAGGCTGAAACCTCGGCTGCGGGATTTGCGTTTCATGCCATGCCGCGGGCTGCGACCTGAGTAATTACACCTATTTTTCAAGGTGAGGCAAGTGGTCAGACGTCCCAAATGACTGGCTGGTAAATAATTGTAAAATCTTGGGCGGGTTTATAAGGATTATATCAAGCGTATCCGGACAGGAACGACGGGCTCTTGCGCAACCCCCCTCTCTCAGGCACTCCTCTAGGCATGCTGAAACGCCAACCCCTGCTTTCGTCGTGCCTCCTCGTCGGGGGTGCGATCGCCTTGTTTTTCTGGACCCGCCCGACGGCCAATTCCGCTCCGAACGTCCCGCCTCCGCCCGTTTACGGGAACTGCCCGCCTTCCGCTGACGGCATCGGCAAGACTTTCATGGGCCGCGAGATCTCCCATGTCATGGGCCATCCTGGCATCGGTTGGCTCGAGCGGACCGAACGGGAGAAGGAGGAGGCTCCTTCCAAGGCCATCGCTTTGCTCGAACTCGCTCCCGACGCGGTCTTGGCCGACATCGGCGCGGGTTCGGGGTATTACTCGTTCCGTATCGCCCGCCTGCTGCCGCAAGGGAAGGTCGTCGCAGTCGATATCCAGCCGGAGATGCTCGAGTTCCTGAAGACCGAAGCCGCGAAGCTCGGCGTGAAGAACGTGCAACCCCATCTCGGGGCGATCGACGACGTGAAGCTGCCGCCGGCCTCGCTCGACGCGGCCCTGATGGTCGACGCTTATCACGAGTTCGACCATCCGGCGGAGATGCTCGCCTCGCTGCGTTCGGCCCTGAAGCCGAAAGGCCGTATCTACCTCCTGGAGTATCGCGCGGAGGATGACAACGTGCCGATCAAGCCGCACCACAAGATGACCGAGGCGCAGGCGCGCAAGGAGTTCGCGGCGGCGGGTTTCCGTTTCGTGACGAACAAGCCGGGCCTGCCGTGGCAGCACCTGCTGATCTTCGAGAAACCGTGAGGCGCGCTCAGGCTCCGACGCTCTTCTTGATGTCCTTGAGCTGCTGAAACTCAGGCTTGGCGGTGTAATACTTGTCGAGCGGGTAGCAGCCGGAGATGAGCCCATTGCGCGGCGCGGTCGTGCAGTCGCTGAAAGTGCGGCAGATGAACTTCGTCTCCATCGCGCCGTTCTTCGCGGCATCGGCCAGCATGGCCGGGTAGCTGAGCACCGCGCGTCCCACGCCGATGGCGTCGCTGCCGCCGGTACGCAGGATGTGCTGCGCGAGGTGAGGGAGATATTCCTGCACGTAACTGAGGCCGGAGCTGACCACGATCATGCCGGCCGGGGCTTGGGCGCGGACTTCGCGGACGACGCGCACCTGACGGGCGACATCGATGAGCGGGTCATGCGCGGGCTGGTAGCCGTCGCTGGGCGGATAGGCCGCCGGACGTTGGAGGTGCGGATTGTAGTAAGGTGAGCCGGCGGTGGTGTTGAGGATCTTCACGCCGAGTTCGCCCAGCAGCTTCACGAAGGCGAAGGTCTCGGTCAGGTCGATCTCGGTGGGCTTGGCCTGATTCACGCCGAAAGCATAGCGGTAGGGTAGGAGCGAGGCGTGCTCCTCGGGGATCCCGGGACCGAGCTTGCCGGGCTGGCTGAGCGCGGGGTCGGGCCGGAACGGGACCATGTCGAACAGGCTCAGGCGGACGCCGATGTCGATGGCGTTGCCGTCCGCGCGGATCCCCGCGATGATGTCGCGCAGGATACGGGTGCGGTTCTCGAAGGAGCCGCCGAACTTGCCCGGACGCGTGTGCGCGCCGAGGAACTCGTGCAGCAGGTAGCCATGGCAGTGCTTGATGTCTACGAAGTCGGCGCCGCAGTCGCGGGCCACGCGGGCGGCCCGGACGTAGCAGCGGATCAGCTCCTCGACGTCGGCGTCCGTCAGGACCTGGTCGTCGGAGGTCACGTTGAACTTCTTGTCCAGGATGGGGTGGCGGTAGGCCACGCGAGATTCCCAGCGCTTCTTATCATGCGGACGGCAGAAGCGGCCGGAATGCGTCAGCTGGAAGCCGATCACGAGGTCGTCGACCGAGCCCCAGCGGGCCAGGTGCTCTGCCTTGAGGATGCCCACGAGTTCGGTGATGCCGGCGCGGTTCTCCTCGTTGATGATGAGCTGGTTCATGTTCGCCCGCCCGTCGGCGCGCACGGCCATGGCTTCGGCCCCGCAGATCAGTTTGGCGCCGCTCGCGCCGAAGCGCTGCCAGCGTCGCTTCATCTCCTCGGAAATACCGCCGGTGGTCGTGCCGTCCCAGCCTTCCATCGGGTGGATGGCGATCCGGTTGCCGATGGTCTTGCCGTTGACCTGCGGGCGGGCGATCGGCTGCGAGAGCGGGTTGCCGGCGCCGGCTTCGATGGCGTCCTCGAGAGGTAGGTCGACGCCGAGTCCGGCGCAGTGCGCGCGGAAGTCGGCCACGCTCTTGAGCGAGGCGACACGGGTAAGCTTGAAGGGAGTGGTCATGTTAAGGTTCAACGAGGGATCTTGAGGCGTTCCGAGAGACGGCGCGTGCGTACCATCGCCTCGGTCATGCGGGCGGCTTCATCGGCCCCGCGGACGTCCTTGCAGGCGGGGTGCGGTTCGGGCGACGCGATGATACCCAGCTGGTGGAGCAGGTGGGCGGTGCTGTGCTTGTAGGCGGCGGCGCTGCCCTTGGCGTCGAGGCGGAACACCTGGTCCTCGAGCGACTGGAAGGCCTCGAAGAGCTTATAGACGCGGGTATCGAAGCGGCCCGTGCCCGTGGGGAACTTCTTACCCGGCGCGCCGTCATTGAGCCACATGTCCTTCGCGGCGCAGATCTGCGGGGCGGCGCTGCTGGCGGCGCCGATGAGCAGGGGCAGTCCGGTCTTGATCGCCGTGGCGATGCCGTAGTCGTCGCCGCTGTGCGGGGCGAAGTCGAGTTTCAGGTCCTTGCACATCGCGGCCCAATAGAGGAAGTGCGGCTCGTCGAGCGTGCTGACCTTGCCGCCCACGAACTTAGGATGAATCGCAAGCTGGTGGAGTAGCCAGGGTTCATACGGCGTAGCCCAGGGGACGAAAGCGGGCTCGAGGGCGTGCACGATGCCGGGGCGGATGAGCCACTCGGCGATCCGGTAGTAGCCGTCGCGACGAAGCTGCGGGTCCGGCGAGTTGAGCCACTTCGACGTCATGATCATCACCTCGCAGTTGTCGTGCGCCTGCACGAGGTCCATGAGCGGACGATAGCGTTCGGCGATGAAAGACGTGTCGTCCTGCGCGCCGCGGGCGGTCACGCCGGCGATGAAACGCATGTCCGGGAAGGCCAGGCGGAACTGCCGGAGCACTTCGGCATACATCTTATCGTCGAGGTCGAAGATGTAGCCCGTGTCGGCGTTGAGCACCGGGACGAGTTCGACGCCGTAATGGTCGGCGGCGGCCTGCTGCCAGCGGATCTCGGAGACAAAGCTCGACCAGTCGGGACGGCCGTCGCGGAAGGGCAGAAGCACCGCCGAGCACAGTCGGGCCTTGGTGCGGTGGTCGACGAGGGCTTCTTCGGCCGTCCAGGCCCATTTCGTCGCCGACCAAGGGGTCGTCGGCAGCAGGTCCTCGGGGCGGTCAATCAGCGGCTTCATGGGGAGCATACCTTACCAGTTTCCATAGTGCTTGAAAAACATTAGTTTCCAGCGATTATCATCGCAAAAAACGATGGACCTCTACCAGCTGGAATACTTCCTCGAAGCCGCCCGCCAGCGGAGCTTCACCCGGGCCGCGGCCAAGCTGAACTTGGCGCAGGCCGCCTTGAGCGAGCAGATGCGCAAGCTCGAAGCCGAGCTGGGCGCCCGGTTGTTCAATCGCGGCCGGCGGGAGACGACCCTGACGCCGGCGGGCGAGACCCTCCGCGTCCATGCGGAAGCGCTGCTGGCGCAGGCCTTGGCCGCCCGCCGGGCCGTGGGCGATCAGGTCGCGCTGAAAGGCGGCCGGCTCGCGGTCGGGGCGATCCCTTCGGTGAGCGCGTGCCTGCTCCCCGCCGCGGTCGCGGCCTTCCGGCGCAAGTATCCGCAGGTCGAACTGGCCCTGCTTGAAGGCACTTCGGAAGCCGTGGCGCAGTGGGTGGAAGCGGGGAGGATTGAACTCGGCGTCGTGCAGCTACCCGCACCGGGCGACGCCTTCCAGGTGACGCCTCTGCTGGACGAGTCCTTCGTGCTGCTCGTCCCGAAGAAGCATGCGCTGGCGCGTCGCCGTCTGCCCAGGCTGGCGGAGTTGGGGAAGGAAGCGTTCGTCTTTTACAAGGGCAGGGCGCGTGACGTCGCCCAAGCGGCGTGTCGCGCGGCCGGCTTCGAGCCGCGCACGGCTTGTGAGAGCGGCGAACTGGAGACGATCCGTTCGCTCGTGGCGGCCGACCTCGGTATCGCCCTGCTCCCGGAACTCGCCGCCCGCGGTTCCGTGCCGGGTTGCGCGGTCGTCCGCCTGGGAGGGCCGCCGATCCGTCGTTCGGTGGCTTTGCTGCAGCGCAAGGGTCAGGAGCTTTCTCCCGCCGCCCAGTCGTTCCGTCGGCTGCTGATCGGGGAAGCCGTCGTTTAGCCGCAAATCGCCCCTTGAAGCCCCGGCATATCTCCTTCTGATGGCATGAACCCCATGCACGACGCCAAAGACACCCGGGATGCGATCACGAAGGGCATGCAGATGACGCTGCTGGCCGGCTTCCTCGGCTGGATGATGGATGGTTACGAGCAGGCGCTCTTCCCGACGCTCGCGGGCCCGGCCCTCAAGAGCATGGTACCCGCCGACATCGCCACGCTCGGAACGAAGGCGATCAACGGTTGGGTCGGTGGCTGGATGGGTATCATCACCTCGGCTTTCCTTGTCGGCGCGGCGCTCGGCGGCGCGGCCTTCGGCTGGCTGGGCGATCGCATCGGCCGCGTGAAGGCGATGTCTTTCAGCATCCTCTTCTACTCGATCTTCAGCGGCGTCTGCTATTTCGCGACCGATCCGACGCACCTCGCCGCCGCCCGCTTCATGGCGGCGCTCGGTATGGGCGGCGAGTGGGCCCTTGGCGTGGCGCTCGTGATGGAAGCCTGGCCGGAGCGTCATCGCTCCAAGATGGCCGGCGCCATCGGCATGGCGGCCAATCTCGGCATGGTGCTCGTGGGTTGCATGGCACTCGCGTATCCCGCCGACGGCTCTTCCTGGCGCATTCACTTCCTGATCGGTGCTTCGCCGGCTATCCTGACCTTGCTCATCCGTCTGTTCGTACCCGAGTCCGAAAAGTGGGAACGCTCCGCCGCGAAAGAGGCCGCTTCGGTCGCGCCCGCCCGCTCCAAGATCGGCGAGGTGTTCAGCGGAGAGCTCCGCGGTGCGACGCTCGCCGGCATCCTGATGGTCTCCGTCGTCTTCGTCGGTACGTGGGGTGCGGTGCAATGGATTCCGCTCTGGATCGGCGACCTCGCCGGGGCTGATAATCCCCGAGCCAAGGCCCTCGCGATGGTCATTGTCTCGACCGGGGCTTGCTGCAGTACTTTCGTCGCGCCCTTGCTGCTGTCCGGCCTGCGTCGCCGGCTCGGTTACCAGCTACTCTGCCTCTTCGCCCTGGCCGCCACGGTGTGGATCTACCGCACGCCGGCCGACTGGTCGGGCGCGATGTTGTTCGGCATCTTCCCTTGGGTGATGGCCCTGAAGGTCTTCATGCTCGGCATGGCTGCCACTGCCTTCTTCGGCTTCTTCCCGCTCTATCTGCCGGAGCTCTTCCCGACCCGCGTCCGCGCGACGGGGCAGGGTATCTGCTACAACACCGGTCGACTGGTCGCCGTGCCTTTCGTGCTGCTGAGCGGCAAGCTAGTCGAAAGCCTCGGCGGCTACCAGCAGGCCGCGGCCGCGATCACCCTCGTCTACGCCGTGGGTCTGTTCGTCGCTTTCCTCGGCAAGGAGACTTCCGGTCAGGCTCTCCAGGACTGACCTCCGATGAATCCTCGCGACGTCCGGATCCGCGCCGTCCGCTGGCACGCCCTGCCGGTGACCTTGCGCCTGCCTTTGAAGTTCGGACACGAGACGGTCACGAGCGTCGTCTGCGCCCGCGTCTGCGTGACGGTCGAGAAGGCCGACGGCTCCCGCGCCGAAGGGTGGGGTGAAACCCCGCTCAGCGTCCAGTGGGTCTGGCCCTCGCCGGTGCCGTATGACATCCGCCTGAAGGCGCTGCAGGATTTCTGCGACACGCTCACCGAAGCCTACGCCGCGTTAGCCGCCGCGGGTCATCCGCTGGAAATCGGCCATGACTTCCTCGAGGAGGCCCTGCCCGGCGTCCTCAAGAAGTTCAACGCCTCCCTGCCCGAGGGCGTCGCCATCCCGACCCTCGCCGCACTGGTCTGCTGCTCGCCCTTCGACCTCGCCTTGCACGATGCCTATGGCGTCGCCCACGGCGTGCCGACGTATTCCACTTATTGCGCCCCTTGGATGAACCGGGACCTCTCGGCGTTCGTCACGCCGGCCGAGGATGCGAAGTCGGTTTCGTTCTCCGGTCGCTATCCGGCCGACTATTTCCGTGCGCCCGTCACGACCAAGCTGCTCGCCTGGCATCTCGTGGGCGGTCTCGATTACCTCACGCTCGCCGAAGCCGGCGCGAACAAGGTCGCTGACGGTTACCCGTCTTCGCTCGACGAATGGATCAAGGCCGATGGACTCAAGGCCCTGAAAGTCAAACTGCGCGGCAACGACGCGGCCTGGGATTTCGAACGCCTCAAGCGCATCGCCGAGATCGGCCTC
>JBILHF010000114.1:0-4397 GCA_044350605.1 Opitutales bacterium
TCCTCGAGCACGCCGAGGAACAGGAAAAGGATGAGGATCTGCGGCAGGAAGGCCAGGAAAGCGCCGACCCCGCCGATCACGCCGTCGGCGAGGAGGCTCTGCAGCATGGGATACGGCTCGAGCGGCGGGGCGACGAAGAGCTTGAGCGCGTCGACGCCGGACTGGATCCAGCCCATCGGGAACTTCGCGAGCCAGAAGACCGACGCGAAGAAGCCGAGCATGATGCCGACGAAGAGGATCGGCCCGAGCACGCGATGCAGGAGCAAGCGGTCGACGGCGGCGGTGCGGCCGGCTTTGCCGAGACCCTCGGTCACGACGCCTTCCAGCGCCACGCGGAGATGCGCGTAATGGACGAGCGGTTCGGCCGCCATCGGGTTGTAGCCGGAATTACGGACGCGTTCCCGCGCGGAGCGGAGCGGCTTCTCGCGACGCTCGAGCGTCCACCCGAGTCGCTCGGCGGTGGAAGTATTGGTGTCGAAGAGCAGGCGTTGGGCGTCGGCGGCGGAGATCGCCTTGCCCGTGTCGACGGAGGCGGCCTGCGCCACGTCGGCGAGCGCGCCGGCGATATCGGTCGGCCAGACGACGCGCTTCAGCGGCGTCCGCCGCGACAGCGCTTCGCAAAGTCCGCGACGGACTTCAGGGATGCCATCGCCCTTCCAGGCGGAGGTCAGGACGACCGGCACGCCGCCGAGGCGACGGGAGAGCAGTTCGGTATCAATGCGCAGGCCTTGCTCCTTGGCGACGTCGGCCTGGTTAAGCACAAGCACGACGGGCAGGCCGAGTTCGGCGACCTGCGAGGCGAGGAAAAGGTTGCGGAGCAGGTTGGTCGCGTCGACGACGAGCACCACGGCGTCTGGTCGACGGTCGCCAGCGATGTTGCCTGAGAGCGCGTCGATGACGACCTGTTCATCCGGCGAAGCCGCCGCGAGGGAGTAGAGTCCGGGCAGATCGACGAGTTCGACCTTCTGGCCGTCGCCGAGATCGCAGGTGCCGGACTTGCGGGCGACCGTCACGCCGGGGTAGTTGCCGACGCGCTGACGCAGTCCGGTCAGGGCGTTGAAGAGGGTCGACTTGCCGGTGTTGGGATTACCGACGAGCGCGACCAGCAGGCCTGCTTCAGGGGTGCTCACGGCTGACGCGGGCGCTGGATGGGACAATCGGCGGAGACGTCGACGATCAGGTTCTCGGCCTCGGCGAGGCGCAGGCTGACGACCTGACCGCAGAACTCGATGGCCAGGGGATCGCCGAGCGGAGCCTTCCGGATCAGCTTCAGGACCATCCCCGGGAGCAGCCCCAAGGCCATCAGACGCTGATCCACCCCGCGCTCGGGATTGAGCGAGGCCAGCTTCCCGAATTGACCGGGTAGAAGTTGGGATAGCGGGGTCACGCTAATTGAGATTGAGTCTCAAAAGTAGGCCTCCGCCCCCCTTTGTCAACGCGGACCCTTACTCTCTCGGGGAATGTATTCCCGACTCCCCCTGCCCCGATAACCTCCTTATAACCCCTCCGATGCACGAGCTGACCCCTGACGCCGAATCCCCGGCCAAGCATACCGAGCGGGATCACGGGGGTATCGGGGGCCACCCCCGGGGGCTGAGCATGCTGTTCTATGCCGAGATGTGGGAGCGCTTCTCCTACTACGGCATGCGGGCGCTGCTGCTCCTGTTCATGATCACCCCGTTGGCGATGGGCGGCCTGGGCTTCGACCAGAAGTATGCGGCGCAGGTCTACGGTAACTATACCATGGCGAGTTACATGGTGTGCATCCTCGGGGGCTACCTCGCGGACAATTTCATCGGCGCGCGCCGGGCCGTCCTTGTCGGCGGTCTGATCATCACTACGGGCCACTACGCTTTGGCGTTCGATTCCGTGCCGACCTTCTACGCCGGCCTGATCTTGATCGCGCTCGGCACCGGTCTCCTCAAGCCGAGCATCAGCACGCTGGTCGGCGGTCTCTACTCGCACGGCGACACGCGACGTGACGCCGGCTTCTCACTCTTTTACATGGGCATCAACCTCGGCGCGTTCGCCGCGCCTTTGGTGGTCGGCTGGCTAGCCCAGAGCGAGTCGTTCCGCGTGATACTGAACGGCTGGGGACTCGACCCGACGCATAGCTGGCACTGGGGCTTCGGCGCGGCGGGCATCGGCATGACCTTCGGCATGATCGTCTACCTGCGCCGCCTGCATTGGCTGTCGCACGTCGGCCACGCGCCGGCAGCGGACGCACCCCGGCCGTGGGTCGGACTCACGCTGGTGACGCTCGGTACCGCCGCGCTCCTCGCCGTGATGATTGCGTCGGACTACTACGCCTGGATCAACCCCATTGTCTACGCGCTCCCCATCGTCGGCATCATCTGGTTCGGGGTCGTGCGACGAGATGAAGACAGCCATCGCATCGCCGCGATCCTGGTCTTCTTCGTCTGCGCCATCCTCTTCTGGGCGGTCTTCGAGCAGGCCGGGTCGTCACTGACCTTGTTCGCCGAAGAACTCACCCGCAACGAACTGTTCGGGCGCGCCTTCCCTTCGTCGTGGTTCCAGTCCGTGAACTCGCTCTTCATCCTCCTGCTGGCCCCGCTGTTCGCCTGGCTCTGGGTACGACTCCGCGAGCAGCAACCGTCGATGCCCATGAAGTTCGTCTGGGGCCTCGTCTTCCTAGGTCTCTCCTTCGCCCTGCTCGTCCCCGCGGCGAAGCTCACCGCGGAAGGCAAGGTCAGCCCCTGGTGGCTGATCGCGGTCTACTTCCTCCAGACCGTCGGCGAGCTCTGCCTCAGCCCTGTCGGCCTCAGCGCCATGACCAAGCTCGCGCCGGCCAAGCTGGCCGGACTGGTGATGGGCATCTGGTTCCTTGGCACCGCGCTGGGCAACAAGCTCGCCGGCGTGGTCGCGGCCGAATTCAACGCCAAGAATCCGGAGGCGCTCGCGCACTTCTTCTGGCAGCAGGCCCTGCTCGTCGGCGGACTGACGGTCCTGCTGCTCGTGCTGGTGCCGTGGGTGCGCCGCCTCACCGGCGAGACGGGACGCTGAATCAGAGCTCGGCCTGCACGCGCACCGACACCGGACAGTGGTCCGAGCCGGTGACCTTGTCGTGGATATCCGGCTGCAAATACTTCAGGCCGTCGGAGGTCAGGCAGTAATCCAGGCGCCAGCCGATGTTCCGGGCACGGATGCCCGGGCGATAGGACCACCAGCTGTAGCGCTGAGCGAGCGAGGGGTTCTGAGCGCGGAAGGTATCCGTGAAACCATGGCCGTCGAGCAGCTGGCTGAAAGACTCGCGTTCCTCGTCGGTGAAGCCGGCGTTGCGGCGGTTCGTCGACGGATTGGCCAGGTCGATCTCGGCGTGGGCGACGTTGAGGTCACCGCAGACGACGACCGGCTTCTTCTTCGCGAGACGCGCGAGATATTTGCGGAAATCGGCGTCCCACTGCAGGCGGTAGTCGAGGCGTTCGAGTTCGCGCTGCGAATTCGGGACGTAGGCGCTGACGACGAAGAGTCCGTTGAACTCCGCCGTCACCACGCGTCCCTCGGGCGGGTGATCGCCGGGGAAGTCGGTCGCGACGGAAAGCGGCGCGGTCTTCGAAAGCACCGCGGTGCCGGAGTAGCCTTTCTTTTCGGCTTCGTGCCAGAACTGATGAGGAAAAGCCAGGCCGAGCGTCGAGGCGACGGCCGTCTCGCACTTGGTCTCCTGCAGGCAGAGCACATCCGGGTCGGCGGAGACGATGAACTCGCCCAGGCCCTTGCCGAGCGCGGAGCGGACGCCGTTGACGTTCCAGGAAAAGATCTTCGCGTGACTCACAGGCAGATCACTTGAAGAGCTGGTTCATCTTCCGGTCCAGATCCTTGCCCTTTTCTTCCACCTTGGCGGCTTCGCGGGTGGTCGGCTCGGAGGCGGGGACGATCGGCGTGGCCGGCGCCGGCATCGGAGCCGGCGTGATGAGGGCCGCGGGGGCGGGAGGCGACGTAGGAACGACGGGCGCTGCCGGCTCGGCAGGCTTGCGACCGTAAAGCACGTCGATGCGTTCGGCGAGCGTCAGCGGGCGCTTGGGCGCGGCGACGACCGGCGTAGCGGACGCGACCGTGGTGGCCGAAGGTGCGGATGCCTCCGGAGCGGCGGCGACGGCCGAAGCGGCCGGATACGGCGAATCGAACTTGGTGCCCTTGGCCACGAGTTCGGAGACGCGCTTGCCGAGTTCGGCGGCGAAGTCGGTGGAGGTGCTCTTGATCTCGAACTTCGTGCCCTTGGCGCGAACCTCGAGCTGACCGGTCGGCAGCACGCGGGTGAGCTGCAACACCGCGCCGGCTTCGAGGGCCAGGTCCTGCGGCTTCTGGCCTTCGACGTTCACGACCACCGTCGTCGGGGTCTTCACCGTGACGGCGGTCGGCCAGAGGATGAGGTGACG
>JBILHF010000010.1:0-37071 GCA_044350605.1 Opitutales bacterium
CGCGGGTGAGCTGCAACACCGCGCCGGCTTCGAGGGCCAGGTCCTGCGGCTTCTGGCCTTCGACGTTCACGACCACCGTCGTCGGGGTCTTCACCGTGACGGCGGTCGGCCAGAGGATGAGGTGACGAGAGATCGCGGCGAAATCGAGCGCCGGTTCGGCGGTCGCAGGAGTCGTCGGAACCGCAGAAGCGGCCGGGGCGGCCGGCTTGACCGCAACGGCGGGAGCCGGCGCGGTGGCCTTGGTCGGGGCCGGCGCGGGGACGACCGGAGCAGGCGTCGGTTGAGCGACGCGCGTGCCGAGATCGAGCGGCTTGATCGCCGTGTCGCCGCGGCGGATATCGACCTGGAAGCTCGGTGTCAGGAACAGGATGCCCGCGGCGCCGGCGATGGCACCGAAGAGGAAGAGGAGCAGGCCTCGGAAGAAAGCAGCCATGGAAATCAGGAGCCGGCCTTGATCTCGATCACGTCGTGCGGCGCGGCTTCGCGCTGGCCGGCGGGCGTGACGCGGATGTAGCGGGCTCGCTTGCGGTGCTCGGCGAGATTGGCGGCTCCGAGATAACCCAGGCCGCTCTGGATGCCGCCGGCGAGGGTGCCGAGGACCTGGTCGACCGTGCCCGAGACTTCCTTCAGCGCTTCGATGCCTTCGGCCGCGACCTTGCTGAACTTGCCGTTGGCGGAGTGTCCGTAGCGGGCGGCCGAACCCTTGCGCATGGCTTCGTGCGAACCCATGCCGCGGTATTCCTTATAAGTCTTGCCGTTGATCTCCATCAGCTTGCCCGGGGCTTCGCGCGAACCGGCGAGGAGGCCGCCGAGGATGACCGCGTCGGCGAGCGTGAGCGCCTTGACGATATCGCCGCTCTTGGTGATGCCGCCGTCGGCGAGGATGCGCACGCCCTTCTTGGCGGCGGCGCGGGAAGCGACGTAAAGCGCGGTGAGCTGCGGGATGCCGACGCCCGCGACGATGCGGGTCGTGCAGATGGAGCCCGGACCTTGGCCGATCTTGACGGTGTCGGCGCCAGCCGCGGAGAGGAACTCGACGCCTTCGCCGCTGGTGACGTTGCCGGCGATGAGCGTGATGTGCTTATGGGACTTGCGAAGGAGGCGGAGCGCGTCGCCGACGCCCTTGGTGTGGCCATGGGCGGTGGAGATCGCGAGGGCATCGGCGCCTTCGGCGATGAGCGCGCCGACGTGGCCGAGCAGACGGGTGCGGTCGATCTCGCCGTCGGCCGTACGGGGCACCGAGATGGCGACACCGACGCGCAGACGGAAATCGGCGTCGCGGGTGGGACGCACGTGGGCGCGGGATTCTTCGGAGATACGCTCGATGTCGCTGAGGGTGAAGAGACCGCGGAGGCGGTTCTTGGCGTCGACGACGAGGAGCTTGTTCTGGCCGACATGGTCGGAGAACTTGCGGTCGGCAGTGGCGATGGGGTCCTTGCCGAGATCCTTCTCGGCGACCGTGAAGACCTTGTCGCGGGGGATCATGACGGCGACGACCTTGCGCTGGCCGTGGCGTTCCTTGACGGCGCTCCCGGGCAGGAGACCGAGGAGCGTACCGTCGGCGGCGGTGACCGGGAAGGTGCTGAAGGCCAGACCGTCGCGTTCGATGCGAGCGAGGACTTCGGAGATGGTATCATCGGCCGAGACGACGGCAGGATCGCCGATCATGCCGTGGATGTGGTTCTTGACCCGGCGCACTTCGGCGACCTGGTCGGCTTCCGACATGTTGTAGTGCAGGAGCCCGAGACCGCCATTGAGGGCCATCGCGATGGCCATGCGGTGCTCGGTGACCGTATCCATGTCGGAGGACACGATCGGCAGGGACAGCGGGAGGGCCTCGGACAGGGAGGAATCGAGGCGGGTCATCCGGGGCAGGACCTCGGAGTAGCGGGTGGCCAGGGAGACGTCGTCATACGTCAGGCCGAGGCCGGCATTCGCGAGGAAGAAGCCGTCCGCGGACAGGTAGAAGCGTTCGTCGAGGGAAACGCGGCCCTTGGATTTCGAGGAGGCCATGAGTGGTCGGTTTCCCCAAAGGGTGTTAGGCACCCCCCCAAGGGGTGGCAAATTGATTTTGCGGGTTTGTCCGGATTGCCGTCTATTCGTCCCCATGACCGGCGGCTTTTTCGACTTCAAACGTGTCCGTCGCCGACTGCGCTCCGCGGTCGTGACCGGTGCGGGCGCCGTGGACAGCGTGGATCGCATCCTGCTGCGGACGCAATCCGACCAAGGCACGGGTTATGGCGAGATCGCCCCTTGGCCGGGCTTCCCGACCGAGACGATCGAGCAATCGTTGGATTTCCTCCGTTCGGCCCAAGGCAACCTGCCGCATCTGCTCGCCGCCGTGGCCGCCTCCCCGTCGCCGCTTCCCTGCCTTTCGGCGGCCCTCTCCAGTTGTCGGCACTGGGAGCAGATCGCCGGTTACGGCGGCAACCTGCCCTGCGCCGGGCTCCTGACGCTTTCGGTCCTGGAGACTGATGCCAAAGTCGCCGCGGGATTCCGCACCCTGAAGCTCAAGATCTCGCCGGAGACTTCGGAAGAAGCGATCCACGCGGCGGCGGCGCGCTTCCCCGGCAAGCTACGCCTCGACGCGAATGGCTCGCTGGACTTGCAGTCGGCGCGACGCTGGGCGGAGTTCGCGCGCGCCCACGAGCAGATCGAATTCGTCGAACAACCGCTGCCGGTCGGACATCCGGGCTACGCCTCGCTCGGCCCCGATAAGGTCGCCCTCGATGAATCGTTCCTCACGCCGGGTGGCGTCGACTGGGCCGGGACCGTCGTCGTGAAGCCGCTGCTCGCCGGCGACTGGGATGAACTCCGTGCCTGGCGCGGAGCGCATGCGGGCGCGGTCGTCTATTCCTCCTGTTTCGAGACCGCGATCGGCCGCCAAGGCGCGCTCTGGCTCGCGGCGCAGGATCCGCAGGCCGGCACCGTCGGCTTCGACACGCTCGGGCGCTTCGAGAACGACGGACGCGATCGCCATCCGTCCGGAGCGATGGCGGCCGGACTCCCGGACTATGACTGGGCGGGCTTCTGGCAGGCGCTCACATGAGCTCCGTCGCGGTCTTCCACGCGGACCACGCCGAGCATCTGCGCGAGGTGCTGCGCGCGCATGACGCCGGCCTTCCGGTCTTCCTGGGCAACCCACACTGGGCTGGAGCCGAACTCGAAGAAGCCGCGCGCCAGATCCCGCGGGGGACGACGATCCTCGGCGCGACCTTGGAGCCGCGCGGACTGGGCACCTGCGATTTTCCGCTGAACTGGCGAGGCCGGGTGATGATCCCGACCGGCGGTACCGGCGGGAAGGTGAAGTTCATCATCCATTCCGGCGAGACGCTCCGCGCCGCGGCGCTCAGCCTGCGCGACGCGCTCGTCGCCCGCGGGCTTTCGCCCGTGCTCCACGGCGTGACGTGCACGCCGCCGTGGCATGTCAGCGGCTTCATGCCTGCCCTCCGCGCACGCGTGACCGGCGGACGACATCAGGTCATCGACGGACGCTTCCCCGCAGGCGCCGCCCTGCCCTCCATTGATCTGCCAACCGACGGCACCCAAGTCATCTCGCTCGTGCCGGCGCAACTCACTCGCCTGCTCGCGCACGCCGCCGGCGAAGCGTGGCTCCGAAACTTCCCGGTCGTCTTGCTCGGCGGCTCGGCCGTGCCCGCGCCCTTGCTCGCCGAAATCCGCGCGCGGCGGCTGTCGGTCTTCCTGACCTATGGGGCGACCGAGACCGCGGCGGCGTGCGCGCTCTGTCCGCCCGAAAAGATCTGGGCGGGTGAAACCGTGCGCGGCGCCCCCCTCCCAGGCATACGCTTTGCGACGAATGCTGATGGGCACGTCACCATTGCCAGCCCTGCGCTGGGACTCGGCGTCTGGCCCGACGGCCCGATGACGAATCCTTGGACAAGCGGTGACCGTGGCGACGTGGCGACGGATGGGAGCGTGCGAATCGCCGGACGCGCCGACCGCGTGATCGTCACTGGCGGAGAGAAGGTCGACCCCGCCCGCGTCGAACAGACGCTGCTCGCGACCGGACTCGTCCGCGAAGCGCTCGTGCTCGGCGTGGTCGACGCGACCTGGGGCGAGGTCGTGACGGCGTGTGTCGTGGCCGGTCCGGAGACCGAAGCCGCGCTCCGACTGGCCTGCGAACAGCTTGAGCCCGCGGCACGTCCGCGGCGCTACGTGTTCGTGCCGGTCATGCCGACGAACGCGAGCGGCAAGCCGGACCGAGCGGCGATCGCGAAGCTGACCGCTTAGGCGCGGACGGCTTTCCAGACGCGCAGGCAGGATTCCACGAGGGCCGGGAATTCCGCGAGCGGCACCTGCGAAGGACCGTCGGAGATCGCCTTCTTCGGGTCGGGGTGCGTCTCCATGAAGAGACCATCGGCGCCGGCGGCGAGGGCGGCCTTGGCGAGGACCGGGACGTATTCGCGCTGGCCGCCGGAGGAACCGCCCGCGGCGCCGGGAAGCTGCACCGCGTGGGTGGCGTCCATGATGGTCGGGTGACCGAAGCCGGCCATGATCGGGAAGGAGCGCATGTCGACGACCAGGTTCTGGTAGCCGAAAGTCGTGCCGCGGTCGGTCTGCCAGATCTCGGCAGCCTTGGCGCCTTCGAGCTTATCGACGACGAAGCGCATCTCGAACGGCGAAAGGAACTGGCCCTTCTTCACGTTCACGACCTTGCCGGTCTTGGCAGCCGCGACGAGGAGGTCCGTCTGACGGCACATGAACGCCGGGATCTGCAGGACGTCGACGACCTTGCCGACGGCTTCGCACTGCTCGGGGCCGTGGATGTCGGTGAGGACGTTGAAGCCGTAGTCCTTCTTCACCATCGCGAGGAGGTCGAGGCCTGCCTGCATGCCGGGGCCACGGTCGCCGCCGAGCGAGGTCCGGTTGGCTTTATCGTAAGAGCCCTTGAAGATGATGTTCAGCTCCGGGTGACGGGCGGCCAGGGCCTTGAGCTCCGTGGCGACAGTCCGGCAGTTGGCCTCGGATTCGAGGGAGCAAGGTCCGGCGATGAGGAGCAGACGGCGCTTATCGTGCAGCATGCGGCAGGATAGGACGGGCGGAGCCCGCAGGGCGAGCCGTAAGGAGCGCTCAGCGACCCAGCCAGCGCAGCACTTCCGGGAGCGTCCGCGTGTTGAGCACCTGCTCCGGCGTCAGCCAACCCTTGCGGGCGATGCGCACGCCATGGGCGGCGAAGGCCAGCTGGTCGGTGTCATGGGCGTCGGGATTGATCGAGCAGAGCACGCCCTTCTCGGCGGCGCGGCGCCACCAACGCCAGTCGAGGTCAAGGCGCCACGGGTTGGCGTTGAGCTCGATGATGGTGTCGTTGGCCGCGGCGGCGTCGATGACCTTGGCGATATCGACATCGTAGGGCTCGCGCTTGTTGAGCAGGCGACCGGTGAGATGGCCCACCATGTCGACGTGCTCGTTCTCGATGGCCTTGATGATGCGCGCCGTCTGGGCCTCGCGGTCCAACGTGAAGAGGTTGTGCACCGAGGCCACGACGAAGTCCAGGCGCGCGAGCACGTCGTCCGTGAAGTCGAGCGTGCCGTCCTTGAGGATGTCGACCTCGCTGCCCGAGAGCACGCGCACGCGATACTTCTTCGAGGCGTTGAGCTTCGCGATGTCCTCGAGCTGCTTAGCGAGACGGGCCTCGTCGAGCCCGCCGGCCTGGAAGCTGGACTTCGAATGATCGGAGATACCGAGGTATTCCCAGCCGTGGGCTTCGGCCGCGGCCGCCATCTGGTCGAGCGTATGGTCGCCGTCGGACTCCGTGGTGTGGTTATGAAAGACGCCGCGCAGGTCGGTGAACTGCACGAGCTTCGGCAGCTTGCCCGCCTCGGCGGCGTCGATCTCGCCATTACCCTCGCGGAGCTCCGGCGGGATCCACGGCAGGCCGAGCGCGCGGAAGACTTCTTCTTCGCTGGTGGCGCCGGGCGCGGGGGTCTTCTCGTCGACGGACTTGAAGCCCCACTCGCTCATGCTGAGCCCGCGGCCAAGGGCGCGGTGGCGCATGGCGACGTTGTGCTCCTTGGAACCCGTGAAGTGATGGAGCGCGAAGTAGAACTGCTCGGCCGGGACGACGCGGAGGTCGGCCTGGAGGCCGTTCTCGAAGCGCACGCTGGACTTCGTCTCACCGTGGGCGGTGACTTCCTTCACGCCCGGGTAGGCGACGAACCAGTCCATGATCGGCTTGGGTTCCGACGAGGCCACGAGGAAGTCGAGGTCACCGACCGTCTCGCGGGCGCGGCGGAGCGAACCAGCGGATTCGGCGAGCGAGACCTGCGGGAGCGCGCGGAGTCCGGCGAGGATCGGTTCGGCGATGGCGGCCGCTTCATACCAGCGGTGGCGCTTGCCGTAGGCGATGCGGTTCTTGATGCCTTCGAGGATCTTCTCCTGCGTCTTCGCGCCGAAGCCCTTGAGCTCGGCGACCGCGCCGGATTCGCAGACTTCCTTGAGCTTCGCGAGATCTTCGACCGCGAGCTGCGTCCAGAGCGCGCGCACCTTCTTCGGCCCGAGGCCGGGAATCTGCATCACCTCGAGGAGGCCGGCAGGGATCGAAGCCTTGAGCTTCTGGTGGAACGGCAGCACGCCGTCGCGACGAAGCGTCGTGATCTTGTCGACGAGCGCTTCGCCGAGACCGGGGATCTCGGCCAGCTTGCCGCCGTCGATCAGCTCACCGAGGTCCTCGGTCATGTTCTCGAGGATGCGGGCGCCGGCGGAGTAGGCGCGGATCTTGAAAGGATTCTCTCCCGTCAGTTCCATGAAGGTGGCGATCTCGTCGAGGACGGACGCGATATCGTTCTTCTCCATCACGAGCGGCGGGCCTTCTCGGCGTGGTAGATGGCGAGCAAGGCGTTGAAATCGGCTTCGCGCGTGCCGCTCTCGATCACGTGCTGATAAGAGCCGGCGTGCCGGAGTTCCTCTTCGGCGGCGGCGACGCGCCGGTCGATCTCATCGGCCGGGTCGGTGCCGCGGCCCGTGAGCCGGCGCCGGAGTTCGGTGCGGTCGCTGACGCGGATGAAGACCGTGACGAGGGCGGCGGCGAGGCGCGGGTCGGCGGCGCCCTTGGCGCGGATCGTGGCGGCGCCCTGGACGTCGACGTTCAAAAGCGCGTCAAAGCCCGCGCCGAGATGGGCGGCGACGTCGGCCGCGCGCGGCCCATAGAGATTGCCGTGGACGTGGGCGTGTTCGAGGAAGACGCCGGCGGCGACCTGCTGTTCGAAGTTTTCGCGCGTGAGGAAATGGTAATCGACGCCGTCGACTTCGCCGGGCCGCGGAGCGCGCGTGGTGCACGTGATCACGCGACGGATACCCTGCGGGCAGGCGCCGGTCAGGCTGGAGCAAAGCGTGGTCTTGCCGCTGCCGGCAGGGCCCGAGACGACGATGAGGAGCGCGCGGCTCACGGGAGGTCGAAGGACTGCGCCACGCAGGCGAGACCGAGGAGCAGGCTCAGGCCGCCGACCACGTTACGACGACCGGAAGTGGCGAGGACCCAGTCGCATTGGCGGCCGAACACCGGCGGGGAACAGGCCCACCAGAAGCCGAAGAGGACGAGGACGCCGTAGCTGACCGAGGCATCCAGCAGGCTGTGCGGCAGCTGGCGGTAGCCTCCGTCAAGCGTGGCGCGGGCGAGGAAAAGCATCAGGGCTCCCAGCGCACGTACCGACAGGAAGTCGGGCATATATACGAAGGTGGCCAGGCTGGCGCCGAGGAAGACCACGAGGACCAGCGTGCGGTTGATCCCGGCGAGATCCGCATCGGGGATGTTCACGAGCCACCAGGCGAACCAAGCGATGGCGGCGAAGCCGAGCAGATAGGTCGCGCCCTTCGAACGGCGGAAGGTACGGAGCACGCCGGCGTCGGTGACGATCAGCCAGCCGGCCAGGAGCAGGAAGGCGGCGAGCGCATAGTAAGCTTGGGCGAGGGTCACGGCTCCCATTAGGAGGCTCCCTCCGTCCGAGGCAACCCGTAGGTTCAACGGACGCGGAGACGGTCGACGGCCCAGGCGGCGTGCTCGGCGACCATCGGATCCACGGAGGCGAGCTGCGCCTCGGCGGCGGGCAGGTCGGCCGACGTCCCGACATTGCCGAGGACGGTGAGCGCATTGCGCCGCCAGCGGGCGAGGCCGAGGCGTTCGACCGGCGTGCCTTTGAAATGCTCCAAGAACTGTTCGTCCGTCCAGGCCAGCGTCTCGCGGAGCGGCGGGTGCGGACGCGGGGCGAAATGGGCTTCGCGGGTGGCGACGGCCCACTTGTTCCAAGGGCAGACGTCGAGGCAGTCGTCGCAGCCGAAGACCCGGTCGCCGAGGGCTTCACGATACTCGACCGGAATGGCCCCCTTGTGCTCGATGGTCAGGTAGGCGAGGCACTTGCGCGCATCCATCTGATAAGGCGCGATGATCGCGGCGGTCGGGCACGCGTCGATGCAACGGGTACAGGAGCCGCAGCGATCCGGCTCCTTCGTCGCCGTCGCTTCCAGTTCGAGGGTCGTCAGGATGACGCCGAGGAAGAGCCAGGTGCCCGCGCCGCGGTGGATGAGAATCGTGCTCTTGCCCTGCCAGCCGAGGCCGGCGGCGGCCGCGACGGGTTTTTCGAGCACCGGTCCGGTGTCGACGTAGGGCTTCTGTTCGCCCCCGAGCGCCTGCATCACCGCGCACAGCTCCTTGAGGCGGGCGAGGATCACATCGTGATAATCCGCGCCCAGGGCGTATTTCGCGATGCGGTAGCCCGCGGGCGGATGCGGCTGGTAATAGTTCAGGCCCACCACGACCAGGCTGCGGGCTTCGGGCAGGACCTTCCGGGCGGAGGTACGGCGGTCCGGATTACGCGCCAGCCAGGCCATGTCGCCGTGCATCCCGTCGGCGATCCACTTCTTGAAGTAGTCCGCGCGCACGTCGACTTCGACCGGCGCGACCCCGAAAGCGTCGAAGCCCAGCTCCTTCGCCGAAGCCGCGAGACGCTGGCGGAGGGCGCGGGGATCCATCGACTCAGCCCAGGATCGAAAGCACGCGGCTCACGATCTCTTCGACCGGGGCCAACTTGCCGACGCCTTCATAACCGCAGGCCAGCATGCCTTCGGCCGGCTCGACCACGGCGTGGCCGCGGGAGCGGAGGGTCTTCAGGTTGGCCTGCGTGGCCGGGTGTTCATACATTTTGCCGTTCATCGCCGGGCAAAGGAGGACCGGCCCGCGGGTGGCGAGGTAGATGCTGGTCAGCAGGTCCGGGGCGAGGCCATGGGCGAACTCCGCGAGGACGTTGGCCGACAGCGGGGCGACAAGGAGGAGGTCCGAGGAATCGGCGATCTCGATGTGACCGGGGACGGAGTTGGCGCCTTCGGCCCAGAGGTCGAACGCCACCGGCCGGCGGGAAAGCACCTGGAGGGTCATCGGGGTGATGAACTGGGTGGCACCCTTGGTCATGACCACCTGGACCTCCGCACCGTATTTGACGAGCTGGGAGGTCAGGTCCGCGGCCTTGTAGGCGGCGATGGAGCCGGTGACCCCGAGGGTGATGCGTTTGCCGACGAGCTGGGACATGACAGCCGTGGACGATGAGAAGGCCCTCGGGTGAGGCGAGGGGAAAGGCGCCCGACCATGCCGAAAACAAGAGCTTTCGGGCGAAACCTGCCCCTTTTCTTGTTTGCCATGCCTGCCGACGGGGGTTCGCATTGGTGCCTCTTATGCAATCCGACATTGGTCTCATCGGTCTGGCCGTCATGGGTCAGAACCTCGCCCTCAACATCGCCGACCACGGCTTCGCGATCTCGGTCTATAACCGCACGACCGCCAAGACCGACGAGTTCGTGAAGGAAAACCCGAAGACTCCGGGCAAGCTGACCGGCTGCCCGACCATGAAGGACTTCGCCGCCTCCCTCAAGAAGCCTCGCAAGGCCGTCATCCTCGTCAAGGCCGGCGGACCGACCGACGCCGTGATCAACGAGCTAGCCGCGGTCTTCGAGCCGGGCGACATCATCATCGACGGCGGCAACGCCCTCTGGACGGACACCATCCGCCGCGAACGCGAACTCAAGGCCAAGGGCCTCCGCTTCATCGGCTCCGGCGTCTCCGGCGGCGAAGAAGGCGCCCGTTTCGGCCCGTCCCTCATGCCCGGCGGCGATGCCGCCGCCTGGGCCGAGCTTAAGCCCATCTGGGAAGCCGTCGCCTCCAAGGTCGATGCCGTCACCGGCGTCGAACTCACCGGTGCGACCCCCGGCAAACCCATCAAGGGCGGCGTCCCCTGCGTGGCCCATATCGGCCCCGACGGCGCCGGCCACTACGTCAAGATGGTCCATAACGGCATCGAGTACGGCGACATGCAGATGATCTGCGAAGCCTACGACCTCATGCGCGGCCTCCTGGGCATGACCCCGGACGAGATCGGCTCCACCTTCGAAGAATGGAACAAGGGCGACCTGAACTCCTTCCTCATCGAGATCACCGCCAAGGTGCTCAAGCAGAAGGACCCCGAGACCGGCGTGCCGCTGGTCGACGTCATCCTCGACACCGCCGGCCAGAAGGGCACGGGCAAGTGGACGAGCGCCAACGCCCTCGACATGGGTGTCGCCGCCCCGACCATCGCCGAAGCCGTCTTCGCCCGCTGCCTGTCCGCCGTGAAGGACGAGCGCGTCGCCGCCGCCAAGGCCCTGCGCGGTCCGAAGCGCGCGATGACCAATCCCGACAAGGCCAAGATCATCGAACAGATCCGCGACGCCCTCTACTGCTCCAAGATCTGCTCCTACTCCCAAGGCTTCCAGCTCATGCGTGAGGCGCAGAACGAATACAAGTGGAAGCTCAACTTCGGCGAGATCGCCCAGATCTGGCGCGGCGGTTGCATCATCCGCGCCCGCTTCCTCCAGAAGATCACCGAGGCCTTCGGCAAGAAGCCTCGCCTGGCCAACCTCCTCCTCGACCCGTATTTCAAGAAGACCGTCAAGAAGGCCCAGAAGAACTGGCGCAAGGTCATCGCCCTCGCGGTGAAGCACGGCATCCCGGTGCCGACGCTCGGTTCGGCGCTCTCGTACTTCGACTCGTATCGCACCGAAGACCTCCCGCAGAACCTGCTCCAGGGTCAGCGCGACTTCTTCGGCGCCCACACCTACGAGCGCAAGGACAAGCCCCGCGGCGAGTTCTTCCACATCGACTGGCCGGATCCCAAGCGCCCGCAGATCAAGGCCTGAGCGCCTTGACCGGAAACAGGCAGGGCGTCCGCAAGGACGCCCTTCTTCTTTGGCGGATTACTTGGCGGACCAGCCGCCGCCCGTGGCCGCGGCGAGGCGCACGGCGACCTGCCGGCGTTCCCATACGACCATCGAGAGAGTGCGCGCAGCCAAGGCTTCGTCGCGGCGGGCGAGCGTGAGCTCCGTCTCGTTGGCGAGGCCGGCCTTCTGGCGCGCTTCGGCGTTGGCGAGGCGAGAGCGCACGGCGGCGAGCACGCGGGCGGTGAGTTCTTCCTGCTGCGCGAGTTCGCGGAGATCGGCGAGGGCGTCCTCGACCTCGCGGAAGGCGCCGAGCACGGCCTTGGTCCATTCGGCCGCCGAGCCGTCGATCCGCGCCCGCGCGGCCTCGAGATTCGCTTCGCGGCGACCAGCGTCGAAGATCGGGAGGTCGATCGCGGGCGCGAGGCTCCAGAAACCAGCGGAGCCCTGACCGATACGCGAAGCCGGATCGGCCTGCCAGCCAGCCTGGCCGGTGAGCGTGACGGAAGGATAGAAATCCGCGCGGGCCGCGCCTTCGCGGGAGACCGCGGCGTCGAGACGCGCGGCGGCGGCGGCGAGATCGGGACGACGCAGCAGGATTTCGGACGGCACGCCGGCGCCGAAACCGGGCATCGCGGCGACGCCTTGGGCGACCGGCAGGCTTTCGCCCGGCGCGGCTCCGATGAGCGCGCGCAGCGCGTTCTCGGCGGCGGCGACGCGACGGCGACCGAGACCTTCGTCGACCTTGGCCTGCGCGGCGGCGAGGCTCGCGGAGGAGAGCGGATCGGAATCGATCAGGCCGGCCGTGACGGTCTTCTCGACGAGTTCCATCTCGCGGAAACGCGTGGCGAATTCGGTCTCAAGGAACGCGAGCTGCTCGCGGGCGCCGCGGACGGCGAACCAGAGCCGGGCGACTTCAGCGGACAGGGCGAGATCGGCCTGCGCGGCGGTGAACTTCGCGGCGCGGACGTCGGCTTCGGCGGCCTGCGACTTCGCGGCCTCACGGCCCCAGACGTCGAGTTCCCATGAAGCCTTGGCGGCGACGGCGGTGACATCGGTGCGACGCGGGATGCCCGGAGGGAAACGTCCGTTGGCGACGGAGATGCGGGAGGCTTCCTGGCCGGCCGCGACGGAGAGCGCGGGCTGATCGCCGGCATCGGCGGCCCGGAGCAAGGCGACCGCTTCGCGCTGACGCGCACGGGCAAGCGCGAGGTCCGGGCTGCCCTTGCGGGCGCGGGCGAGGAGATCGAGCAGCGCAGGGTCGGCGAACGCTTCGGCCCACTTCGCATCGGCGGCGACACCAACCTGCGAGAACGCCGCGGGCGCGACCGGTGACGCCGGCTTGGCGGCCGGATCGTGGGCGCAGCCCGCGAGGGCGAGCGCCGCGAAGAGGAACGTCTTATTTACCCGGCGCATCTTGGGAGGCGTCGATATAGACGTCCATCTGCTGGCCGACGAAGAGCGCGCGACCCGTCGGGCGGTCGAACTGGTAGATCACCTGCAGGACGCGCGTGTCGACGCGCTCGATGCTGGCGCCGGTGAGCGAGGTCTTCGGGATGACGAAGGGCTCGATGCGGACGAACTTCAGGGCGATGGAACGGTCGCGGCCGCCGGCGAGGGAGCTCTCGCCCTTGAGGTAGCCTTTGGCGGGCAGACCTTCGCGCATCCGCGTGGCGAGCTGCTCGTCGACATCGCAGCGGATCTGGAGGCGGGTGATGTCGCCGAGGACGACCGGTGCCTTGGCGCCGGCCGCGACGAACTCACCGACGCGGACGCCGACCTGGAGCACCGTCGCGTCGATAGGCGAACGGAGGACGAGGCGATCGAGGAGCACGGCGGTCTGGTCGAACTGGGCGCGGGCGAGCGCGAGCTTGGCCTGCGCTTCCTTGGCGGCCATCTGGTAGGACAGGAGGTCGGCGGCCGAGACGGCGCCGCTGTCCTTGATGCCGGTCCAGCGGCGCGCGGCGTCCACGGCGCGTTCGGCGGTGGCGGCGGCGGCGTCGACGGCAGCCTTCTGGACGGCGTACTGGGCGCGGAGGTCGCGATCATCGAGGGTGAGGATCGCATCGCCGGCCTTCACCTTATCCCAGACCTTCACGTGGACCTTGGCGACCGTGCCGGAAGTCGGTGAGCCTAGCAGCGTATTCTCGGCGACGGCCTCGATCAGGCCCGCGGCGGCGATGAGGCCGTCCTTGTCACGGGTGGCGGGCTCGTAAGGCGGGGGCTTGATCGGCGCCTCGGTGGCCGTTCCGCGGGTGAGTTGCAGCGCGGCGACAGCCCCGGCGAAGGCGAGGGCGAAGAGCAGGAGACGTTTCTTGAACATAAAGGGGGTCAGAGGTGGGTGGTGTCCAGGAGCTTGGGATCGTCGACCACGCGGCTGATGCGACCGTCCTCCATCTCCGCGATGCGGTCAGCGAAACGGAAGATGCGGTGATCGTGCGTCACGACGACCACGCAACGCTCGGGCGAACGGGACAGATCGCGGACCATCTGCATGATCTGGGCGCCGGTGTCCTTGTCCAAGGCCGAGGTCGGTTCGTCGCAGATGAGGAGCGGCGGTTCGTGCACGAGGGCCCGGGCGATGGCGACGCGCTGTTGCTGGCCGCCCGAGAGCGCGTTGGGCCGGCCGTCTTCGCGGCCCTTCAGGCCGACCTTCTCGATGATGGCGAGGGCGCGCGCCTGGGCTTCGTCGTAAGGGCGTCCCTGGATCAGGAGCGGGATCATCACGTTCTCCGCGACGGTGAGCGTCGGGATCAGGTTGAAGGACTGGAAGACGAAGCCGAGGTTCTGGCGGCGGAAAGTCGTGAGCGCTTCCTGACCGAGTCCGTCGAGGCGCTGGCCGAAGACCTCGACCGTGCCGGCCTGCGGCGTGAGCGTGCCGGCGATGACCGAGAGGAGCGTCGTCTTCCCGCAACCGGAAGGTCCGACCAGCATGATGAGCTCGCCGCGGCGGGCTTCGAAGTCGGCCTGCTTGAGGGCGACGACGCGGTTCTCCGGCGTGCCGAAGAACATGTCTACGCCGGAGGCGCGGACGGCGACGGTGTGGGCGAGGTGGCTCATCCGCGGAAGACGGAGGCGGCGTCGACGCGCGACACCTTGATGATGCCGATGAGGGCGGAGACGAAACTGATGCCCAGCACGAGGGCGAACGTCGCCCAGAGGATCTGCGGATACATCACGAACGGAGGCATGCCCTTCTCGATCATCACGCGCCCGATGGCCTGCGCCATGCCGGCGCCGAGGCCGAAGCCGATGAGCCCGGCGGTGAAGGCCTGCACGAAGAGCATGCGCGCGATCACGCCCATACCCGCGCCCATCGCCTTGATGGCCGCGAAGTATTTCAGGTTCTCGAGCACGAAGGAGTAGAACGTCTGTCCCGAGATCGCGATGCCGACGAAAAGTCCGAGGAGCACCGCGGTGCCGAAGGAGAACGGAATGCCGGTGTTGGTCCAGAACCACCAGAAGGTGTTGCGCGCCAAGCTGCGCTCCCCCCAGCTCCAGATCACCGTGTCGGACGTCCAGGCCTTGAGGCCCGTGTCGCGTTCGATGCGATCGCAGAGCTCAGCGGGCGCCACGCCCTTCTGCGGCTCGACGAGCATGAAGCTCAGCGTACGGCGCGCGCCGAGGGTGTAGCCCTTGGCGCGATCGTAAGTGGTGTAGACGAAAGGACCGCCGGTGAACGCCCGCTTCACCTTACAGATACCGACGATGCGCGCCTGGATGTCATTGATCTCGAAAGTATCGCCGACCTTGAGCGGCGTGTTCTTGGGCTTCCCGTCGGGCCCGACGCCCATGCGACCCATCAGCGCGGCGCCCCATTCGTCGACGATGACGGTGTCCGGGAGGCGGAGATCCTCGATCCGCCCCTGGGAGAGCACGGCGGGCGCGCCGGCAAAGGTGTCGGCATCGATGCCGACGAGCGTGATCAGCTTGAAGTTGCCGTCCTGCATGCGCGCCTGGACGAAAGAAGTGTGGAGCGGAGCGGCCCAGGCGACGCCGTCGACGGAGCGGACGCGGCCGAGGTCCGTGTCACGGAGCGGCTTGGCGTCGTTGACCTGCTCGACCATCGGGTCGCTGACCCAGACTTGCGCGCGGATGTTGACCATCGGCGTGTAGGTCCAGCTCATGATGCCGAAGAAGACCGAACTCTGCTGGGCCATCAGGAGAGCCGAGAAGGCCAGGCCGCACAGGAGCATCGCCAGCTTGGCGCGATCTCCGAAGAGCATGTTGAGGGCGAGGCGATACATCGGAGACGGCGGACCGGGAAAGTCTCACTTGAACAAGTCCTGCGTCAACGGGAAGTCAAACGGCCCGGACGATGTCCGGGCCGCCGTGACCGAAACGTGGCTGTGACGATTACGGGGCGACCGGAGCGGTGGCGCCGACCTTGAACATCAGCGTGCTCTTGAAGAAGTCCGGGCCCCAGGAGGCGTTGACGGACCAGGCGGCGATCAGAAGCAGCAGGGCAAGGGAGAAGCAGCGGACGACCTTGGCCTTGTCCTCGCTCTTGGAAGCCGCGTGCAGGAGGCCGACGGCGCCGAGGGCGAAGATCGGGTGGAACCAGGAAATCGGCTTGGCGGTGTAGAACAGGGCGGCGATGCCGACCACGAGATTGATGTCCACGAGGACGGTGACGATACGCTGCAGGACGGTCTTCGGCCCCTTGGTGAGCGCCACGACGATGACGGCCAGGATCAGGACGAGGAGGAGGGAGCCGTAATGCTTATGGGCGGTGAGGAGCGGAGACATGCCAACACCTTGGGCCCTGTCCGCCACGGTTCAAGCCCTCACGCAGATTTTCAGCGGTCTTCCGGGAAAAGAAACCGGAAGAACCAAGCGGCCAAGGCGGCGCCGAGGAACTGAACGCCCACTTCGGACAGGACGCGTGGCGCCATCTTGGCGAGGTAGACCGTCTCGGTGACGAAAGCCTTGGTGCCCTCCAGGCCTTCGGACATGGCCGCGCAGGCACCGAAAAGCGACGAGGCCAGGGCCGTGGCCGGATTGATGGACGACCCGAAATCACTGAAGATGCCCGCCACGCCGAGAGCGGCCAGGGCGATCGCGAATCCATAGTAGCTGTTCCCGGCGGTCAGCCGGGACGTTCCTACCGTCAGCACGACGAACGCGAAGAGGAAGGTGCCGAGCAGCTCGACGGTCGCGGAAGCCATGAAGCCGTCGAAGGCGTCAGCGCCGAGGGCGTCGACGGCGGCCTTGGCTCGCTCCGTATCATGGCCGACCAAGGCGCCGGCGACGAGGGCCGCGACGACCGCGGCGAGGAACTGGACGCCGAGGAAGGCGCCGAGCGTGCGGGTGCTGATCCGGCCGCGCAGACGGAAGGCCAGCGTGACGGCCGGATTATAATGGGGGAGCGAGATCGGCGCCCCCATGTAGAGCAGAGCGCAGAGCAACGCGGCGACCGGCAACGGTCCGCCGCTCACCAGGACGGCGAGGCACAGGAAGAAGGTACCGACGGCCTCGACGAGGAGCTTGTTCCGCATCCGGTTAATCTCTTCGTTCCACGGCAGGTCTCAAGCGCGGAGTCTTCAGCGGGCGCCGCCGGCGGTCAGCCAGTTCTCGCTGAAGGCGGCCATCTCCTCGAAGCCGGGCAGACGGCGGGTCTTGTATCGCAGCTCGCGCGAGGCCTCTTCCTGCGCCGCGAAGAGCGAAGTCATGGTCGCGTGGAGGGGCGTGGGCTTGTTCTTGTTATCGACGAGCCAGAAGCCGACCTGTTCGCCGTCCACGACCTCGTTGTTGTAATACTGCCAGAAGAGGACCATCGCCGGCTTCCAGGAGAGGAACTTCGTGAGGATCTCGCGGTTGCGCTTCTCATGCTGGGCGCCGTCGCCGCCGCAGGCCTTCCACGACAGGCCGCATTCGCCGATGAACACCCGCTTCGCCGGGAGGCCCGCCTTGGGCGGCAGCTGCGCGTTGACGTAGTCCAAGGTGGCGCGGACTTCTTCGGCGGACAGCAGCTGGCAGTCGTAAGCGGAGTAAGAGACGAAATCCACGGCGAGCTTGGGCAGCACCGCGTTGACCATGCGCTGGCGGCCGTCCTTCATCGCGTCGCGGACCCGGTTCACTTCGGCGTAGGTATAGACCCGGCACTTCGTGTAAGGTACCTCGGCGCGCGCGTCATCGACGGCCTTCTGACGGAGCGCGAACCATTCGATCATGGCGGCGATCCGTTCCGGCGGGGCATCCTTCTTCACGTCTTTGTCGGGCAGGAGATACCAGTCGCCCTCCCAGTGGCCGAGGAAGAAGGTCTTGCCCGTGGCGTCATAACGCGTGAGCAGGTCCTTCGTGAACTGATACATCGCGTTGTATTCGCGCCGCCGCAGCTCCGGCGTGAGGCCTTTCGTCCAGGAATCGTTGGAGCGATACCACACGACATAGTGCGTGAACGGCATGGCGATATACGGCGTGAGCTGTCCGCCCGAGACGGCGTCGATCTTGAGGATACGCGACCCCATCGCGGAGATGCCTTTGGCGGCTTCGAGCACCGCCGGATCCTTGGTGAATTTGTAGGCTGGGCCGAAGGCCTGGGTGCCCACGACCTGCGGGAAAGCGTCCGGCATCGTCGGCACGGCGGGGAGCGGCGTCATCTCGAGCTGCGTCGTCGGGCGGTTCTTCTGCGCGAGCACGATGGACGGGAAAAGCAGGAAGACTCCCAGAAGGAGACGGAGGGTTGGACTCATGGGGCGGACCTCAGGGCGAGGGACTTGTATTGTCCGACTTCGACACCCTTCCTTCAAGCCCGTTCCCACCCACACCATGAACACCACCCAAGCCACCCTCGCCGCCGTGCTCCTCGCCGTCGGCGTCCACACCCACCTCGTCGCCGCTCCCGCCAAGGAGACTGGCGCCGACCCCGATCACGCCCGCCTCGTCGCCGCCCGCAAGGCGGCCCTCGAGCTGCCGGAGATCGCCTCCGCCGAGCAGCAGGCCAAGGCCGACCGTGCCCTGACGACCAAGGCGTACGCCGAATACAAGATGGCCCGGAAGCGCTCCAACGACTCCGAAGCCGCTTACCGCAAGGCCTACGACGCGGCCCTCGGCAAGATCGACGCGGAGGCGCCGGCGCTTCAGGAGAAGGAACGCGCCGCTTTCCGTGAGCGCATGCTCAAGGCCCGCACCGCCAAGAAAGGCGGCGCGAAAAAGCCGGCCGCCAAGGATGACGAGGCCGACGACGAACCGGCGACCGACGAGAAGGACGCCGAGTGAACCCCGCGCGACCCGCCGACCGGCGGGTCGCTTATTTGGGGAGGGCGGCGGCGAACGCCGACCAGATCTCCTCGATCGGCTCGAGGCCGACGGAGATACGCAACAGGTCCGGATCGAGCCCGGCGGCGCGGATGCCCGCCCTGCCCTGCTCGTTCGTCACTTCTTCGAAATGCGCGAGCCAGAGGAACGGCGCGGCCAAAGTATAGCGGAGTCCGAAGCTGGGGCCTTTGCCCACGGCGAGCCGATCGTAGACCGCCCGCATGTCGCCGCGTAGTTCGATGGTGACGAGCGCGCCGGCGCCGGCGCCCGGGCGGCGGACGCGCCGATAGGCATCGGCGGTCGGTCCCTGGTCGGCGGTGCGCACGCGGGCGACCGCGGGATGCGCGGCGAGCCGACGCGCGAGCTCGGCGGCGTTGGCGGCGAGGCGGCGCGTGACTTCCTCCATGCGGCCGATCTGCGCGGCGAGCACGCGGAGGTCGAGCGCGTGCAGGGGCTCGAGGCGGCGGCGCGCGGCGGCGAGCAGCGCGGCGGCGTCCGGCCGGGCGGGATCGATGGCGAGCACGCCGGCCATGACGTCGCCTTCGGAGCCGGCGTATTTCGTGAGGCTCGAGACGACGACGTCGGCGAACGGCAGCACGTCGACGGAAGCGAGGCCGACACTGCTCGGATCGAGGAGCAGCTTCGCCCCATACTTATCGCAGAGGGCGCGGAGCGACGGCAGATCGGCGGTCTCGAGCTGCGGATTGTTCGGAACCTCCGTGAGGACGCCGGCGACGGTGCCCGTCGCGAGGAGACGTTCGACCGCGGCGAGGTCGCGCACATCGGCGACGATGTGATGCTTCGCGTCGCGCGCCTTCTCGAAGAGGCGCGTGGAGTCGACATAAAGCCAACCGAGCTGGATCCATGCGGTGCGGCCGCGCGGACGCTGCACGGCTTCGACGGCGGCGAGGCCGGCATCGACCGCGTTCATCCCGGCGGAGGCGATGAGAATGTCCGCTGAGGGCACGCCCTGGAGATACGGGGCGAGCGTGGCGCGGATCGTCGCGGTCGCCTCGGCGCCGTCGACGGGCGCGTCGCCCGCGAGCCAGGCTTCGGCCTGACGCGAGGAGATGAGCGTGCCGGTGTGCTGCACCATCTTGGCGAGACGCAGCGCGGCGTCACCGGCGGGCGTCACGGCCAGCCACCAATCACCGACGGCGTCGAGCGAGGTCAGCGAGGCGCCGACATGGTCGGCGAGGCGCCGGGCGGCCGCTTCCGAGACGAGCGGGAAAAGTTCGCCGGCGCGGCCGAGCCGGCGCGCGGCTTCCTGTGCGGCGCGTGCGACGAGCGCGTTGCGGACGAAGCGCGGATAGCCGGAGCGCAGCACTCCCCAGACGCGCGCTTCCTTCCGCTCGTAGCTCTCGACGTCGGCGAGCGTCGGCAGGCAGACGACCGTCGCGTGCGGCGAGTCCGGCAACGTCTCACCCAGCGCTGGCGAAAGGAGCGGCACGATCAGAGACCTTCGGCGGGAAGTTCGTTCTGCAGGATCTGCTCGAGGGACTGACGGCGGCGGATGAGCGAGAGGCTACCGTCACGACGCAGGAGGACTTCCGGAGCTTCGGGGAACGAATTGTAATTCTTGGTGCTCATCCCGGCGCAGTAGGCGCCGGCGCCGCCGATCACGCAGAGGTCGCCCGTGACGGCGACAGGCAGACGGCGCGTGGCGAGCGTCTCCGGTTCACCGGGCGCGCAGCTGATGAGGTCGCCCGATTCGCAGCAGTGTCCGACGATGACGTAGTCACGTTCGCCGGCGGCGGGCTTCGCGGGATAGAGGTGCACCGGATGCTGCGAGCCGTAGAGGGAAGGACGCAGGATCTCCGTCATGCCGGAGTCGAGCTTGAGGAATTCGCGGGCACCGGTGGAGACGACGTCCTGCACGCGCGAGATGACCGCGCCGGCGTTGGCGACGAGGAACGTGCCGGGCTCGATCTCGAGGCGGAGCTTGCGGCCGTCGGCCGCGGCGAACTGCTCGAAGGCGACCTTGACCGGCGCGCCGACGACCTGCGGGTCCGTGCCCTTCTCCGTCGCCACGCGGGCGACCTTATAGCCGCCGCCGAGGTTGAGGGTCTGCACGGTCGGAAAGCGGGCGACGAGCGCGAGGCTGGCCGCGGAGACTTCCTGCCAGACCAGCGGATCGCTGCCGGAGCCGATGTGGGTGTGGATGCGGACGACCTTGAGGCCATACTGCTTCACGATGGCTTGGGCCTGGTCGGCCCATTCGTGCCAGATACCAAAGGAGGAGTCGGGCCCGCCGACGTTGGTCTTGCCGTTACCGCCCGAGCCCTTGCCGGGATTGAAGCGCAGGCCGACCTCGTGACCGGGGAGGGCCTGGCCGATGCGTTCGAGCTGGAGGAGGGAGCAGGCGTTGACGTGCACCCCCTTATTAAGGAGAGGCGCAAAATCCTCGGGCAGTTCCTGAGAGGACAGCGAAATCCGGTCGGCCGGGACCCCGGCGTGCATGGCGCGGCGGACTTCCCAGCCCGAGCTGGCGTCGAAATGGAGTCCTTTATTGGCAAAGACCTTGAGGATGGCCGCATTCGGGCAGGCCTTCATGGCGAAACGGACCGTCAGCCCGAAGGCGTTCGGGAACGCCAGCATGGCGTCGGCCTGGGCCTCGAGGGTCGCCTGATCGTAGACGTAGCAAGGCGTACCATGGGCCGCCGCGATCTGGCGGGCCGGGTCAGGAAGAAGGAAGCGGTGATTTTCCACGGGAGTGTCTCGGGCGGACTTTGGCAGGCCCGCCCTTCCCTTCCAGCCTTTTTGCGGACGTATGACACCGCTTGCCTCCCCTCCCCTCGCCCCTTGGGATGACCTCGGCTCACGCCTTCCCATGTCCGTCACCGAGACCATCGTCGCCGCCGCGACTCCTGCGGGCCGCTCGGCTCTGGCGATCGTCCGCGTCGACGGACCGCTCGCCGCGTCCATCGCGACCGCCGCCCTCGGTCGCAAGTCACCCCCAGTGGAGAAGACTTCGACGCTCGGCATCTGGCGGGACCAGACCGGTTCGCCGATCGACCAAGTCGTGGCCGTGCTCTGGTCGGCCGGCCGTTCGTTCACCGGCAACGATTCGCTCGAGATCACCTGCCACGGCAACCCGCTGCTCGTGCGCCGGATCACCGAAGACTGCCTCGCGCGCGGCGGACGCCTCGCCGAGCCCGGCGAGTTCACGCGTCGCTCCTACCTCGCCGGCCGGATCGACCTGACGCAGGCCGAAGCCGTCGCGGATCTCATCCATGCCAGCTCCGAGCGCGCGCTCGCCTCGGCGCGGCGCATGCTCGCCGGTGAGCTCGGCCGGCACGTCGCCCGCTGGACCGACCGCACGCTGCAGGTCCTCGCCGAACTCGAGGCGCACATCGACTTCCCCGAGGAAGACCTCCCGCCGGAGGACCCGCGCGGGCCTGCGGCCCGCTTGGCCGAAATCGCGTCAGAACTTTCCGCTTACGCCCGTACCGCGAAGCATGACGGCGCCCTGCGGGCGGGCCTCCGCGTGGCCGTCGTCGGCGCGCCGAACGCCGGCAAGTCGAGCCTGCTCAACGCGCTGACCGGCGCCGAGCGCGCGATCGTGAGCCCGGAGGCCGGCACCACGCGCGACTACCTCGAAGCGCCCGTCGCGGGCCTGCCGCTGGCCGTGACCGCGATCGACACCGCCGGCCTCCGTGACGGCGGCTCGACGCTGGAGAACCTCGGCATGACGCGCTCGCTCGAACAGGCGCGCGGCGCGCACCTCCTCCTGCTCGTCGTCGACGCTTCGGCCGAGCCCCCTGCCCTGCCCGCGGAACTCGTCGCGTTGCTCGATCCCGCGCGCACGCTTGTCGTCGCGAACAAGGCGGACCTCCCCGCGCACCCCGCGCAGAAAGATTTCCTGCCGCAGCTCACGAAGCTGTCGGCCTGCCTCTTGGATGGCCGCGACGCCGAGAAGCTGCGCGCCAAGCTCGGCGACTTCTTGATCACCCAGGAGATCGCCCCCGGCGCCGAAGAGCTCGTCGTCTCGGTCCGCCACGCCGAGGCCATGGCCCGGGCGGCCGTCGCCCTGACCGAGGCCGTCGGCCACCTGAAGGCCCCGATTCAGACCGAACTGGCGGCCGCCCAGGCCCGGGCCGCCTTGGACGCCCTCGGGGAGATCGTCGGACGCATCGATAATGAGCGTATGCTGGACAAGCTCTTTGCTTCCTTCTGCATAGGTAAGTGATTCCCTCCGGTGAGGGAGCGCCTATGCGACCTCACAAACAAATCCGCCTAGGGCCTGACCGCCCCTATGACGTCATCGTCTGCGGGGCCGGCCATGCCGGCGTCGAAGCCGCCCTGGCCGCGGCCCGCATGGGCGTGGACGTCCTGCTCCTGACGGGCAACGTCGACACCATCGCCCAGATGAGCTGCAACCCCGCCATCGGCGGGCAGGCCAAGGGGCACATCGTCCGGGAGATCGATGCCCTCGGGGGTGAGATGGGCCTGACCGCTGACGTCACCGGCATCCAGTTCCGCCTCCTCAACTCCTCCAAGGGCCCCGCCGTCCAGGCCCCCCGCGCACAATGTGATAAGAAGGCGTACCAGTTCCGGATGAAGCACCTCTGCGAGCTGCAGGAAGGACTGACCATCTTCCAGGCCCAGGTCACCGGCCTGATCTTCAAGGCCGGCGCCGTCGTCGGGGTGCAGACCAATCTGGACCTTGATTTCCACGGCAAGACCGTGGTCGTGACCACGGGTACTTTCTTGCGCGGCCTGATGCATATCGGGGCGAATAAAACCGAAGGCGGTCGGCTGGGTGATTTTAGTGCTAAGTCTTTGTCAGCCAGTTTCTTAGAGGCTGGAATCGAACTCCAAAGACTCAAGACCGGTACCCCTCCGCGCATCCTCGGTTCGTCCATCGATTTCAGTAAGTGCGAGGAGCAGCCAGGCGATGCCTCCCCTACCCTTTTCGCCTTCCACGACACCCGTCAGCAGGCCGATTTGTTCCACGTGGAACAAGCGGGTGAACGCCTCCCCGGATGGACCCCAGGGAGCGACCAAGTATCCTGTTGGATGACGGAGGCCACCGGGGCCACCGGGAAGATTGTCCAAGAGAACCTCCACCTCTCCCCTCTCTATGGAGGCGAGATCACCGGGGTCGGTCCGCGTTACTGCCCTTCCATCGAGGACAAGTTCGTGAAGTTCTCGGATAAGGACGCCCATAAGCTCTATCTCGAGCCCGAGGGCCGTAATACCGACGAATGGTATATCAATGGCCTGTCGACCTCCCTGCCCTTTACCGTCCAGCTCCAGATGCTGGCCTCGATCCCTGGATTGGAGAACGCCGTCATGCTGCGCCCGGCCTATGCCGTGGAATACGACTTCGCCCCCCCGACCCAGCTCTACCCCACCCTAGAGTCCAAAAAGGTGGATGCCCTCTTCTTTGCCGGCCAGATCAACGGAACCTCCGGATATGAGGAAGCCGCCGCCCAAGGCCTGGTGGCCGGGGTCAACGCCGCCTGTAAGGTCAAAGGCCAGACTCCCATGGTCCTGGGCCGCGACGAAGCCTATATCGGGGTCCTGATTGATGACCTGGTGACCAAAGGCACCCAGGAGCCTTACCGCATGTTCACCAGCCGGGCTGAATTCCGCCTATTGTTCAACCACGGCAGCGCCGAACTGCGCCTTAAGGACAAGGTTGCCGAGTTCGGCCTCGTGCCAGCCGATCGACTGTCCCGGATTCAGGCCAAGGCTGAAAAGGTCTCACATTGGATTGAATACCTCGAGAAGCTGGCGATCCCGGGTGGGATCGCGGGTGACGTCATCCGCCGCAACTGGGAATCGACCCCTAAGGACTTGCCGCCGACGTTCCTGGCTGAAGCGCCTGAAGTTCAGGCCGAAGTCATGTACCGAGTCAAATACCGCGGGTATCTGGAGCGCGAAACGCGGAACGCCCGCAAGCTTCACGACCTGGACAACTTTAAGGTGCCTGAAGGCTTTGATTTCCTTAAAGCCTACGGCTTGCGAATCGAAGCCCGGCAGAAGCTCCATACCATCCAGCCTAAGACCTTGGGTCAGGCTAGCCGGATCAGTGGGGTGAACCCAGCAGATATCTCGCTGCTGATGGTCCTTTTTCGAGCTAAGTAAGCGCGGGTTAGCAGGGGTAGGGAAGGGGGGTGTTCCACGTGGAACACCCCAATGTAAAGATTGTGGCCGCACGGTGTGACGGTCGTGTATCTTTAATCCATAAACCTTTGATAGTGATGTATTTATATATAAAATAGAGGCGTGTCACGCAACCGCCATCATTGACACCTAACTCTGGCGCTAGGGAGGCGGGTGGTCTTATGTAAGGACGCACCCATGGACGCCGAACATCTCAAGCGCATCTTGATCGTCGACGACGAAGCCGACGTCACCGAGCTCTTGGACTATAAGTTCAAGCAGGCCGGCTACGCCATCCGGACGCTCAACGACCCGCTGCGCGCCATCGGCCTGGCGCGGGACTTCCGCCCGGATCTCATCATCCTCGACGTGATGATGCCCGAACTCACCGGCGTGCAGCTCCTCCGCATGGTCCGCGCCGACGCGCTCCTCCAAGACACCCCGGTGATCTTCCTCACGGCCAAGGGCGAGACGGCCGACAAGGTCAAAGGCCTGGAGTCCGGGGCCGACGATTACGTCACCAAGCCTTTCGACACGCGCGAGCTGATGCTCCGCGCCCAGGCGCTCCTGCGTCGCGCGAAGTCCGCGGCCGCCAAGCCTTCCACGCGCCTCGCCGCCGGCGCGCTCCTCCTTGATATCGAACGGCACGAAGTCACCGCGGCGGGCAAGCCCGTCGAACTGACGGCGACCGAATTCAAACTGCTCCGACTGCTCCTCGAGCGGAAGGGCAGGGTGCAGTCGCGCGAAGAACTGCTCGCCGACGTCTGGAACTATTCGCCTGACCTCGAGACACGCACGGTGGATACGCACGTGCGTCGCCTGCGTGAGAAGCTCGGCCCGGCGGGCGACGTGATCGACACGGTGCGCGGCGTCGGTTACCGCGTGAACGGCTGAACTGCTTTGCGCTCGCGCGCCTCCGCGGCGGCGACAGCATCCGGAAGCGATGACCTGGTTACCCTGGCTGCTCCTGCTCGCGCTCGGCGCGGCCGCCGCATGGGCGATGGGACAGCACGGCGCCCACCTCCGCTGGGCCCGGCGCGCGCTGCGCGGCGACGTCTCGGCGCGACGCCCTCAGGGCTGGCTGGTGCGGGCCCTGCAGCTCGAAGAACTCTTCATGGCGATCGAACGCCGCGCGGAAAGCGAAGATGAGATCCGCGCCGCCGCCGGCCGCCGCATCGAAGCGTTGCTGGCGCCGCTGACCGACGCCGTGCTCGTCGTCGACGCACAGGACCGCCTGCGCCTGGCTAACCCCGCGGCGGTGGCGCTGTTCGGGCTCGGCGACGAAGACGTCGGCGGCCCGGTGGTGCCGCTGGTCCGCAGCGCGGATTTCATCGAGCTCATCCGCCGCGTCCGCGAAGAGGGTGACGCGCGCGCCACGCTCATGCTCAACCGCGCGCCCCTGGCCGACGTCTGGCTGCAGGCCGCCGGCGCGCGCACCGACCCCCAGGCGTTCGGCGAGGACGCGGCGATCTTCGTGCTGGCGGACGTGACCGCGCTGAAGCGCCTGCAGGCGATGGAACGCGACTTCGTCACGAACGTCTCCCATGATCTCCGGACACCGGTGACGATCCTGCGCGGCTACGCCGAGACGCTCGCCGAGGACCAGGCGACGATGTCGGCCGAAGACCGCGCGCGCTTCACGCAGAAGATCGTGAGTTCCGTCGGCCGTCTGCAAGGTCTCGTCGAAGGGCTGCTCGCCCTGGCCAGCCTGGAGTCTTCCCGCGAAGTCCGGCGAGAGGCCGGCGCCCTGCACGCCGCGGCGCGCGAGGTGACCATGGAATTCGAAGCCCGCTGCAAGGCCGCGGGCGTGACGCTCGAACTGGACCTCGCGGCGACGCAGGACGTCGGCGCCGATCCGATCCAAGCCCGCCGGCTCATCCAGAACCTGATCGACAACGCGTTGGCCCACGCCGCCGGCCTGACCCGGCTCCGGATCGCGACCCGCGATACGGCGGAAGGGACCGAGTTGAGCGTGGAAGATGATGGAGCAGGGGTGACCACCGCCGACCTGCCCAGACTGTTCGATCGTTTCTACCGGACCGACAAATCCCGCCGGGCCGGGGGCAGCGGCCTAGGGTTAAGCATCGTCCGGCAAGTAGCGGAGCTCCATGGCGGTTCCGCCGGGGCCGAACCGGCGCGCCCGAAAGGCCTCCGGGTGATCGTCACCATCCCTCGGGTCGACTGACGCTGCTGAAATGAAAAACCCGCCGGGTTTCGGCGGGTTTTGGCTCCATTTTTAAAGTGGAGCGCGCGACTGGACTTGAACCAGCAACAGCCACCTTGGCAAGGTGGTACTCTACCATTGAGCTACGCGCGCGTTGGACAGGGAGCAGACCAAACGGCTCAGCGAGTGTCAAGCCTTTGGAGGAAGGCGGCCCGGGCGGCCGCTGGGGCGGGGGTCAGCCCCTGTTTGGACAGAAGTTCTGCCGCCGCATCCGAACAGAGCCACCGGAGGGCAGGGCGCAGCCCCGCGACTTTATCCGGACGGACATAAAGGATGAGCGGCACCTGGAGGGGGTAGTCGCCGTTGTGCACGTTGTTCTCATCCGGACCGTAGGCGGTGGCCGACCGGCCGGAGCGACCATCGGCGACGGGAAGGACCCGGCCGCGTGCGGCCGGGGGTTTGGGCAAGAGGACGATGCTTCCGGCCCGCGACGCGAGCAGGTCAGCAGCCAGGGCAGGCTCGACACGCAATCGCGCGTCCGGCCGGAAAGCCTGACCCTCGAGGACCAAACCTTGGAAGACCTCGAGCACCATGGTGCCCGGAGGAGAGGAGAGCGCCGGAGTCAGGAGTTCCGAACGCGCGAGCGGATCAAGGTCGTTCCAGTTGCGAGCGGGCGCCCGGGCATCGCGAGCGTAGGCGTTCGCGAGTTGCTCGAAGGTGATCTGCTCCATCCGATTGCTCCCATGCGTCGCGACGACGACGACCGCCGAGGCAAGGCGGAATTCCCGGGCGCCCGCGAGGGGCGAAGTCTCTCCCGGTCGTACCATCAGGATGGCGGCCGCGGAGCGGCCTTCCGCCATCGCCCGTCGAGCGGGCAGGGTGCCCGCGAAATCAGCGACGCCCTGACCAGCCGCCGCACGCAAAGCCGTGACGAAATCACCATCCAGGAGATCGGTCCCCGTGATGTCGGCGCCTTCGGCGGCGCAGACGAAAAACAGTCCGAGCAAGAACCTCACGCCGTCTCGGGACCGGGATCGAGTTCCGGCCACTGCAGGAGTTTGCGATGCAAAGTGCGGCGCGAGATGCCCATGAGCTCCGCGGCGCGCGTCCGGTTGCCCGCCGCGGCGGCAAGCGCCTGCTTGAGCAGCTGCTTCTCGTTCTGCGTGCGGTCAAGGTTGCCCGTAGCGCCCGATGCCGGGGCGGCCGCCGACGACAGCGACGCCGGAGCGCTGAAGCGCGGGTCGAGATCGGCCGGACTGACCGTCTTGCCGGCGCGGAGCACCGCGAGGTTCTCGCACGCGTTACGTAATTCCCGGATATTACCCGGCCAAGGATAGCGCACGAAGACCGCGAGCGCCTCGGGGGAGAGTCTCGGCGCCGTGACGCCGTTCTCTTTCGCGAAGCGCTCAAGGTAATGAGCGAGCAGAAGCGGCACGTCGTCGGTACGCTCACGCAGCGGCGGCAGACGGAGCGGCACGACCGAAAGGCGATAGAAGAGATCTTCGCGGAACTTGCCCTCCTTCACCATCTGCTGCAGGTCGCGGTTCGTCGCGCAGACCAGGCGGAGGTCGAGGGCGATCGGCCGGTGTGAGCCCAGACGCTCGACGGCGCGCGTCTCCAGGAAGCGCAGGAGCTTCACCTGGGTGGTCGCATCGATCTCACCGATTTCGTCGAGGAAGAGCGTGCCGCCGTCCGCGGATTCGAATCGTCCCACGCGGCGTTCGTTCGCGCCGGTGAAGGCGCCTTTCTCGTGGCCGAAGAGTTCGGACTCCAGAAGGTTGGCCGGAATCGCGGCGCAGTGCACCGCCATGAACGGCCCTTTCGCGCGCTGGCTCGCCTGGTGGATCATCTGGGCGAAAAGTTCCTTGCCCGTGCCGGTCTCGCCGAGGAGCAGGACGGTCGCGTTCGAAGAAGCGACCGAGCGGACCTGTTCGATCGAGTGCTGGAGGGAAGCGGAGGAGCCGACGACCTCGCCGAGCGAGAACTTGCGGTCGAGGCGCGCCTTAAGCGTCACGACTTCCTTCTCCGTCGTCCGCGCCTTCAGGCCGCGTTCGAGCACCAGCTCCACCTGACGGAGATCGACCGGCTTCTGGAAGAACCAATAGGCGCCGCGGCTCATGGCCGTGACGGCCGTCTCCACGTCGCCGTAAGCCGTCATCATGATGCAGACCGGCTGGTGAGGGAGCTTGAGCGCGCGATCGATGACCGCCATGCCGTCTTCACCGGCCATGCGGAGATCGGTGAGCACGGCGTCCGGGGGCACGTCCTGCATGAGGCGCGCCGCTTCCGCGGCGTCCTTCGCGACAAAGGTCTCGTAGCGGTCTTCCAGCGCGGCGCGGAGCCCGTCGCGGATGTTCTTCTCGTCGTCGACGATGAGTACCGTGGGCTTCATGGTTCAGGCTTCCGGGGAGGCTTGATGGTTGGCGGCGCCCCAGGCACGCGCCGCCTTCTCAGCCAGGGCCGCGCGGGCGCGGTCGACTTCGGCGAGGCGTGCCTTGAGGTTGGCGTTGGAGACGGCCGCGAGGTCGTCAAGATCGCACAGATAGGCGCCTTCGAGCGAACGGGCCGCGACGTCGAAGTTGCGCGGCACGCCCAGGTCGACGAGCAGGAGCGGGCGGCCTTGGCGGCGGGCGACGGACTCGCGAAGCGCGACGACGTCAAGGAGGGCGCGTTCCACCGTGGCGCAGCCGACGATCACGTCGTGTGCGTGCGCCTGCCGGAGCGCGTCGGCGAGCGTCAGGGAAGAACCGGCGAACTCTTCGGCGAGCACGCGGGCGTTGTCGAAGGTGCGGGAAGCGACGGAGACCTGCGAGGCCCCACGTGAGACGAGGGCCTGCACGACCTGCCGGCCGACATCGCCGGTACCGAGGACGAGCACGCGCGCTTCGTCGAGCGACCCGAACACGCGTTGCGCGAGTTCGACGGCGACGTTGCCGAGGCTGACCTGGCCTTGGGAGATGCCGGTGTGCGTGCGCGCCCACGCGCCGGCCTGGAAGGCGCGCTGGAAGACGCGGTTCAGCACCGGGCCCGTCATGCCGCGCGCGAGCGCGTCGGCGTAAGCATCCTTCACCTGACCGGCGATCTCGACTTCGCCCACCATCTGGGATTCGAGACCGGAGACGACGGCGAAGAGGTGCTCGACGGCCTCGAGGCCGGGCACGGGACGGAGATGTTGGTCGAGGACCGCGGGCGACGCGCCCGTCGCCTTGATGAGGGCGCTGCGCACATGGAGGGCGGCGGCTTCGTCGCCGACGCCGTAGGCTTCGAGCCGATTGCACGTGGCGAGCAACACCGCTTCGGCGAGACCCGCCTCGCGCGCCGCGGCATAGAAGGCCTCGGCGCCGCCGGCGGGCACGGTGAAGGCCGCGCGCTCATCGAGGCCGGCGGTGCGATGGGTGGCGCTGAGCGCCACGAGATTGCGGACGCGTTCGCTCATCGGGCGGCAGGGAGCGAGAGATAGAGCGCGAGGAGCGCCGGGACGAAGACGACCAGCGAAGCACGCGCGTAAGCCGAACCGGCGAGGCGATGACGCCGACGCTGGACGGTGACGTAAAGACAGGCGACCCAGGTGAGCAGCGCGGCGGCGAGTTTGGGCAGGGCGACGAGGGCGAGGTCGCGCTGTGCCCAGTCGGTCGCTCCGATGACAAGCGAAAGCCCGAGCAGCCAGACGGCGGCGCCCATGAGCTGGCCGCTGATGCGATCGAGCGGCACCAACGCCGGAAGCAGGGCGTAGATCCCGCCGAACTCGCGACGAGCGAGCGCGCGGTCCTGGAGGAGATAGGCGGCGGAGTTCAGCGCCTGCGCGCCGAGCACGCAGTAGGCGAGGACGGCCGCGCCGACATGAATGACGATCAGCGGCTTGTCCGTGAGATCGGTCGGTTGCCCGACGACGCCTAAAAAGGCGGAGGCCACCAGGCAGCCCGTCGTCGCGCCCGCGATCACCCACGTCGGCAGACGATGCGTGAAGGTCAGGTCCAGGAACAGGGCCAGACCGGAGAGACCCCAGGCGATGGAAAGCAGCAGCTCCGCCGCGCTGCTGATCGGCAAAGCGTGTGTCCGCAGGCCTTGGTAGGCCAGCATCGTGGTGAGCATGATCCAACCACCACGCAGCAACCAGAGGCCGGCGGTCGGCCAGCGCCCGGAAGCGTCTTTCGCGGCCATCCCATCCAAGAGAGCCGCCGCCAAGAAAACGGCGGCGCAACCGAGCAGGCATTCCCGGGTGAGGGGATGCTCCGCGAGAGCTGCGGCCAAGAGGGACATGCCTGATGAATAAATACCGGTGTGACATTTTGGCAAACCTCCAAACCGACCTGTTTTCTTGCAGAAAGAGGGGAGGGGCATAGGTTCAACCGACTTATGGCCCACGACCTCTACGACCTCACCCAGCACCCCCCTCGCAGCCCCCGCGTCCGCCTAGGAGGCCTCGTCATCCTTCCCCGCATGATTGATAAGGCCCGCGCGACCAAAGCCGGGAAGAACGGCGAATATACCTACGGTTGCTCCCTAGATCGTAACGTCCTGGACTTCCTCGGAATTGAGGCGGATGCACTTAAGGCTCAGATTGACAAGGGTTTAGGTGATGGTGAGATCCTCACCTGGATGATGGCTAATGCCCAGAAACCCCGTCAGGCCTACGAAATCGCCGCTTTCAGCGCTTTCCATGAGCAGCGCGCCCCCAGCGCACCGGGAGGCCGGGCCAAGGTGAGCGAATACCAATCTTCGACCCCGGCCGGCGCTAAGCGCGAGGACATCATCACCTGGTTCGACGTCCTGGATTTGGACGACCACCAGAGCTTCGGCGGCAAGGTCTGAGCCGTGGCCAAGGTCGGTCGACCTCGTCGGGTACTCCTCGTGTGCATGGGGAATATCTGCCGTTCCCCGACGGCGGAAGAAGTCCTCCGCGTGAAGGCCCGGCAGGCCGGATTGAGCATCGAATTCGATTCAGCGGGAACGGAGAATTACCACATCGGTGATGCGCCGGATCCGCGCTCCGTGCGCCACGCGCATGATCGTGGGTATGACCTGTCGGGGCTGCGCGCCCGCCAGGTGCACGCCTCGGATTTCCATGAGTTCGATCTCATCCTCGCCGCCGACGAGCTCAACCTGCGCGAACTCCGCCGTCGTTGCCCGCCGGAACAACATCACCGGCTCGCGCTTTTCCTCGGCGAAGTCGCCTTGCCCGATCCGTATTACGGCGAAAGCGACGATTTCGAAAAAGTGTTGGATTTAGTGGAAAAACGGGCCTTTCAGCTCGTCTCGGCGTGGTCGCGGGCAACTGAATGATTGCGGTGACGTGCGGGGCGGCGTTTGCTTCTGCCTAACGATGTACCAAGTGAACTTCAGCGACCAGGCGATGCGCGAGCTCGCGAAGCTGCCGACCTTGGAGCAGATGGAGGTCGTCGAGGCGTTCACTTCCCTGACCGCCGACGAACTCCTCCGGGGCAGCTCGGAACTCGGTACCGTCCGCCGCGGCGGCCACACTTATCACCGCCTGCGCGTCGGTGAGTTCCGCATCTATTTCGAAGCCAGCGAAGGCTCGCTGCTCGCCAATTACGTGCTGCATAAGCACACCTATGCCGACTTCGCGTTTCGTTCACACCTCCCGTTCCCGGAAGACGAGGCCCGGATCGAACAAGAAGGCGGTTTCTGGAAATACCTCGACGAACCCCCGAAGTCCTGACCGTGACGAACCCTCCCGAAAAACGCCAATATTCCTCACCTGAGGAGGCGGCCCGCATCTATCTCCTGCCGAACCTATTCACGGCGGGAAACATGCTCTGCGGCTTCTTGGCTATCAAGAACTGCATCGAGGCGCGCTTCACCTCGCTGACCCCTGAGGGGCGGGCCGAACACTACAATATGGCGGTCTGGTTCATCCTTTTCGCCTGCGTCTGCGATCTATTCGACGGCCGGGTCGCCCGCGCCACCAAGCGGGAATCCCTCTTCGGGGCCGAGTTCGATTCCATCGCCGACACGGTCTCTTTCGGCGTGGCCCCGGCCCTGATGGCCTGCTTCCTGGTCATCAAGCCTGAGGTGACGGACAACGTCCAATTGGTGACCTGGCTCCTGGCTTTCATCTACTTGCTCTGCGCCGGCGTCCGTCTGGCCCGTTTCAACGTCCTGACCAACCCGCTGGTCCCTGGTAATGAGAAACGCGCCGCCGGGGGCGATTTCGTGGGCCTGCCTTCACCGGCCGCCGCCGGGATGATCGCCTCGCTGGTTCTGGTCCTGTCCAAGGTCATGGTCTCCTCCGACCAGAAGGACCCCTTTGAACAAGCCGTCCAGGCCTGGTCCTGGATCCTGCTGCCGGTCATGCTGGTCATCTCCTTCCTGATGGTGAGCAATGTGCGGTTCCCTAGCTTCAAGAAGCTCGATTGGACCGCCCGGGCCAAGACCCGCGGCTTCATCCTGATCATCATCCTGGGCGCGGTCATTTTCCGTTACCCGCAGTATTCGTTCCCGGCGGTCTTCCTCGGTTACGTTCTCTACAGCCTTTTCCGGCACGCGTTCTTGCTGAAAAAGAGCGAGATGGATCCGGCGCCGGATGACGATGACGAGCCGGTGTCCAAAGTGTGAACAGACGGTGGGCAACCGGTGCCGCTGAGTCTTTGTGAACAAGCCTGAGGTTATTCACGCCTTAGGCACAGAAGCGACCGAGGCGGATACTCCCTCTCACCAGCGTCTTGCGGAACTATGTACGGTCTTCCGCCCCCTACTGATGCTACTGGTATTTATAAATGAAGAGAGAATAGATACAGTACCGTCCGGCATGTGGGCAATGAGGGGTTGCCTCTGCCCCCGCCTCTGCTCAATTCTGACGTCATCATGAAGTTCAAGGTAAACCGGAATCACTTTTTCAACGGCCTCTCCAGCGTGACCAATGTCGTCGGGAGCCGCGCCACGATGCCGATCCTCCAGAATGTGCTCATCGAAGCCGAAGGCGACACGGTCACCCTGACCACCACCAACCTCGATCTCGGCATCTGCTGCCGCATCAAGGCCGCGGTCTCTTCTCCTGGTCGCATCACCCTGCCGGTCAAGAAACTCGTCCCCATTGTTCGCGCCCTTTCGAGCAGCGACACCATCGTCGAACTCACCGGCAAGGACCGCGTGAAGATCACCTCCGGCAGTTCCGTCTTCCAGGTCGCCGGTCTTCCGGCTGACCAGTTCCCGCCGATCTCCAATTTCGCCGGCCAACCGACCATCTCGATCAACCAGGATGACCTCGGCGACATGCTGCGCAAAGTGAGCTACGCGCAGTCCTCCGACGAGAACCGCTACATCCTCAACGGCGTGTTCTTCGAATTCGCCGAAGGCAAGCTGACGGTCGTCGCGACCGACGGCCGCCGCCTCGCCAAGTGCGAACGCAAGCTCGCCGGCACCGACAAGGCCTTGGCCCTTATCCTGCCTGCCCGCACCATCATCGAACTGATGCGTCTGCTGAAGTCCGGTGGCGAAGCGCATGTCTCCCACAACGAGCGCCAGGTCGGCTTCACCATCGACATCCCGAAGAACGAAGAAGGCCTCGTGGACCGCATCCAGCTGGTCTCCAAGGTCGTCGAAGGTAACTACCCGAACTACCGCCAGGTCATCCCGAAGGACGCCGGTTCGAAGGTCCGCCTCGAACGCGAGAAGCTCCTCGAAAGCGTCAACCGCGCCGCGCTGATGACCGACGACCGCAACAACACCATCCGCATGAGCGTCACGAAGAAGACGCAGAATCTCGAGATCTCCGCGAAGTCGGAAAGCGGCGAAGCGCATGAACCGATCGCGGTGAAATACGAAGGTCCGGACGTGAACATCGCGTTCAATCCTCAGTACATCATCGACCCGCTCAAGGCGCTCACCGAAGACGAAGTCGATTTCGAGTTCAAGGACGAGATGTCCCCGGGCGTGATCCGCGGGCTCAAGGACGATTTCCTCTGCGTCGTGATGCCGCAGCGGATCTCGTAAGCGACCGGCTCAGAGACCAGGCTCGGCGCAATCCGGGAGCGACTTGATACGCTCCAAGATGCGGCGTGACGCTTCGATCGAACGGTCGCGATGATCCGCGCCTGGGTCGTATTCCGCCGGCAGCATCGCCTTGCCGAAGCGCACCCGGATCCGCGCCGAACCGACCGGAAAATTGGCTCCGCGAGGAAGGACATCGCGCGCGCCGCGGATATGGATCGGGACGACCGGCACGCCGGACTTGCAGGCGAGGAGACCGGCCCCGGCCTTGGGCGAAGCGATGACGCCGTCTTGGCTGCGGGTGCCTTCCGGAAAGATGAGCAGCCCTTCGCCGGCGGCCAAGGCGGCCAAGGCCGCGCGGATCGCGCCGATGTCCGCTTCTCCGCGGTCGACGGGGATGGAATGGCAGGCCCGGATCACGAAGCCGAAGACCGGATTGTCGAAGAGCGAGCGGCGGGCGATGAAGGAGATCTCCCGGGGCAGGCAGGAGCCCAGCAGGGGTGGGTCCAGCATGCTTTGGTGGTTCGAAGCGAAGAGACACGCGCCGGCGGGGACGTTCTCCCAGCCTTCGACTTCCAAGGTGGCGAAGACCTCGATGAACGAACGCGCGCCGTGGTAGACGGCCTTGTAGATCAGGTTCTTCGAATCGAGGATCATCGGGGCAGGGCGGCCACCTTGATCAGCTCGCCGATCTGGGCCACGACCGCTTCGAGCGGGAGGTGCGTGTTGTCCAGGCGGCAGGCGCCGTTCGGGCAGACCAGCGGGGCGGTCTTGCGCGTGGCGTCGAGATGGTCGCGCTGGATGACCTGGTCGGCCTGGCCTTCGGCGGCCCGGCGCTGGGAGCGCGCCTCGGCGTCGGCTTCGAGGAAGATGCGGACTTCGGCGTCGGGCAGGACGACGGACCCGATGTCGCGGCCTTCCATCACCACGCCGGCGAAACCTTGCTCGCTTGCGAGCTTCACCTGCGAGCGTTGGTATTCGAGGAGGAAGGTCCGGACGGAGGGCAGGGCGGCGATCTTCGAGACCGCCGCGTTGACCTCGGGCGTGCGTAGGTCGGCGTCGTCCGGCAGGACTCCGTCGAGGGTGAGCGCGGAACTGCGCGCGCCTTGGCGAGCCACGATACGTGAGCCGATCCGAAGCTTGGCCAGGGCGGCCTTCACGGAGGCCGGATCGTCGGCGGAAGCGCCTGCGAGGAGTAGCGCCCGGGTGAGGCTACGGTAATGCGCGCCGGTATCGACGTGCAGCAGGCCGTGCGCCTGGGCGAGGCGGCGGCTGGTGCTGGACTTCCCCGAGGCGGCGCCGCCGTCCACGGAGACACGCACGAAGTTCGTACGGAGGGCCTCGAGGGCTTGGAAGAAGCGCGGGAAGGTCTTACCCGTGCAGGCGGGATCTTCGATCGCGATCCACGGGCGGCCGTCGCCGAAGAGGTCGAAACTGCCGAGGATGCCGAAGCTCATCGCCATGCGATGATCCTCGTAGGTGTGGATCGAGACGGGACCCGCGGCGGCCGCCAGACGCAAGGCCGCCTTGTTCGGGAAGATGGTCAGCGAAGAAAGGGATTCGTCCGCTCTCAGTTGCGCGGCGGTGGGTTCGACCTTGAGGCCGAGCCGTTCCAATTCGGTCGCCATCGCGAGCACGCGGTCGGTCTCCTGCTTGCGCGTGTGGGCGATGCCGCGGATTTTCACCGGGCCGTCGGCCAACGCGGCGATGGTCGCCAGCGTGAGGAAGGTGTCGGAGAAAGCGTTGAAGTCGAAGTCGCCCCCGCGGATCCCGGCCCAGGAATCGGAGACCAGCGTGCCGTCGGCCGAGCGCAGCTTGGCGCCGCAGGCCGCGGCGACCTTGGCGAAGGCGGTGTCACCTTGCAGGCCGCCATCGGTGTAGCCTTCGATGCGGACGGAGGCGCGGGCGCCGGTCACGCTCGGCAGCGCGATGAAATAACTGGCGGCGGTGGCGTCGGGCTCGATCGCGTAAGCGGGATGGGCGACGTAGGCGCCCGGAGCGACGCAGCTCCAGCTGCCGTCGGCGAGACGCGACAGAGGCCGGCCGAACTGCCCGCACATGCGCGCGGTCATTTCGACGAACGGTTCGGAGACCGTGGAGCCCTTCATGCTCACCGTGGCGCCGGGCGAAAGCGGGAGCACCATGAGCAGCGCGGACAGGAGCTGGGAAGAGGCCGAGGCATCGACCTCGAGACGACCGAGCTTCCCGGTCGTGTGAAGCGTGAACGGAAAACCGTTCGCCGCGGAGCCGTCGGGAGCGAGCGCGCGGCAGCCGGCCGCGCCCAGGGCGTCGAGCAGGCCGCGCATGGGGCGGGCTCGCATGGCTTCGTCGCCGTCGAGTTCATACTCGCCGCCCGGGGCGAGCGCGAGGAAGGCGGTCAGGAAGCGGGC
>JBILHF010000040.1:0-16195 GCA_044350605.1 Opitutales bacterium
GAGACGAGCTTCATGCCGAAGCGCTCACGGCTCTCGCGCACCCAACGTTCGGCGGCCGGCTGGTCGAGCGGACGATAGATCACGGACCACTCGCGCTTCGCGAGTTCGGGGCGGATGAGCGGCGTGACGGTCATCATCTCCATCAGCGCGAAATGGGGGACGAACAGCACCGTGCCGGCGCCCTTGGGCGCCAGGCCGTGTTCGGCGCTCATGACGCTGTCGTCGACCTGGATGCGGTCACGCAGCTCCGCGTCGGAGAGCATCGGCGAGACGAGGGAGAAGAGGGCCATCTCGGTCGTGCGCCGGCACGACGTCCGGCCGATGCGGCGGACCCAGGCGGCGTCCTTTTCCGGGAAGGCGCGCGTGAGGTTGCGGCGGATCACCTTGCCGCGGATCAGCCAGAGCAGCTCGCCGAGCAGCGCCGCGTTCGCCCGCGCGAAGGCCTCGGGGAGGCGGGCCAGCAGCCAGGCGTAGGTGGCGAGCAGCGGCCGCATGGTCCGGCTCAGGCGCGGCCCTCCTGGCGGAGGATCTCGCCGATCTCCGGCACGAGGATGTTGCGGCGGCCGAGTTCGTCGCGCGCGAAGTATTTGTCGACCTGGCGGATGAGGTCGAACGGCTCGTCCGGGAGATTGTCCTCGTCGAACTCCATCTCGTCGACCGCGTCGATGTCATCGAAGATGTGCGAGAGGCGGAGCGGCTCGCCGTCGATGACGGCGGGCGGGTTACTGATCGCCCCGATCTTGGTGAGGTTGAAGAAAAGGCAGGGATAGAACTCCTTCTCGTAGGGCTCGAGGAATTTGCTGACCCACTGGCCCGGGACTTCCCAGCGGCGGTTGATGACGACCGCGTCGGAGAAATGCACGCAGGGGCGATACCATTCTTCGACGGCCTTGTGCTTCATCGTGAGCGGGCAGTCGACGACCGTGAGGATGCGGGCCACGCGCCAGACGGCGTCGGGCTGCATCGGGCGGACCGTGCGGTGCAGGGCCTCCATCTGGTCGATGACGTGGAGCGCGCCGTGCGTCACGAGGATCGCGGCGTCTTCGTCGCCGGGCGCGGGCACGATCGCGTGGCCGTCCTTGAATTCCCAGGCGTCAGGGGCGACGCCGCCTTCGCGGACTTCGCGGAGGACGCGCACCTTGCGGCCTTCGGGCCAGGCGTGGGCGACGAGTTCTTTCACCACGTCGGCGCGGCCGGCGCCCGAGGGGCCGAGGATGATGACGAGGGGCGTCATGCCTTGCGTCCGCAGCGGCCGAAGGGAGCGTTCTGGCCGCGGTCACGGATCCAGTGATCGACGGCGACCAGGGCCGCCATGGCTTCGACGATGGGCACGGCGCGCGGGAGGACGCACGGATCGTGGCGACCCTTGGCGCTGAGCTCGGTGGCGCGGCCGTCGGGACGGACGGTCTTCTGCGGCTTGAGCACGGTCGCCGTGGGCTTGAAGGCGATGCGGAAGACGACGTCCTCGCCGTTGGTGATGCCGCCCTGCGTACCGCCGGAGCGGTTGGTCGCGGTGCGGATGCGGCCGCCCTTGCGGACGAACACGTCGTTGTGGGCGCTGCCGCGCAGGACCGTCCCGGCGAAGCCGCTGCCGAGCTCGAAGCCCTTGGTGGCGGGCAGGGAAAGCATGGCCTTGGCGAGGTCGGCCTCGAAACGGTCGAAGACCGGCGAGCCGAGGCCGGCCGGCAGGTTCTCGATGACGCAGCAGATCACGCCGCCGACGGAATCGCCGTCGGCGCGCGCTTCGCGGATGAGCGCGTCGATCTTCGCGGCGGTGGCGGGGTGGGGGCAGCGCGTGGGCGTGGCCTCGACCTGCTTCAGCGTGGGCGCCTTGGGTGCGGCGGGCATGCGGATGTCGCCGACGCTTTCGACCCACGCGATGATGCGGGCGCCGCAGGCGTGCTTGAGCACCGTCTTGGCGACGGCGCCGGCGGCGACGCGCGCCGCGGTCTCGCGGGCGGAGGAACGGCCGCCGCCTTCGACGGCGCGGATACCGTACTTGGCGTCGTAAGTATAGTCGGCGTGCGAAGGACGGTAGGCGGCCTTCATCTCGGCGTAAGCCTGCGGGCGCTGGTCACCGTTACGGATCACGATGGCGATGGGCGAGCCGAGCGTGAGGCCGTCGGGCGATACGCCGGAGAGCACCTCGGGCGCGTCGGCTTCCTTGCGTTGGGTCGTGAGGGCGCTCTGGCCCGGGCGGCGGCGGTCAAGCTCGCTGCGCAGGAAGGCCGCGTCGAAGGGCACGCGGGGCGGGCAGCCGTCGATGACGACGCCGAGGGCGGGGCCATGGCTCTCGCCGAAGGTGGTGATGCGGAAGCTGTGTCCGTGGATGTTGCCCATGTGGTGAAGGTGTTAAAAAATGAACGCCGCCGAGCCGGTGGGCTGGGCGGCGTCCGTTTGGCGGTTCCGCCCCGGCGCTTAGCGCAGGTTGGAGGTGATCTTGGAGACCAGCTGCTGGCTCTCCGGCAGGTTGCCGAAGGCGCCATACTTGACCTTCACCTGGGTGAAGACGGCCTTGGTCTCAGGATCTTCGGCCTTCTCGATGGTGATCTTGATCTCCAGGTCGCCGATCGTGCGGGCGTAGACGATGACGCTGTTCAGCTCCTTGTTGGCGCCGCGGTCGTCGGTCTCGCCGGTGCGAAGGGTGCCGGGCATGGCGTCGATGGTGCGCTTGACGGCGTTGAAGACAGCCTCGGTGTCGGAAGTGTAGCGGGTGGTCAGCACGCCGGTGACGTTGGAGTAGGAAGCTTCGCGGTTCTGGGAGTTGTCCACGCCGATCTGGGTGGAGCATCCGGCGAGGACGAGGGCGGCGAGGAGGGCGAGGGCGGTTTTCATGTGCAAAGGACGTGGTTGAGTGGTTGGACACAAAACACAGCCGGCGGCCGTTGGCAAACAGTTTCGCCCTCGCCTCGCGGCCCCGCGCCGGCCGAAATCGTAGTGAAAAAATCATTACAAACCCGGTCTCGGACCGGCGCGGCCGGATCGCCCAGGGGCGGCCGGGCAGGGGGGCGGAAGCGGCGAAAAGCTGATTTCGGCTAATTAAGTACATAAAATATTGAAATAGAGTGACTTGTGTATAATTAAGACCGAAATCAGTCGTTTAAACGCCCTGGCCGCGCTGTGAACAAGAAAATGGCGGGATCGGGGGCTAAATTCTTGACCCGTGGGGAGTCGTGGGGAAAAGTGGGTGAACTGGGGGAACTCCCCCATACGCAATGTCTATTGGCGCCAACAACGGTCTCTTCACCGGCATCCACAACGGAAAGTTGGATGAGAAGAACCGTGTCACCATCCCGGCGGCCTGGCGTTTCGACACGGAATCGACCTTCCTCGCGATGTATCACCCCGCGCTCGCCGCGATCGTGGTGTTCCCTCCGTCGATGGCCGCGCGCATCCACGACGCCGCGCTGCAGGTGACCGTCAGCGATCCGGTGAAGATGGACGCGCTCAGCCTGCTCGGCGCGAACAGCATCCAGGTCACGTGCGACAAGGCCGGCCGCATCACGCTCAACGACCACATCGTCAAGGAAGCGCGCCTCGAGCGCGAAGTGATCTTCCGCGGCGCCTTCACCACGTTCCAGCTCGCCTCGCCGACGCCGCCCAAGGCCGACCGCGATTCCGAGTCCGCCAAGGAGATCCTCCGCGCCCTGCGCGAGCTCGGCCTGTGATGCGTATCCGGAAGTTACTTACACTGCTCACACCTTATTCACAGACCGCCGCATGACCAGCCACGTCCCAGTCCTGCTCGAGGAGTGCCTGACGCTCCTCGCTCCGCTGGACGGGCGCGCCTACCTGGACTGCACCTTCGGCGGCGGCGGCCACACCGCGGCGATCCTCGCGCGGGCGCCGGGCTGCACGGTCGACGCGATGGACCGCGACCCCGCGGCCGGAGAACGCTCCGCCGCGTTGCTCGCCGCCCACGCCGGCCGCCTGCGTTTCCATTCCGAAAATTTCCGCCACCTTGACCGCGTTCCGGGGCGATTCGACGGTGTTCTGATGGACATTGGGGTGTCCTCATACCAGTTGGATGTCCCGGAACGCGGTTTCTCCTTCCGCTTCGACGCGCCGAACGACATGCGCATGGACACGCGCGTCGGCCGCAGCGCCGCCGAGTTCCTCGAGCGCGGCGACCGCGCCGAACTCGAACGCGCCGTCCGCGACTACGGCGAGGAGCCCCGCTGGTTCCGCGTCGTCAACGCGATCGTCGCCGCCCGCGGCACCGGCCGCCTCGCCCGCACCGCCAGCTTCGCCGAACTCGTCGCCGAAGCCGCGCCCCCCGCGCCCGGCCCCCGCGGCCCGCACCCGGCCACCCGCACCTTCCAAGGCGTCCGCATCGCGGTCAACGACGAGCTCGGCGCCCTGGCCGACGCCCTCCCGCTCGCCTTCGGCAAGCTCAACGCCGGCGGCGTGCTCGCCGTCATCTCCTTCCATTCCCTCGAGGACCGGATGGTGAAGCGCTACATGAACGAGGTCGCCGGCCGCCCCGTCGACCGCGACGACGCCCGCAACCAGGACGACCGCGTCAAGCAGGCCGATCTCCTCACCCGCAAGGCCGTCCAGCCTTCCGAAGACGAACAGCTCCGCAACCCCCGCAGCCGTTCGGCGCGCCTCCGCGCCGTGCGCCGCCTCGCCGCATGAGCCCGCGCTTCCTCACCTGGGCCTGCGTCCTCGCCACCGTGGCGGCCTTCGCCGTGGGCACGATCAACATCATGCGCCTGCGCGTCGAGGCCGACACGATCGGCAGCCGCATCCAGCGCCTCGAACGCGACACCTCCCTTTCTAAGAAGGATTACGACAGCGCCCGCCGGCAGGCCCAGCAGACCGTCGACATCCTCTACCTGCAGCAGCGCATCGGCGACGCCCTCAAGCCGCCGGTGCCCGAGCAGGTCGTCTGGATCCGTATCAACCCTTCGGCCGCGTCCCCGGTCACCCTTTTCTCCGCGAGCCCCCGGATGACGGCCCGCGAAATCGCCTTCCTCGGTTCGGGAGGGCAGGGAGGACCCGGCGCGCGATGAGCCTGCCCCACGCCAGGCGAACGCGCTACCGTTTGCTGGCATGGGTCGTCCCCTTCTGCTTCCTGGCCGTGGTCACACGGCTGGTCTGGTTGCATTGGGTCGACGCCCCTCGTCTGCGCGCGGAGGCTTTGCAGGCCCGTCGCGTGCTCCAGGAGAAGCCGTGCCGCCGCGGTGACATCCGCGACGCGCAGGACAACCTGCTCGCGCTGTCCGAAGATGTCTGGGACATCGGCGTGGACCCCGACGTGCTCACCAAGGCCGACCGCGAACGCGCGCCCGAGGTCGCGGTCGCGCTCGGCCTGCCCGCCCTCAAGGTCCGTCAGGCCTTCGACAACACCGTCCGCACCGACTCCGCCGGCGAGGAGCATGTCATCCGCTGGACCGTGCTCGCGCGCGAGGCCGGCGAGGACGTGGTCAAGCGCGTCAAGGCGCTCGGCATCAAGGCGCTTCGCGCCGAACTGAAATACCGCCGCAGCTACCCCAAGGGCCAGCTCGCCGCGCACGTGCTCGGCTACGTCAACAAGGAGGGCGTCCCCGCCGCCGGCATCGAGAGCGTGATGAACTCGCTCCTCGAAGGCCAGAAGGGTTGGATCGAATCCGAACGCGACGGCCGCCATCGCGAGCTCACGAGCATCCGCCTGCGCGAGGTCTCCCCGGTCGACGGCAGCACCGTCGTGCTCACGATCAACAGCCTCATCCAGAAGACCTGCGAGGAGGCGCTCGCCGCCGCCGCGGCCCGCTACAATCCCAAAGGCGCGGTCATCATCGTCAGCGAGCCGCGCACCGGCCGCATCCTCGGCCTCGCGAACTGGCCCACCTTCGACCTGAACCGTTTCTTCGACCCGCAGGCCGCGCCGATGGACAGCCAGCGCAACCGCGCGGTCTCCGACGTCTATGAGCCGGGCTCGGTGTTCAAGATCGTCGCCGTCGCCGGCGCGCTCGAAGAGCGCCTCATCACGCCGAACTCCGTCTACGACTGCGGCGCGACGAGCGTGCCCTACCGTGGGCGCATGGTCTCGCTCCCGGCCGACTCGCACGCCATCGGCTCCGCCGATATCCGCCAGATCGTCCGCGAGTCTTCGAACCGCGGTACGGTCCAGGTCGGCATGCAGTATGCCGAACGCTTCGGCGAAGACCGCTTCTTCGGCCTCATCAAGTCGTTCGGCTTCGGCGCCCCGACGGGCCTGATCACCGGCGCCGAGGTGCCCGGCCTGCTCATCCCGCCCAAGCGTTGGGACGGGCTCACGATTTCCCGCGTCCCGATGGGCCACTCCGTCAGCGTCACCGCGATGCAGATGCACATGGCGATGTCGGTCGTCGCCGCCGACGGCCTGCTGATGCAGCCGCAGCTGGTGCTCCGCGTCGAGGACCCGAAGACGAAGGCCACCGTGCTCGACTACGCTCCGCGCTCGCGCGGCCGCGCGGTCACGCCCGCGACCGCCGCGCAGCTCGCCACGCTCCTGCGCGCCGTCTGCGGCAAGGGCGGCACCGCCCCGATCGCCGACATCCCGGGCTACGAGGTCGCCGGCAAGACCGGTACGACTCAGAAGATCGTCAACGGCCGCTATTCCACCGCCCACCACGTCGCCTCGTTCGCGGGCTTCTTCCCCGTCGGCGACCCGAAGCTGGCCATCACCGTCATCATCGACGAGCCGCAGGGCGAAGGCGTCGGCTACGGCGGCAAGGTCTCCGCGCCGATCTTCCGCGAGGTCGCCGAGAAGTGCATCCGCTGGCTCGACCTCCCGCCCGTCTCCACCCATCCGCGCGGCCCCGTGGCCGACCTCGGCCGATGACGCCTCCGCCCGCGATGATGCCCGCCTCGATGGAACGTCCGACCTTCAACGCGCTGCTCCAAGGGCTGCCCGTGCTCGGCCGGACGGGCGACGGTTCGGTGCGCGTGACCACGATCGTGACGGATAGCCGCCGCGTGATCCCGGGCGCGCTCTTCTTCGCCCTCCCGGGCCTGCGGGCCAACGGCCACGCCTTCCTCGACGACGTGATCGCCCGCGGCGCCGCCGCGATCATCTCGGGTGAGCCGGTCGCCGGCCTGCCCGCCGTCGCCGCCGCCCAGGTCGCCGATCCGCGTCGGATGCTCGCTGAGATCGCCCGCCGTTTCTACGGCCGTCCCGAGGAGGCCTTGCGCCTCGTCGGCGTGACGGGCACCAACGGCAAGACCACGGTCTCGACGCTGCTGCGCCATCTGCTCCAGGACGACGGTTCGCAGTGGGGCCTCGTCGGTACGGTCCGCTACCACCTCGGCCGGCGCACCATCCCTTCTTATAAGACGACGCCCGATTCGGCCGACCTCGCCGCCTTCTTCCGCCAGATGGCCGACGCGGGCTGCGCCGGCGCCTGCCTCGAAGTCAGCTCCCACGCCCTCCACCAGGAACGCGTCCACGGTTTCCGCTTCGAGGTCGCGGCCTTCACGAACCTCACCCGCGACCACGTCGACTACCACGGTGACCTCGCCGCGTACCTCGACGTCAAGACGATGCTCTTCGACGGCCGCAACGGCGCCGTGCCGGACGTCAGCGTGATCAATGTCGACGACCCGTCCGGCCGCGTGCTCGCCGAGGCCTGCCGGCGCCGGGGCGCGGTGCTCACCTTCGGTCTCTCGGCCGACGCCGACGTCCGCGCGACGGACCTCGCCCTTGATACCGGCGGCGCGGTCTTCACGGTCCGCCACGCGGGCCGCGCCGCGGTCTTCAAGTCGACCCTGCCGGGCGACTACAACGTCTCCAACGTCCTCTGCGCCCTCGCGATGGCCGCCGCGCTCGGCCGCGACCCGCTCGCCCTCGCGCCGGCGCTGGCCGCCTTCCCCGGCGTCGCCGGCCGCATGGAGCGCGTCGAAGCCGGCCAGGCTTTCCCCGTCTTCGTCGACTACGCGCACACCGATGATGCGCTCCGCAACGCCCTGCGCATGCTCCGCGACATCACGCCCGGCCGCGTGCTCTGCGTCTTCGGTTGCGGCGGCGACCGCGATCGCGGCAAGCGCCCCGCGATGACCCAGGCCGTCGCCGACCTCGCGCATCTCTCTTGGGCGACCGCCGATAATCCGCGCAAGGAGCCGCTCGACCGCATCTTCGCCGACATGCGCGAAGGCCTCGGCCCGCTGCCGACCGTCGAATTCGTCGCCGATCGCCGCGACGCCATCGGCCGTGCGCTCGCCGCCGCGAAAGCCGGCGATTGCGTCGTCATCGCGGGCAAGGGCCACGAGACGACCCAGGAATTCGCCGACACGGTGGTCCCGTTCGACGACCGTCAGGTCGTCCGCGAGATCCTCGAGCTCCGGAGGGGCGTCTCCGCATGAGCCCCGCTTACGCCGCCGCCGACCTCGCCGCCTGCACGGACGGACGCTGGACCCTGGCGCCCGCCGGACCGGTCGCCGGTTTCGGCATCGACACGCGCGCCTTGCGCGCGGGCGAGATGTTCGTCGCCGTGCGCACCGAGCGCCGCGACGGCCATGATTTCCTCGCCGCCGCCCGCGCCGCGGGCGCCGCCGGCGCCTTGGTCGGCCGGCCCGTCGCCGATCCGCTCCCGCAGCTCGTCGTCGCCGACCCGCTCATCGCGTTGCGCCGCGTCGCGGCCCGCGCCCGCGCGGCTTTCCCGGGCGTCGTGATCGGGATCACCGGCAGCGTCGGCAAGACCTCGACCAAGGAGCTCCTCGCCGCGTTGCTCGGCGCCGAAGCCTTCGCGACCGAAGCCAACCTCAACAACACCATCGGCGTGCCGCTGATGCTGCTGCGCGCCGACCCGGCCCGCCACCGTTACGCCGTGATCGAGGCGGGCATGAGCCTGCCGGGCGAACTCGGCGTCTCGGCCGAAGTCCTCCGCCCCGATATCGCGATCGTCACCGCTGTCGCGCCCGTCCACCTCGAAGGCGTCGGTTCGCTCGCCGGCATCGCCCGCGAGAAGGCTGCGCTCGTCGGCGCCCTCGCTCCCGGCGGCCAGGCCGTGCTGCCCGTGGCCTTGCTCGCCTGGCCGGATTTCGCCGCCTACGCGGACCGTAGCGTCGCGGTGGCCTTCGGTGATGAGCCGCTGCCGGCGGTCGCGCCTGCGCGTCTCGTCCGCGCTGCCTTCGGCGTCGCCGCCGACGGCGGCCGCACGCTCGTGCTCGACGGCGAGACCTTCCCGCTTGGCCCGCTCTCCGACGGCCTTGCGCGCAATGCCGCGCTCGCCGTCGTCGCCGCGCAGCTGGCCGGCCGCTCCTCGGCCGAACTCATCGCCGCGCTCGCGGCCTGGGCGCCGCCGGCCGGTCGCGGCAGCGTGCACGTCGACGGCGCGCGCACCTTCACCGTCGACTGTTACAACTCCAGCCCGGCTTCGCTCCTCGACGCCGCGCAGGCCTTCGATCGCCGTAGCCGGGCTTCGGCGGAACCTCGTCTTTTCGTGCTCGGCGGCATGGCCGAGCTCGGCCCCACCTCCGCGCGACTCCACCGCGACTGCGGCGCGCAGCTGCCTCTCCGTCCGGACGACCGCGTGGTCGTCTTCGGCGGCGATGCGGCGGCGTTCCTGCAGGGAGTCGCGCACCCGGAGGCGGGCTTCGTCGCCGCCACGATCGAGGAGGCCGCCGCCCGCGTGGCCGCCCATCGCGGCCATGTCTTCCTCAAGGGCAGCCGCTCGTTCGCGCTCGAACGCTGCCTGCCTCCGAACCTGCGCGCCGCGCTCACCTTCCACTAGGATGCTTTACCGTCTCAGCGAACTCGTCCACGCCTGGGGGCCTTTCCGCCTCTTCGACTACATCACCGTCCGCGCGATCCTCGCCGGCGTCACGGCGTTGCTGCTGGGCATGCTGTTCTCCGGACGACTGATCGGCGTGCTCGCGCGCCTGCGTCAGCCCGAGCGTTCCAAGGCCCTCATGGGTGACCTCGCCAAGGAAGGCGGCAAGGTGCCGACCATGGGCGGGCTGATCATCGCCGCCGCGACCATCCCCGCCGTGCTCCTCTGGGCACGTCCGGGCGTCCTCGTCTTCGCCTCGCTCTGGTGCCTCGTCGGCATGGGCCTCGTCGGGCTCTATGACGACTGGCTCAAGGTCCGCCACGGCAGTTCCGACGGCATCTCCGCCCGCTTCAAGCTCGCGGGTCAGGGTTTCGTGGCGCTCACCGCCTTCGGCATCGTGTTGCTCGACCCCGCCTACCGCGAAGGGCTCGCCGAGATCTGGCTCCCCGTCCTCAAGGAGCCGCTGTGGTCCGCCGGTTCGCTCGGCTGGCCGCTCGCCGCCTGCCTCGCCGTCGCGGGGGCGTTCTTCATCCTCGTCTGCGTCGGCTGCTCGAACGCCGTGAACCTCACCGACGGCCTCGACGGTCTCGCCATCGGCTGCGTGCTCATCACGACGGCGATCCTCGGCGCGGTGGCCTACCTGGCCGGCCACGCGGAGTTCGCCTCCTACCTGCGCATCCGCCACGTGGCGGGCGCCGGCGAGCTCGCGGTCTTCTGCGCGGCGCTCTTCGGGGGCAGCCTCGTGTTCCTCTGGCATAACGCGGCGCCGGCGGAGATCTACATGGGCGACGTCGGCGCGCTCGGGCTCGGCGGCGCGCTCGGCGCGGTCGCGTGCCTGATGCGTCAGCCCTTCCTGCTCGCCATCGTCGGCGGCGTGTTCGTCGTCGAAGCCGTCTCGGTCATCCTGCAGGTCGCCTACTTCAAGCGCACGGGCGGCAAGCGGCTGTTCCTGATGACGCCTATCCATCACCACTTCCAGAAGAAGGGCTGGCCCGCGACGAAGGTCGTGGCGCGCTTCTGGATCCTCTCGCTCCTCTGCGGCCTGCTCGGCCTGCTCTCCCTCAAGCTGCGATGAGCGAGTTCCCCGAGTCCCTCCGTCGCCGGCTTGCCCGGCCCGCCGCCGTCTTCGGCGAAGGCGTCAGCGGCCGTTCCGTCGCCGACTCGCTCGCCGCGGGCGGTTTCGCCTCGGTCATCTACGACGAGCGCGGGGAGAACCGCGTGTTCGGACCCGAGGAGGCCGCGCGTCACGACCTGCTCGTCTACAGCCCGGGCTTCGCGCAGACGCACCCGTGGCTGCTCGCCGCCCGCCGCGCGGGCCTGCATTGCCTCACCGAGCTCGATTTCGGCGCGCTGCTCTGGACGGGCCCGGCCGTGGCCATCACCGGCACCAACGGCAAGACGACCATCACCGAGTTCCTTTCGTTCGCGTTCAAGCGCGCCGGCCTCGACGCCATCGCCTGCGGCAACGTCGGCCTTCCGCTCACGTCGCTGCATCGCACCGTCTCCAACGGTTCCTTCCTCGCGGTCGTCGAGGTCAGTTCCTTCCAGGCGGAGGACCTCCGCCACTTCACGCCCGAGGCGGTGCTCTGGTCCAACTTCGACGAGGACCACCTCGACCGTCACGGCGAGCTCGAGAGTTATTTCCGGGCGAAGTATCGCCTCATCGAGCGCATGATGCCGGGCGGCATCCTCGTCGTCGGCGAATCCGTCGTCGCCGCCGCGCGCGCCTTCGGCATCGAGCTGCCCGCCGAGACCCTCGTGGCCACGCGCGCCGAAGTCACGGACACCGTGCCGGCCGGTTCGGTGTTCGACAGCTGGCCGCAGCGCGAGAACTGGGCCCTGCTCGTGAAATACTGGCAGGCCCGCGGCCTGCCGCTCCGCCAGCTCGAGGAGGCGGCCCGCCTCTTCCGCATCCCGCCGCACCGCCTGCGCAAGGTCGCCGAGAACAAGGGCGTCGAGTTCTGGAACGACTCCAAGGGCACCAATTTCCATGCGGTCGAAGCCGCGCTCTCGCAGTTCAGTGTCCCCGTCCGTTGGATCGGCGGCGGCAAGTGGAAGGGCGGGGACCTCGGCCGGTTCGTCCGCCGGATCGCCCCGCTCATCGAATCCGCCTACCTGATCGGCGAGACCGCCGAGGAGCTCAAGCGCCACTTCGACGAGCTCGGCAAGTCCGCCCGCTGCTATCCCGCCCTGCAGGACGCCGTCGTCGGCGCCGCCAAGGATGCGCACGGCCCCGCCGTGATCCTGCTCAGCCCGGGCTTCTCCAGCTTCGACCAGTTCCGCGGCTACGCGGAGCGCGGCCTCGTCTTCGAACGCGCGGCCACGGCCCTCGCCCAGCGTTCCTGATTTTCTCACACCAAACCCACCCAGCCCAACACCCCCACCACCCATGCGTCCCATCATCACCGTCACCGCCGTCGTGCTCGTGCACCTCTGCGTCATCGCCGTCCTCGTCGGCGTCAACGGCTGCCGCAGCACCAGCGGCTTCGAACAGCCCGGCGACACCGCCGCCTTCTCCGGCGGCGCCCGCCCGGTCGCGTCCGCGCCGTCGGCCGTCGCGCCGGCTCCGGCCGCCGTGCCTTCCGACCGTCTGCCGACCCCGGCGCCGACCAAGCTCGCCACGAACGGTCCGGTCGGTCCGGGTGGCAAGCGCACCGTCGTCAAAGGCGATTCGCTCTACAGTGTCTCCAAGAGCGAGAACGTCTCCATTTCCGCGCTCGCCAAGGCCAACGGCCTCACGCTCAACGCCGTGCTCAAGACCGGCCAGGTCCTGACGATCCCGTCGGCCTCCGCTTCGTCCGCCGCCCCGAAGGCCGCCGCCCCGAAGGCCGCGCCGAAGGCCGCCGCGCCGGCGCCCGCCCCGAGCTTCGCCCCGCTCAAGCTCGTGCCGCTCACCGGCAGCGCGCCCGCCCCGGTCGCCGCTCCGGACAAGAAGTAAGCCTTCGCGCCGCGACACGCCATGGTCATCAAGGTCAAGCAGGAGGAGCCGGGCGCCCTGGGTGGGTATGCCCTCGGCATCTTCGTGCTCGCGGTGACCTTGGCGTTGTTCGGCCTGATGGTCCAATACAGCGCGGGCATCTCGCTCTCGGCGAGCAACCGCACCGCCGCCTTCTACCGCCAGCTGGCCTACGTCCCGATCGCCTTCCTCGCCGGGTTCGCCTTCTACCGGCTCGACCTCGACAAGGCCCGCGCCTGGCGCGTGCGCATCCTGTGGATCGCCTGCGGCCTGATGTTGCTCGCGCGCGTGCCCGGCATCGGCGTCTCCGTCAACGGCTCCTGGCGCTGGATCGACTTCGGCGTCTTCCGCCTGCAGGCGTCCGACCTCGGCAAGCTCGCCTTGGTCATCGTCCTCGCCGACTTCCTCGCGCGCATGCAGAGGCACACGCTGCCGAACAAGTTCGCGCTCTATCAGTTCAGCTCCCGCTCGCCGTATCTCTTCACCCCGCGCGGGTGGATCGATTTCCGCGAAGGCTTCGCGAAGCCCGTGGGCATCCTGCTCTTGATCGCGGGCTTCATCGCGCTCGGTCCCGACCTCGGCACGATCCTCCTCTGCTGCGCCGTCGGCGGCACCATGATGCTCGTCTCCGGCGTCCGCTGGGCCTACGTGATCCCTTCGTTCCTGCTCGGCCTCGGCGGCTTCACGATCCTCATCCTCAACTGGCCTAACCGTCTGCGTCGCTTCACGTCGTTCCTCGAACCGTGGGAGAAACGCGGCGACGAGGCCTACCAGCTTTTCGAAGGCATGGTGGCCTTCGGCGTCGGCGGCCTGACGGGGAAGGGCGCCGCGAACGGACTACAGGGTCGCGCCTACCTTCCGGAGGCCCACACCGACTTCGTCTTCTCGGTCATCGGCGAGGAATACGGCCTCGTCGCCACGACGCTCGTGGCGCTGGCTTACCTCGGCATCTTCTGGTGCGCCTATCGCGCGATGCGCCACACCGCCGACCTCTACCGTTTCAACGTCTGCCTCGGCGCCACGCTCTTCCTCGTCTTCCAGGCGCTCATCAACATGGGCGTCGTGACCGGCCTGCTGCCGACCAAGGGCATCTCGCTGCCGTTCATCAGCTACGGCGGCACCAATCTCGTGATCATGGCCTGCATGGTGGGCCTCATCCTCAACTGCGTCCGCGCCTCGGCCCAACCGGCCTTCGTGCCGAAGGAGGCGCGCGCATGAGCCGCGTGCTGCTCGCCTGCGGCGGTACCGGCGGCCATCTCGCGCCCGGCATCGCCCTCGCTCAGCGGCTCACCGAAGAAGGACACGAATGCCGGCTGATCGTCAGCCGCAAGGCCGTCGACGCGCGCATGACCGCGCATTACCCTCGCCTGAGCTTCGTGCCGGGCAAGGGCCGCGGCTTCGGTCCGGGCCTGCTCGGCCGCCTGCTTTTCTTCCCTGCGCTCCTCGGCGCCGTCTGGTCGTCCTGGCGGTTGCTCCGGGAGTTCCGTCCGTCGGTCCTCGTCTGTTTCGGTGGTTTCATGAGCCTCGGCCCGGCGCTCGCGTGCCGGCTCGCCGGCGTGCCGGTGCTGGTCCATGAGGCGAACCGCCGTCCCGGCAAAGCCGTGCGGCTCATCGCGCGTTTCGCGACTTCGGTCCATCTGCCCGCGGGCGTGCGCTTGCCGGGGGTCGCGGCGGAGCGGCAGCATGATTCCGGCTATCCCGTGCGCGCGGAGATCCGGCCGGAGGCCCGCGAGGCCGCGCGCCGCGCGCTCGGTCTCCCTCCCTCGGGACGGCTCGTGCTCGTCGTCGGCGGCAGCCAAGGCGCGACCCGCCTCAACCGCTGGGTCGAAGATAATCTCGAGGAGTTCGCCGTGCGCGGCGTGCATGTGCTCTGCCTCACCGGTCCCGGCGGCCGCGAGGATGAGGTGCGTTCGCCCCAGTCGGTGGTGAAGTTCCTGCCGTTCTGCCACCAGATGGCCGCGGCCTATTCCGCCGCCGACCTCGCCGTCGCGCGCGCCGGCGCCGGCACGCTCGCCGAGCTCGCGACCTGCCGGACGCCCGCGGTCCTCATCCCGCTGCCTTCCGCCGCCGACGACCATCAGACCGCCAACGCCCGCGAAAGCGAGCGGACCGGCGCCGCGATCCTCCTGCCGGAGGCGGAGCTGAACCGTCTCGCCGTCGTCGTCTTCGACCGCCTCCATGACAACGCCGCGCTCTCCGTCATGCGCGACGCGCTCGCGCTGGCCGACGCGGCCAACCGTTGGGACGCCCTGGCCACGGAGACCGTCGCCCTCGCCGGCGGCGCCACCGCATGAGCCGTTCCGCCTGGATGCTCGGGGCGTGCGGCATGGGCGTCGGCCCGCTCGCGCTCTATCTCAAAGGTGACGGCTGGGACGTCTCCGGTTGGGACGACTCCACCGGCAGTCCGATGGAGCTTCAGCTCGCCAACGGCGAAGTGCCGCTCCTGCGCGATCCTTGGGCCGCCGGCCGCCATCCTTCCGTCGTGGGCCGCTCCAGCGCGGTCAAGCCCGGTCATCCTGCGCTGACCCTGGCCGAAGGCCACGGCGTGCGCACGTTACGTCGCGGCGAGCTGCTCGCCGAAGCGGTCGCCGAACGCCGGTTCGTCGCCGTCTGCGGCAGTCACGGTAAGACCACCACCTGCGGCCTGCTCGTCGCCGCGCTCGCCAGCGCCGGCGCTGATTTCGGCTACGTCCTCGGCGGCCTGTTCCGCGATCCGGCTTTCCCGCCCGCCCGCGCTTCGGCGACTTCGCCCTGGGTCGTCGCCGAAGTCGACGAGAGCGACGGCACGATCGGCGCGTTCTCGCCCGACGTCACCGTGGCGGTGAACCTCGACTGGGACCATCCCGACTATTACCGCGACGAAGCCGCGCTCGAGGCTGTCTTCCGCGCGCTCTTCGAACGCACCCGTTCCGCCGTGGTGATCCCGGTCGGCAATGCGCGCCTCGAACGCCTGGTCGAAGGCCTCAAGGTGCCGGTCATCCGCGTGGGCGAAGACGGTGATTATTCCTGCCGGCTCGTGCAGGGCGGGCATTCCTCGTCGGTCGTCGCGCTCGGCGGACGTTTCCCGGCGGGTCAGTTCAACCTCCCCGTCGCCGGCACCTTCAATCGCTCGAACGCCGCGTTGGCGCTCGCGGTCACGCACTTCATCACCGGCGGCCTGGTCGCCGAACCGCTCGCCCGCTGGCGCGGTATCCGTCGCCGGCAGGACGTCCTCTTCGAACGCACGGGGCTGCGCGTGCTCGCCGACTACGCGCATCACCCGACGGAGATCGCCGCGCTGCTGCAGTGGGTGCGCGAGACGCACGCCGGCCGCCTGCTCGTCGTCTTCCAGCCGCACCGTCACACCCGCACGCGCCAGTATGCGCGTGAGTTCCGCGACGCGCTCGCCGTGGCCGACCAGGCGCTCTTGCTCCCGGTCTATTCCGCCGGCGAAGCCGCCGTCGAAGGCGGCGGTTCCGATGCCATCGTCGCCGGCTCCGCGCACCGCCTCGTCGAGGACCGTCGC
>JBILHF010000041.1:0-16098 GCA_044350605.1 Opitutales bacterium
CGTTCGGCGAGATGCTTGGAGCGCTCCTTAGTGACAGCGACGACTTCGGCCTGGGCCGGGACCACGGCTTTCTCGGCGGCGGCCACCCCGACGGCGGACTTCTCCACGACCTGATTAGCCGCAGCGACGTTCGCTTCGGCGTGGGCAGTCGCAGCGACTTTGGTCGCCTCGGTCTTGCGGACCATGGCCAGAGCCGCGCGGGCTTCGCCCACCGCCTGCTCGGTCTGCTTCTTCCGGGAGAAGTAACTGAAGGAGAAGACCGCGCTGAAAGTGCGCGCCTCACCGTAGGCCTTTTCAGCGGCGGCGACGTGGTCCGCAGAAGCCTTGCTGGCGGCGGTGGCCTTCTCGGCCTCGGCGGCGGCGGTACGCAAGGCAGCCTTGGCGGCGACGACGCCATCCTTGGCCTTGGTGTGCAAGACCTGAGCGAAGGACAGGGCCTTCTTCAGTTCTTCGACCTTGGCGGTCAGCTCAGTGATGCGGGCGCGGAGGGGCGTCGTATACTTGTCGCGATAGGCGGCCGTGGCGGCGGTGGCTACGGCCACGATGGCGTCGCGGTCCTGTCCGAGGCGTACGATGGCTTCGCTCTGCGTATCGATGAGCTTCTGCTGGGCCTCGATCTTACCCATGGCTTCGGCTTCGCTGACACGGAGGGGCGAGAGGGTCTTGTCCAGCGAGGCGAACTCCGCCTTGAGCGCGTCGAGTTCGGCCTGGAGCTTCGGCAGCTGGGCCTCGTTCTGGGCGATGGTCTTCTTCGAAGATTCGATGCGGGCGGCGGCAGCCACCTTGGCGGCCTCGTTCTCCGCCTTGGCGGCGACGAGGTCGGCGATATCCTGCTCGAGCTTGGCGAGCTTCTCCTGCTCCGTGAGCACGCCGACGTTGAACTGGGCGGCCTTGAGGGAGACGAGGCGTTCGCGGTGCGCCGCGGTCTCGGCGACGATGTTCCGGACGTTCGCCTGGGCGGAGGTCAGGTCGGCCTTGGCCTTGGCGAGCGCGGCTTCGGCGGCGCGGAAGGAATCAGCGACGGGACGGACCTTGGCGGCTTCTTTGCTGAAATAATCGATCGCTTTGTACTGGGCGGTGACAGCCTTGTCCGCCTTGGCTCGGTCGGCGGCGTTCTTAGCCTTGCCCTGCATGGACTGCCAGTAGGCCATGCTCTTCTTCTGCTCAGCCAGCTTGGCCTCATGTTCAGAGAGCTTCTTGGCGGCAGGCTCACCCTCCGCCTTCACCTTGGCCAATGCGGCTTCGGCGGCGGGGACGGTGGCTTCGGCGGCCTTCACGGCGGCTTCGGCCGGAGCGAGCGCGGGAACGAGTTCGGCGAGGCGCTTTTCAGAAGCGGCAAGACGGTCGGCGAGCTTGGGCGGATTGCTGGAGACCTGGGTGACCTCGCGGCCGGTCTGGGATTCGAAGAAACGGATCTCGCCGAGCCAGTTGCTGGAGACGAAGGTCTTGGAGTCGTAGAGGCCGACGACCTTGGCGACCTGGTCGGCCTGTTTGATGCCTTGGGCATGCTCCAGACGTTTGCCGTCGATGGCCCACATGGCCGTGGTGCCGTCGGCGCCGCACGAAAGGAGGCGACCGTCGGGCAGGAAGGAGACGGACTGGACGTTACCGCCGTGGGCGGACCAGGAAGCGACCTGCTTGCCGGTCTTCATCTCCCAGGTGGTGATACTGCCGTCGGCGGCGCAGCTGGCCAGGATGTTGGAGTCGGCGCGCCAAGCGAGGTCGGTGACGCTGCCCTTGTGCTGGCCGAGGGGGTAGAATTCGCCGCCGTTGTCGGCCTCCCACACGAAGACGTTACCGTTACGGTCGGAAGTCGCGAGCAGGATGCCGTCCGGGCTGAAGTCCGTGCCGGTGATCCACTCGGTATGCTTGGCGATGACGTAGAGCTCCTCGCCCGTGGCGACGTCGTAGCACTTCACCTTCTTGGAGTTGGTGCCGAAGGCGATCTTGCGATGGTCGGGTGTGATGTCGGCCGACATCAGCTGGTCGAACTCCTTGCCGACTTCGGTGACGCGCTTGCCGGTCTTGACATCCCAGACGACGGCGTGGCCGAACTTGCCGCCGCGGCCGCCTCCCAGGATCAGGAGCGAGCCGTTGGCGCTGAACTTCAGCGAACGTGCGTAACCTTCGGGGTAAGGCAGGATGCCGGCGAGCTCGTGGCTGTCGGTGTCGTAAAGCAGGATCTGCTTCTGGCCGGCGACGGCGAGGAGCGAAGTCCACGGGCTGGCCGCCATCGCGGTGACCGCAGAGGTGCGGGGCGTCACGATGACCGGCTCGAGGAGGACGTTCTCCGGACGGGCCACGGGACCGGTCGGCTTACCGGCGCCACCGGCGAAGGTAAGGTCTACCTTGGGCTTATTGGAGGCCTTGGCCACGCTGCCCTTGGCCTGAAGCAAGCCGCCGGCGATCCACTTGGAGAGGAGCGTCAGGTCCTTGGCGTCGAGGGGCGCGCCTTCCGGCGGCATGAAGGGCTCTTCCTTCTTGGCGCTGCACGTCCAGAGACGGCTGCCGGAAGGATTACCGGCGTCGACGACCGCGCCGCCGCTGCCGCCGTTCATGAGACCCGCGTAGCTGGTCAGTTCGAGGCCACCCTTCTTCTTGTCCGGGTTGTGGCAGGAGAAGCACTTGTTCTCGAGCAACGGACGGATGTGGTCGTCGTAAGTCAGCTTCTCATTTTCCTGCGCGAAAGAAGCGGTGGCGACCAACCCGGCGGCCAGGATGAGGCAGCGGCGGGTAAGCCAGCGGAACGACGAAGGGGTGGCGGCCATGCTGACGGCGGAGATCAGTGGTTGAAGTAGAATTCCTTCGAGTTCATCAGCGCCCAGAAGGCGTCCTCGAGCACGACCTGGCGGTTGGCCGGATCGGCGGCGACGGCGGCGGCGACGGACTTGCGCTCGACGTCGGCAGGCATGCGGCCGAAGCAGCGCAGGAAGAGTTCGTTCACGATCTCGTCGTCCTTCTTGCCGGCGGCGATCAGCTTCTCGACCACCTGGCCGCGACGGATGCGGTCGTTGACGGCGTCGCCGTTCATGAGGTGGAGGGCCTGCGAGAGGTTCGGGTCGGTCTTCACCTCGGTCGAGGCGACGGACTCGCGCTTGGAGCGGCCGAAGGTCGTCAGGAAGTAGTTCGAGACGGCGCCGTCGGCGATCTGCACGGCGCGGGCGCCGAGCGGGAGGCCCTGGAACTTGTTCGGGGTCTCGGTGATCTGCGAGATGGCGTCGAGGAGCACTTCGGCGCGGACACGGCGGACCTGCGCGCGGGCGAAGTTCAGCTTGTCGTCGGCGTTGGAGGCGTTGGTCTTCGAGCTGCGCTGGTAGGCGGCCGAGGCGGTGATGTCGCGCACCAGGCGGCGGACGTCGTAGTTATACTCCGTCAGCTTCGCGGCGAGCTCGTCGAGCAGCTCGGGGTTGGAGGGCGGATTGGAGACGCGGACGTCGTCGACCGGATCGACCACGCCGACGCCGAGGAAGTGCGCCCAGACGAGGTTGGCGATATTGCGGGCGAAGTACGGATTGCGGGGAGAGGCCATCCATTCGGCCATCACGCGACGGCGGTCGTCGCCGGGCTTGAGGTCAGGCTCCTCGCCGCCGAGGAACTTCGGCTTCACGTTCTTCTTGGTCAGGAAGTGCTGCGATTCGCCGCCCTTGCTGTTGAAGACGATGACCTCCTGGGGGTCGTCGGTGTTCTTGCGGCCGATCTGGGCGAAGAAGGCGTTGAAGCCGTAGTAGTCGTTCATCGTCCAGCGGTCGAACGGATGATTGTGGCACTGGGCGCACTGGATACGCATGCCCATGAACACCTGGGCGACGTTCTCGGACAGCTTGAGACGGTCGAGCTCGCTCTGGTAGTAGTTCACCGCCGGGACGGAGACCGTGCCGCCGTTGGCGGACAGGAGGTCGACGACGATCTGGTTGATCGGGCGGTTCTTGCCGATCTCGTCGGCGAGCCAGTTGTAGTAAAGGAGCGCGTTCTTGTAGAAGGGCGGCGCGTTGTTGCCGGCGTTGATGCCGGAACGGATCTGCAGGAGCTCGGCCCACTTCATCACCCAGAGCTCGGTGAACTCCTTGCGTTGCAGGAGGCCTTCGACGAGCTGCGTGCGCTTGTCGGGACGCTTGTCCTCGATGAACGCGGTCAGCTCGGCGGGCTTCGGGTAGAGGCCGATCACGTCGATGTAGACGCGGCGGATGAATTCCTCATCGGTGCACAGGCCCGAAGGCACGATGCGCAGGCGGTGGAGGCGTTCGTTGACGGCCTTGTCGATGTAGTTCACCTCAGCGGCCTTGGGGCGCTCGTAGACGAGGCCCTTCGGGATGACGATGGCCTGGGCGGTGACGCTGAAGACGTCGAAGCGGGCGAGCATGAAGGCCGCGCCGCGGTCGCCGGAGCGGACCAGTCCTTCCTTGTCGATCTTGGCGACAGGATCGTTGTTCGACATGAACAGCGCGAGCTTGGTCACGTCGCGGTCGGTGCCGTCGGAATAGGTGGCGCGGACGGTGATCTGCTGGGTGGCTTCCTTGCCTTCGAGCACGATCTGCTTGGGGAAGACTTCGATGCCGGTGACCTTGGCGATGCCGGGCGCGTCGTCCTTGGCGCCGTTGGCGATCCATTCGAGGATGGTCTTATTATACTGCGAGTCGGCGTCGTAGAGCTTGTTACCGGAGTGCGGGACGGCGCCGATCGCCTTCTCGACGAGCGTGCTCTCCTCGGGGATGGCCAGGTTGATGCGGCGGCCGATGAGCTCGCGCGTCAGGCGGACGTAGTCGCCGTCCGGATCCATGCCGAAGAGTGAGAGACGGAAGCCATCTTTGCCGCGGGCGGCGCCGTGGCAGCCGCCGCTGTTGCAATTGGAGCGGAGGAAGACCGGCATGACGTCCTGACGGAACGAGACCGCGCGGTCCTTGTGGCCTTCCTTGACGGCGACCGGGATGCGGGCGGTGCGGCCGCCGAGCGAGGCGACGACCTCGGTGGCGCCGGCGTCGGCGACGGCGTGGACGGAGTAGCCGTCGAAGCCGGCGACCTTGGCGTCGCCGACCTTCAGGTCAGCGAAGGCGGTGACGTCACGGGTGGTGGCGTCCTTGAAGGTGGCGAAGACGACGATGCGGTGGAAGTCGCGCTTGGTCTCGAGGGTGACGGACTCCGGGAAGATCTCGAGCTTCTCGAGGGTGGTGAGTTTCTGGGCGAGTTCGGCCTTGGCGTCTTCCTTGGCCTTATCCTTGGCGGCGAGCACGACGCCCGTGGGCCAGACGGCGCCTTCGGCGACCCAGCGACGGATCACGTCGATCTCGGCGGCCGGCAGGGGCCCGCCCTTCGGAGGCATGATGTCGTCGTGATCCTTCGGCAGGACGAGACGCTTCACGAGTTCGCTCTTCTCCGCGTCGACGCCGATGAGCGCGGCGCCGCTCTCGCCGCCCTTGAGGAAGCCCTCGCGGCTGGTCATGAGCAGCTTGCCCTTGGTCTTGTCCGGATTGTGGCACTCGAGGCACTTACCTTCGAAGATCGCGCGGACCTCGTCGAAGGCGACAGGCGCGGCGGTGGCGGCGGAGGTCAGGCCGGCGGTGAGGAAAGCGAGGAGCGGGAGACGACGGAAAGACATGAGCGGAGGAATCAGTTCTTGGGGGCTTCGTTCTTCAGGCGGAGCTGTTCGAGACGAGAAAGCACGACCGGAGCAGGCGCGGCAGCGGGGGCGGCGGTCGGCTTGCCGGCGGCGGGCGCGGCGGCCTTGGCGACCGGGGCAGGCGCGGCCTTGCGCGGCGCGTCGAGGCGCAGGATCGAGCCGAGGGCGATGCGATGCGTGGCGAGTCCCTGGCCGGTCGGGATGTCGACCTGCACGAACATGTTCGCCACCTTGCCGACGCGGGACTTCTCATCGGTCTCGACGGTGAAACGCAGCTCCTTGGTGTCCTTGGTGACCTTGATCGGCGCGATGCGGATCGTGTCAGGCGCGCCGACGAGCTGGGCGACGGCTTCGCCTTCGAACGGGCGGGCGATCTCGAAGTTGGTGACCATCACGCCGGGCGTGCCGACCTCCATCGCCGTGAGCGGGATGGCGTTGGCGGCGACGTAAGGCGCTTCGGTCGCGAGCACGGCGAACGGCGAGGCGTTATACACGTTGCCCTTGCCGGCGTTGGCTTCGCCTTGGACGACGAATTTCCAGGGCTTGGTGTCGACGTTGGCGTTGGCGCTGAGCTGGAAGACGCACTCGTTGGCGTCGGCGCCGATGGTCTGCTCTCCGAGCGAGGAGACTCCCGGAGGCGTCCAGCACATGAAGACGCGGATCGCGCCCTTGAAGCCTTCCTTGCGCTTGGCGATCACCTTGAGGTTGAAGATGCCATTGCGCACGAGCGGGGTCTTCGGCGTCTCGATCTCAAGGGAGTAAGGCGCTTCGTCGACCACGGCGACGGGGAGCTGGTCCTCGATGCCCTGATAGTAGATGACGTTGCCGATGCGGACGATGTCGTAGGTGCGGCGCATCTGGCCGACGATCTTGTTGGCCGGATCCTTCGGCTGGAGCAGCGGCGTGACGATGGCGCCGCCGTGGGGCGCGTCAGCCGCGGCTTCGAGCACGAGCGGCACGCCGGGCAGGCTGCCGGGCGCTTCGTCTTCGAGCAACTTCACGCCGGCGGGCAGTCCCTTGAGTTCGAAGCGGTAGTCGCCGCCCACGCCGTTGCGGGTGAAGTTCTCCAACAGCACCATGCGGCCGCCCTTCGGGACGGCCATGAACTGACGGTAGCTGCTGTCGTTGACCGTGTAGTCCGGCGAAGCGAAGGTCAGGCTCGGCTGCGAGGCGACCATCTCGATGCGGTAGACGAAGTTGGCGCCGCCGCGTTCGAGGTGATCGGCGACGCGCACGGAGTAGACGCCGTCGACCGAAGCGGTGAACCTGAAGCGGGAGTCGAGGCGACGCATGCCGCCCCCGTCGTCGTTGCCGATGATGGCCGCGCCCTTGGGCGTGTAGACGTTGACCACCGGATCGAGGGGCGAACCCAGGATCTGGGCGAGCGCGCGGCATTCGAAGACCTGCCCCTTCTTGAGCGGCACGCGGAAGCAGTCGACGTCACCGGGCTTCTCGATGATGCCGTTGAGCGCGTAGGCCGAAGCTTCGGCGGCGAGGGTGCCCGTCTCGAGCGATTCGTTGGGTTCGGCCTCGAGGGTGTTGTCGACGGACGAGAGGCGGAAGAGATTGCCGGAGGGCGCGGGCGACTGGGACTTCGGGTAGAGCACGAACTCGGCGTCGTCCTCGGCGGGGAGCGTGACTTCTTCGGCGAAGGAGTCGCGGGGCTCGAGGAATCGCACGGTGACCTTCGACCCGAGCTTGCCGCCGGCGGGGTAGATCGCGTCCGGACGGCGGAAGTCGCCGACGTGCAGGCGGTAGAAGGAGTTGCCCGAACCGCGGTAGGAGGACTCGCGCACCATCACGTAATACTCGCCGTCGTATTCGGCGGTGAAGGAGCAGTAGCCGTCCTGGCGATGCAGGATCGTGTCGTCGGAAGCGGCCTTCTCGAAACGGTCCTTGTCGAGGATGGCGACGTAAGGATCCATCGCGCCCTGCGGGATGGCGGCGAGACGCAGGCCGTCGACCTGGACGCCGATGCGCTGGCCCTTCTTGACGGTCAGCTTGTAGTAGTCGACGTCCTCGGCGAGGACGACGCCTTCGACGGTCTGGTTGAGCGCGATGACCTGGGCGCCCGCGAACTCGCTGTTGGGCTCCTTCTCCTCGACGTTCGGGTAGGGGCTCGCGAAGAACTGGCGCATGTGCGAGACGCCGGACTTCGTGCGGACGCGCATGACGTGGTTGCCGGCGCGGACGGACGGGGCGATGGCCAGCGTGAGCTCGACCTTGTTGGCGGCGCGGCTCTCGACGCTCTTCACCTTGAAGCCGGGCGTGTAGAACATGAGATCCTCGAAGTCGTCGAGTTGGGCGCCGGTGATCGTCAATTTGACCTCGGCGCCGATCTGGCCGCCGTGCGGCTTCAGCGTGGTCATGCTGGGATAAGCCGCCCACGCGGCGAGCGGGGTGAGCAGGAGCGCGACAAGGAGACGGAACTTCATAAAGCGGTTAGGTCGGGGCGCGGCCCGTCCGCCGCGCCGGATCGGCGGGCGGAACGGCACTGGCGCCGGTTCAGGCCAGCCAGTCGGTCATGACGCGACCGCCGTTGACGATGTCGATCGGACGGCCGCCTTCGGACATGATGCGCTTCTCGGCGTTGATGCCGAGGACGCGGTACATGGTCTTGGCGAGGTCTTCCGGGCCGACCGCGTCGCGGTCGGGTTCGCCGCCGAGGGCGTCGGAGGCGCCGTGGATGTAGCCTTCCTTCACGCCGCCGCCGGCCATGGCGACGGAGAAGACGCGCGGCCAGTGGTCGCGGCCGTTGGTGCCGTTGATCTTCGGCGTGCGGCCGAACTCGGAGCTGACGAGGACGAGCGTGCGCTTGAGCATGCCGCGGTCCTGGAGGTCGGTGATGAGGCGGGCGAAGGCCTGGTCGAAACTCGGGGCCTGACCATCGAAGGCGCCCTTGATGTTCGAGTGGTGGTCCCAGCCGCCGAAGGTGACGGAGACCATGCGGACGCCGGCCTCGACGAGGCGGCGGGCGAGGAGGAAGCGCTGGCCGGCGGTGTTGCGGCCGTATTCATCGCGCAGCTTGTCGGACTCCTTGGAGAGGTCGAAGGCCTCGCGGGCCTTGGCGCTGCTGACGAGGCCGTAGGCGGCCTGCTGGAAGCTGTCCATGGCGCCGATGGCGTCGGACTTCTCGGTGGCGCGGAAATGCTCGTCGACGGCGGCCAGCATGTTGCGGCGGCGGTCGAAGCGCTGCGTGGTGACGTCCTTCGGGGCGAGGAGGTCGCGGACGGCGAAGCCCTTGTCGGCCGGATCGCTGCCGAGCGCGAACGGACCGAAGGCGCTGCTCATGTAGCCGGTGCCCTGCTCCGGAATGCTCTGGCTCGGGACGACGACGTAGGGCGGCAGGTTGTTGCGGCTGCCCTGCTCGTGCGAGATGACGGAGCCGTAGCTCGGGAACTTGATCGCGGGGCTCGGACGGTAGCCGGTGAACATGTTGTGCGTGCCGCGCTCGTGGGCCGCTTCGCCGTGCGTCATCGAACGGACGACGGTCAGCTTGTTCATGATCTTCGCGATGTTGACGAACTTCTCGCCGACGTATTCGCCGGGGATCGAAGTCTTGATCGGCGTGTATGGGCCGCGGTAGTCAGGCGAAGCGAACGGCTTCGGATCCCAGGACTCGTGCTGCGCCATGCCGCCGGGCAGGTAGATGTGGATCACGGAGTCGGCCATCGCGTTGAAGGACTCGACGCCGGGGATTTCCGCGCCCTTGAGGCGGAGCATGTTCGGGAGGCTCAGGCCGAGCGTTCCGATCATGCCGATATGCATGAAGTCGCGGCGACTCAGGGCGGAGAGAACGTCGGGGTGATTTCCTTCGCAGTTGCGGTGGAGTTTCATGGTCTGTCGGGGGTTGGCTTTAAGACAGTTAGATGTGCGTCAGGTTGCGAATAAATATAAAGAATTCCCTTACTAAGGCTACCCCGACGCAAATGACTGAATAATTCCCTAAAATATCCGCAAATGATTGTGTCCAATCCTTAAACCCTGAAAATCAGCTCTCTGGACGGCTCTCTGCCGTGTCCTGCCAGAATCATTCTGTCCGCCAGGAACCGGGCGGTGGCGAAGGCATTGGTGTCCGGGGTCTCGACCATGCCATGGAAAGTCACGCAAGGGAGTCCCTCGACCTGGGCGAACCCGCCGGCGTGGTGATGGCCGTTGAACCAGGCGACCACGTTCCGATGACGGCCTAAGGCCGCAAGGATCTCGGTCGCATCCCAGGCATCGTAGGCCCCGACGGGCGCCACGGGATGATGCGCGAAGACGACGACCTTGAGCCCGCGCTTCGCGGCGTCGGCGGCGACGCCCTCAAACCAAGCGAGCTGCTTCGGCCCGACCGCGCCGTTCCAATCCTGCGCCTGCGGCAGCTTGCGCGCCTTCACGCGGGCGAGTTCCGCGACGGCTTCCTTACGCGCCTCGCTGCCGGCGAGCGTCGCATACGTGCTCACGGCGCCGGTGTCCAGGACGACGAAACGAAAGCCCGGCCGGTCGAAATAGCGGTGGCGAGCGGTGACCCCGAGACGGGCGTCGACCTGCGTTTTCTCCCCGTCCAGCAAGGCGAAATCGTGATTACCAAGGACGTGCTCCCAGCGGTGGCGCGAGGCGGCGAGCGGCGCGAGGATCGCGTCGTAGCTGCGCCACTCGCGGTCGATGGTGTCGCCGAGGTTCACGCAGAAATCGAGCGGGCGGGCGTTGAAATGTTCGACCGCGGCGCCGAGCTTGGCGATCGAAGCGCGATACGCGCGCGTGCCGCGATCAGGGAGGTCCGCATACTGCGGATCGGCGATGACGCCGACCTCGAGTCCGTTCGTCCGCGAAGCGCAGCCGACGAACGGCGCGACCGCGACGCCGAGGGCGAGCTGACGCAGGAACCGACGGCGGGGCAGCGGCGAAGTCATGTTCTTGATTAAGCACGCCGGCCTGAGTCCCCCAACGAAAAAGGGCGGGATTGCTCCCGCCCTTCCGGACCGAAATGACGCTTCGGCTTACTTGATCTCGCCGATGGCGATGTTGCGGTATTCGACCTTCATCTTCACGCCGCCGTGCACCTGGAGGCCGACTGGAGCGGCCTTGGGGTAACCGGCGTCGACGTAGTTCGAGACCTGCTCGCCGTTGAGCCACACGGTGTAGGTGTCGCCCTTGGCCTGGAAACGGATCTTGTTCCACTCGCCGCTCTTCCAGAGCGCGGGGACCTTCGGGGCCCAGCCGGCTTCGGGATACTTGCCGACGTAGAACGTGCAGGTCATGTCCTTCTTCAGGGAGCGGGACACGCCGATCTGCATCTGGATGTCCTTCTTACCGGCGGCGTCGCGACGCACCATGATACCGCTGTCGATCTCGCCGCTGAAGCGGACTTCGCACTCGATGACGACGTCCTGGTAGGACTTCTCGGTGTAGAGCATGTTGCCCTTTTTATAATCCTTGAAGGCGAGGTCGTTGACCCCGGTGAGGACTCCGTCGGCGGCGGTCCAGAAGGCGTCGGCGCCGGAGGTCTTCCAGCCGGTGAGGTCTTTGCCGTTGAAGGCGGATTCGAGTTTCACTTCGGCGGCGGAGGCCGACACGACGAGGGCGGCAAGAGCCGCGAGGAGACGGAGGGAGGTCATATGATTGGGGTAGGGGTAGGGATAGGGGTGGGGGTAGGAGAGACAATCCCAGAGCGATGCCGATTATGGAAACACGCCTGCCGAAATCCATTTGCCTCCTGACGGACCACCCCCTACCCCTACCCCATGCCCACCCTCCGCATCCTCGCCCTCCTCGCCGTGACCGCCCTCTCCGCCTCCGCCGCCGAAGTGAAATATGAACTTCTGCCCAACTTCCTCGGCACGCCTCCCGGCAAGGCCACTATCGGCAACGGCCACGGCGAGATCGCCGTCGACTCCGCCGGCCTCATCTACGTCAGCGTCCAGGAGAAGGGCGCCGGCATCCAGGTCTACGGCAAGGACGGCAAGTTCATCAAGGCCCTCGCCCTTCCGGAATCCCTGCACGGCTTCGTCATCCGCAAATCCGCCGACGGCGAGTTCCTCTACGGCGCGGTGCTCGGCGAACAGCGTCTGCTGAAGGCCAAGCTCGACGGCACCGTCGTCATGGAGATCAAGGCCGACGCTTTCCCGGCCGACAAGGGCAAGTCCAAGGACAAGGCGGGCAAGTCCGTCAACGCCCTGAAGCTCACGAGCTGCGACGTCGCTCCGAACGGCGACATCTACATCGTCGACGGCTACGGCAAGAGCTGGGTCTTCGTCTTCAGCGCCGACGGCAAGTTCAAGTCCGTCTTCGGCGGCCCCACGCAGGTCGTGGATGGCAAGGGCTTCGCCAACACCCACAAGGTCTTCGTCGACACCCGTTTCAGCCCGGCCCGCCTGCTCTGCCTCGACCGCGGCAACAATCGCATGTTCCACGTCGAGCTCGATGGCACCAACCCGCAGATGATCGCCAACAAGGGCCTGCGCAATCCCTCCTCCGCTTCGTTCCACGGTGACCTGATGTGCGTCGCCGAGATCGCCGGCCGCATTTCCGTCTGGGACAAGGAAGGCAAGATGGTCGCCTCCCTCGGCGTCAACGACACCAAGGGTCAGACGAGCACCCCGAAGGTCGCTCCGGCCGACTGGCGCGAAGGCGTCGTGACCTCGCCCCACGGCATCACCTTCGACAACGACGGCAACATCCTCGAGACCGAGTGGAACATCTTCGGTCGCGTGCTGCGCTGGAACCGCAAGTGATCCGCGCGCTGCGCCAGCTGGTCCTGACTTGGGGAGCCCTCGTGCTCCCCTTGTTCGTCTCGGCCCATAACGGCGAGGTGCTCCTCAGCCGCCTGACCCTGCACGCCGATGGCACCTGCTCGCTCAAGGTGACCGCCGACTTGGAAGGCAATTACAACATCCGCGAACGCGCGGAGCTCGCGAAGGCCGTCGAGGGGCTCTTCATGGTGTCGACCGGCAAGGATAGTTTCGCGCTCAAGGAAGCAACGGGTGAGCCGGATTTCTCGTCGGCCACGAAACTCGACCTGGACTCACCGTTCCAGCACACGGCCGAAGAACTGGCGAAGTCTTACAAGCTGGAGAGCGCGGAGTGGCGCTGGACGCCCGAGCCGCGCAACTTCCTCCTCCGTCTACCCGACGAGAGCCCTCACACGGTGCTGCTCTGGCTGGTCGACGAGACCAAGCCGGGCACGAAGGCCCGCTGGGTGATGATGGTCGCGGGCGACGAATCCCCGCTGATCCAGGCCCATGAGCCGACGGGTCATCTCGGCCGACGGATGCTACTGCTCTGCGGCGGCACGATGCTCATCGTCGCGGCGGCCTTGGCGTTCGGCTTCCTGATACTGCGCCGTCGCCGGGCGAAGTCGGCGGCCTAAGCGAGCGTCGCTTCGACAAAACCGGCCCGCGCCTCGAAGTGCGGGTTGTGACCGCTGTCCGGGAGCGTGATGACGTCCGCCCGCGGGAAATGCGCGCGGATGTCCGTGAGGTCTTCGTCGCGGATATAGTTCGACTTCCCGCCGCGCAGGAAACGCGTCGGTCCGTCCCAGACTTCACCGGCGGCGAGCGGATTGCCGAGGATTTCGGGCAGCGAGTTCGTGAGGGCCTCGCGATTGACGGTCCAGCGCCAGCGGCCTTCCGCATCCTGACCGAGGTTGGTGAGGATGAACTGGCGCATACCCCACTCGGGAACCTGGGCTGCAAGCTTCTCGTCGGCATCCTTGCGCGATTTCACCGACGCGAGGTCGAGGGCGTTCATGGCGGCGAACTCGACGCGCACGCGATCGGAATAGGAGCGCGGGGCGATGTCCACGATGGTGAGCCGCGCGACGAGGTCGGGCCGGTCCATGACGAGACGCATCGCGGCCTTGCCGCCCATGCTGTGGCCGACGAGGTGCACGGGGCCGAGCGCGAGGCGGTCGAGCAGCGCGACGACGTCGGCGGCCAGCGCGGCGTAGGAACAATCGTCGCCCCACGGCGAAGAGCCATGATTACGCAGGTCCGGCGCGAGCACGCGGTGGCCGCGCTCGGCGAGCGCCACGCCGGCGGACTGCCAGTTACGCGACGAACCGAGCAAGCCGTGCAGCACCACGAGGGGCGCACCGGCGCCGCCGAGTTCGCGGACGATCAATGGGAGCGGGACAGGCACGGGAAGAAAGCCACGGTGGAGGCGCTCCGCCCGAGGTCGAACCATTTTCCCGCCGAGGCTTGAACATCGGCCTGCGGAAACTAAGAACGACGCATGCTCACCCGCCTGCTGCCCCTGCTCGCCTGCGCCGCCTCGGCGTTCGCCGCCATCGAAGTCGTCAAAGTCCCCGGCGCCGAAGACCTGCACGAGCCCTTCAGCATCGCCTTCGACGCCCAGGGCGACGCTTACGGCGTCGAGTTCCAACCCGCCAACCGCGTCTTCAAATGGCACGGCGGCAAGATCGAGTACATCTCCGGAGTGAAGTGGAACAGCATGGGCAAGACGCCGAAGCTCCCGGACCCGGCCAAGCGACTCGACCTCGCTCCAGCCGTCTACGACGGCATGCACGACATCTCCATCGCCCCGGATGGCGCCATCTACCTCGCCGACAGTTTCCAGCACCGCATCGTGCGCCTCGATCCGAAGACGCACGTCGCGACGCTCTTCGCCGGCACGGGCAAGGCCGGCTTCGGCGGCGACGGCGGCCCCGCCGAGCAGGCGCAGTTCAACATCACGATGTGCGGTACGCTCAGCCCCGACGGTGCGTTCATGACCATCGCTGACATCGGCAACCATCGCGTGCGCCGCATCGACCTGAAGACCCGCGTGGTCACGACCCTCGCCGGCAACGGCAAGCGCGGCCTGCCGAAGGACGGCGACGACGCGCTCAAGGCCCCGATGGGCGACGTGCGCGCGACCTGCGTGGCGAAGGATGGTACGGTCTACGCGTTGCTCCGCGGCGGCAACGCGCTCGTGGCGGTCAAGGACGGCAAGCTGAACGTGGTCGTGAACAAGGCCGGCAAGGCGGGTCCCGCCACCGACGGTCCCGCCGCCGACGCCACGATGCGCGGTCCGAAATACGTGACGATGGACGCCAAGGGCAACGTGCTCATCCTCGACACGGAGAACCACTGCCTGCGCCTCTTCGACCCGATCAAGCAGACCATCCGCACGATCGTCGGCAACGGCAAGAAGGGCTCCGCAGTCGGTGCGGATTGGGCCGGCACGCAGCTCAACCGCCCGCACGGCGCCCGCATCGGACCCGACGGACGGCTCTACGTGACGGACACGGAAAACAACCGAATCCTCGTCGGTCCGGCCCCTTAAGCGGGGTCAGGCCCGCTCGGCGGGGTTTTTGGGTTTGTCTCTTTCGTCACGGGGCGGTTGGTTCGGGGGTCACTTCACGCCGCAATGTCCTCGACCGGTTCCAGCCCTTCCCGCCGTCCTTTCGGCCCCCGCGCTTTCGTGGGAGCCCACACGGCCTTGGTCACGCCCTTCCTCAACGGAGCGGTGGCCTGGGATGACCTGAAGAAGCTGGTCGAATTCCAGATCCAGCAGGGCATCGACGGCCTGGTCGCCGTCGGCACCACGGGCGAGTCCCCTACCCTCGACTACGACGAGCACATCGAGGTCATCCGCAAGACGGTCGAGTTCGCCGCCGGTCGCGTCCCGGTCATGGCCGGCACGGGCTCCAACGCCACGACCGAAGCCCTCGACCTGACCCAGCGCGCCGACGAAGCCGGCGCCGACGCCTTCCTGCTCGTCGCTCCGTATTACAACAAGCCCAGCCAGGAAGGCCTGTATCGCCACTTCGCGGTCCTCGCCGAGGCCACCGCCAAGCCGATCATCCTCTACTCCATCCCGGGCCGCTGCGGCATCGAGATCACCGTCGAGACCACCCTGCGCCTCCGGAAGAAGTATCCGAACATCATCGGTATCAAGGAAGCCGGCGGCCAAGTCGAGAAGGCCGCGCGCCTCGTGCGCGAGTCCGATCCGGAATTCATCGTCCTCAGCGGCGATGACTCCCTGACCCTGCCCTTTGCCCAAGTCGGCGGCCAAGGCATCATCTCCGTCGCCTCGAACCTCATTCCTGGCCCGGTGGCCAAGCTCGCCCAGCTCGCGCGCACGCAGCAGTTCGCCGAAGCCAAGGTCCTGCACGACCAGCTCGCCGAGATCTTCAAGACCCTCTTCGTCGAACCCAACCCGGTGCCCGTGAAGCATTGCATGATGCGCGCCGGCATCATCCGTTCGGACGAAGTCCGCCTGCCCCTCTGCGAGATGTCCGAGGCCAACCGCCTCCTCGTCGAGCAGGTCGCCGACGCCACCCTCGCCTCTCTCCGATGAGCCAGCCTATCCGCATCCTCCTCAACGGCGCCAAGGGCCGCATGGGCCTCGCCATCGCCAACGTGGCCGCCTCCGAGAAGGCCGTCATCGCCGCCGGCGTCGACCAAGGCGACGACCTCGCCGCGCACATCGGCGCCGCCGACGTGGTCATCGACTTCTCCTTCCACTCCGCGACCCTCGCCGTCGCGCAGCTCTGCGCC
>JBILHF010000096.1:0-4866 GCA_044350605.1 Opitutales bacterium
AGCAGCATGAACGCGGCGGTCACGACCAGCAGCACGTGGTGGTAGTCGGCCACGGCGGCGTCGCGATCGCGTAGGAAGCGGGCGGCGAGGAGGCTCGTCAGCAGGGCCGAAAGCAGGAAGACCACGCGGACCCCTTCGATCGGAAGGTCCTGACAGAGGAGCCCACCGAAGGTCTCGACGTCGGGCTCCAACGTCCACGGCGCGTTGCTCACCGACATGATCGCCACGAGCGCGAGGCCGATGCGGGCGGTGGTCGGAATCAGGTAGCGCAGGGCCTTCGGCAAGGTCATCGCCTGCAGGAGGCAGAAGAGCGCGAGGCCGGCGACGGCGATCTCGGGGAGGATGCTCTGCCAGTCACTGGTGCGCGGAGCCAGGTTCTTGAAGGCGAGGTCGATGTTGGCGAGGAAAGGAATCATCGGACGGTAAAGGTCAGCGCTTGGCGGGTTGATCGGCCTTGGCGGGAGCGGCCTTGGCCGGCGCCTTGGTGTTGTGCTGCGAGTAGGTCGTGATGCCGGCGGCGACCGGGTTGACGGACTTCGTCACGAGCGAAGGCACGAAGCCGATCGTCAGCGAGGCGGCGAGGAGGACGCCGGCGGCGGCGCGCTCAGACCAGCCGAGGTCCCCGAAGGGGGCGACGGCCCAGCGCTTCTCGAGCGCTTCGGAGGCGGGACCGAAGAACGTGGCGGCCACGGCGCGGAGCGCGTAGACGGCGGAGATCACGACGGTCGAGGCGACGACGGCCTGGAGCCACAGGGGTTGGGCGCGGAGGGCGAGGAAGACGCCGACTTCGCCCCAGAAGTTACCGAAGCCGGGGAGGCCGATGGACGCCATGGTCGCGGCGATGAAGAACGCGGCGAGGACCGGCGTGCGCGCGGCGAGGCCGCCGAGTTCGTCGAGGCGGTAGGTGCCGGCGCGGGCGCGGACGGCGTTGGCGAGGAGGAAGAGCGCGGCGCAGGAGAGGCCGTGCGCGACCATGAGGAAGGCGGCGGCGTCGAGGCCGTCGGCCTGGCCGGTCACGCCGCAGACCCAGATGCCGAGGAAGATCGGACCCATGTGGGCGACGGAGCTCCAGGACAGGAGCTGCTTGAGGTCGCGCTGCGCGAGGCAGATGAGGCCGACGAGGAGGACGTTCGCCACCGCGAACCACATGAACCAAGCGCCGAGCGAGCCGCCCGCGATGTCGAGGCTGCTCAGCCCGAGCAGGATGATGCCATAGAGGCCGAACTTCTTGAGGGCGCCGGCGTGGAGCATCGAGACCGGGGTCGGCGCGGCGGAATAACCCGGCGCGGCCCAGGAATGGAACGGGAAGAGCGAGGCGAGCGTGCCGAGACCGAAGAGCACCAAGGCGCCGACGGCGACCGGGATGTGCTGCGCGTTCTGGAGTCCGTCGGCCACCTTCACGAAGGTCGCTTCTCCGTAAGGGACGCCGGCGACGTCGATGGCGATGAGGATGCCCGCGAGGGAAGCCATGGCGCCGGCGGTCAGGTAGATCGCCATCTGCATGGCGGCCGGACGGCGGCCTTCGCCGCCCCAGAAGAGCGTGAGGATGAACGTCGGGATGAGCGCGAACTCGTGGAAGAAGTAGAAGCCGACGAGGTGGTTGGTGCCGAATACGCCGAGCGTGCCGCCGAGCATGAACAGGATCAGGCCGAGGTAGGTGTTACGTCCTTCGACTTCCTGGTTGAGCGCCTTGATGCCCGCGGCGAGGCCGACGAGCGAGGTCATCGCGAGGAGCGGCGCGCCGAGTCCGTTGAGCGCGAAGCCGAAACCCCAGAAGCCGACGGACTCGAACTGCTGCGGGGCGGTGGCCGGATCGCTCCAGAGGACGAGCAGCCAAGGACCGAGCACGGCCGGGATGGCGAAGCCGCCGAAGGCGAAGCCCGAGGTGAAGCTGCGCGGGAGGTCGCGGCCGGCGAGCAGGATCAGGCCGACGAGGATCGGGGCCGTGACGGTGAGCGCGAGGAGCGTGGCAGGAAAAGTGTCCATGAAATCAGCGGGCGATGAGGAACCAGGCCAGGAAGAGGGAACCGATGACGATCCAGAGCGCGTAGGCGCGCGTCTGGCCGCGGTGGAAGGAACGGCCGGTGAGGTAGCCCAGCACCGCGGGGACGCCGCCACCGATCCAGCGCACGGCGACGCCGTTGATCAGGAGGAGGTCGAGGAAGGCGATGAACTCCGAGACGCGGCGCTGCACGGCGTCGACATACCAGCGATACAGTCCGTCCATCCAGCGGTGTTCGAGGAGATGGTAGGCACGGGGCGAGACGACCTGGAGGGCGTCGGCGCCGCGGACGCTGCCGTAGAACTTCAGCGCGCCGAGGAGTCCGACGACAAGCGAGACTAGGCCGACGATCGTCGAGGGCGCGGTGAGGTGGAAGGCGATCGCGTCGAGCGCGGGCTTGATCGGCTGCAGCGAACCGGCGGGCAGCAGGGTCGAGGCGAGGAAACCGCCGGCGACGGAGTAGACGAGGCCGAGCACCACGAGGGGCAGGGTCATCGTCCACGGCGACTCATGCGCGTGCGAGGCTTCTTCGGAGTTGGCTTCGCCGAGGAAGACGAGGCGGAGCATGCGGCCGCTGTAGAGGCAGGTCGCGAGCGCGGCGAGCGACAGGAACGCGAAGATCGCGTAGTGGTGCCCGTGGTAGGCGGCCTCGATGATGGCGTCCTTGGAATACCAGCCGGCGAGGAAGGGCACGGCGCAGTTCGAGAGCGTCGCGGCGATGAAGGTCGCGGCGGTGAGCGGCATCTTCTTCAGCAGGCCGCCCATCTTGAGCATGTCCTGCTCGTGGTGGCAGCCGTGGATGACCGAGCCGGCGCCGAGGAACAGCGTGGCCTTGAAGAACGCGTGCATGGCCATGTGCATGAGCGCGAGCTCCGGGTGGCCGAGGCCGAGCGCGCAGCCCATGATGCCGAGGTGCGCGAGGGTGGAGTAGGCGAGGGACTTCTTGATGTCCGTCTGGGCGAGGGCGCAGAGGCCGGCGAGCGCGGCCATGCCGGCGCCGGAGATCGCGATGAAGTCCAGGACTTCCGGGGCGAGCAGGAAGCTCACGCGGGCCATGAAGTAGACGCCGGCGGCCACCATCGTCGCGGCGTGGATGAGCGCGGAGACCGGCGTCGGGCCGGCCATGGCGTCGGTGAGCCAGACGTGCAGGGGGAACTGGGCGGACTTGCCGAGGAAGCCGCACATGAGCAGGGCGCCGACGGCGACGGGGATGGTCTTGGCGGCGGCGGCGTGGTCCTTGAGCGCGACGAAGTCCAGCGTGCCGTAGAGCGAGAGGCACATGGCGATGCCGAGGATGAAACCGAGGTCACCGACGCGGTTGACGATGAACGCCTTCTTCGAGGCGGCGGCGGCGAAGTCCTTGTCGAAGTAGTGCGCGATCAGCATGTAGGAGCTGAAGCCCACGAGCTCCCAGAAGATGAACGTCATGAGCAGGTTGTCGGCGACGACGATGCCCAGGATGGAGAACATGAAGATCGAGAGGCCGGCGAAGAACCGGCCGCGGGCCGCGTCTTCCTGCATGTAGCCGACGGAGAAGAGGTGGATCCACGCGGCGACGAACGAGACCACGAAGAGCATCAGGCGCGCGTTGGCGTCGAGGAGGTAGCCGAAGCCGAGGCTCACGCCGCCGAACTTGGCGAGCTCGACGTGCCAGCGGACATCGGCGCCCTGCGCGAGGAGATACAGCGAGAGGCCGGCGATGCCGAAGGCGGCGGCGGTGGAGAACCAGGCGGCGAAACCGCCCGCGCGGCGCAGGAACAGCGCGGAGAACGCGGCGGCTCCCAGCGGCAGGAACAGGATCCAGTGGACCAGGGACGAAAAGTCGGGGGACATCGGAAAAGGCTTAGTCGCGGAGGGTGGTGAGCGCGTCGGACTGCACGGTGCCGCGCTTGCGGAACAGGGCCACGATCAGCGCGAGGCCGACGGCGACCTCGGCGGCCGCGACGGTGATGACGAAGAAGACGAGGACCGCGCCGTCCATGGTGCGGTTGAAACGCGAGAAGGCGACGAGCGCGAGCGTGGCGGCGGCGAGCATGAGCTCGAGGCACATGTAGACGACGAGCAGGTTGCGGCGCACGAGGACGCCGGTGAGGCCGAGCACGAACAGGAGTCCGGCCAGGAGAAGGTGATGCGCGAGGGCGGTGTTTTCCATGGCGGTGTGCTCAGGCTTGGTTCTCGGGGTTGTCCTTGCTCAGCGACACGACGCCGACGAGGGCGACGAGGAGCAGGAAGCCGGCGATTTCCAGCGGCAGGAGATACTTGGAGTAGAGGAGTCGTCCGAACGCCTTGGCGGCGGTGACGAATTCGGCGGGGTTCGTCGACAGCTCGGGCGGCGTGGCGCCGGCCTTGACGGTCGAGACGGCTCCCGACCAGTGGAAGAGCCAGACGACGGAGGCGGCGAGGAGGAAGAAGACGGCTAGGCCGAGCGCGGCGGTCTTCCAAGGATACGCACCCTGCGCGTCCTCGGTATCCAGCAGCATGATGATGAAGAGGAACAGCACCATGACGGCGCCGGCGTAGACGAGGACCTGCAGCACGCCGAGGAAGTAGGCGTCGAGGAGGAAGAAGTCCGCGGCCACCCCGACCAGGGCCAGGATCATCCCCATGGCGGAGGTCACCGCGTTGCGGCTGAGGACCAAGAGAAGAGCCGCCCCGAGGGTCAGGGCAGCGAAGAAAATAAACAGGCCGTCCGGCATGTGGCGGAAGGTAGGGTGGGGGTGGGCATTGGAAAGGAGAAAACGCCCCTAAACGCCCTTTTTTGCCACTTTATGGGGGTCATAAGCCCCCGGGCGGCCCCGATCCCTTAATTATGACTGAAATCAGTCAATACCTTAGAGGGGCCGGTGTCGGCGCATCTCACAGGT
>JBILHF010000001.1:0-85143 GCA_044350605.1 Opitutales bacterium
CGGTAGGCGGGCAGACCGGTGCCGGCGGGGACGAGGTGACCCATGATCACGTTCTCCTTGAAGCCGGTGAGGTTGTCGCGCTTGGCCATCGTGGCGGCGTCGGTGAGGACTCGGGTCGTCTCCTGGAAGGAAGCGGCCGAGATGAAGGACTCGGTCTCGAGGGAGGCCTTGGTGATGCCCAGGAGGATCGGCTCGGATTCCGCGATCTGACCGCCGCGCTCGTTGATGGAGCGGTTGTTCTCCGCGAGGAGAGTGCGGTCGACCTGTTCGCCCCAGAGGTAATCGGAGTCGCCGGGCTCGGTGATGCGGACCTTGCGGAGCATGCGCGAGACGATGATTTCGATGTGCTTGTCGTTGATGACGACGCCCTGGGTGCGGTACACCTTCTGAATCTCGGTGATGAGGTAATCCTGCACCTTGGACTGGCCGAGGATGTCGAGGATGTCGTGCGGGTCGACGGCGCCGTCGGTGAGGACCTGGCCCTGCTTCACCTTGTCGCCGGCGGCGACGATGATGTGCTTGCCGTGCGGGATGAGGTGCTCCTCTTCGCGGCCGATGGAGTCGGCGATGACGAGGCGCTTCTTGCCGCGGACGGAAGGTTCGAAGCGGACGGTGCCGTCGATCTTGGCGATCTCGGCGGCGTCCTTCGGAGGGCGGGCCTCGAAGAGCTCGGAGATGCGCGGCAGACCGGCGGTGATGTCCTGGGTCTTGGCGGCCTGGCGGGGGATCTTCGCGACGATGGAGCCGCGGGAGACCTTGTCGCCTTCGTCGACTTCGACGCGGGCACCGGCCGGGATGGAGAAGGAACCGACTTCCTTGCCGTTGGCGCCGATGATCTGAATCTGGGGATTCTGTTCGTCGGAGTGCTCGATGACGGACTTGTAGAACGTGTTGTTCGACGGGTCGCGTTCTTCGGTGAAGGTCACGCCGGAGATCATGTCGACCAGGCGGATCTTACCGTCGCCGTTGGCGATGATCGGGGTGGAGTTCGGGTCCCAGGCGGCGATGAGCACGCCCTTGTCGGCCGGCTTGCCGTCCTCGACGCCGACGACGGAGCCGGCGACGATACGGTATTCCTCGACCGGAGAGCCGGCCTCGTTGAGGAGGCGGATCGAGCCGTTGCCGTTGACGGCGATGAACTTGTCACCGACGGCGACCGTGGTGAGGTCGACGTACTGGACGAGGCCCTTGCCCTTGGACTTGATTTCCGGGGTCTTCAGCTGCGCGACGCCACCGATGTGGAACGTACGCATGGTCAGCTGGGTGCCCGGCTCACCGATGGACTGGGCGGCGATGATGCCGACCGCGGTGCCGCGTTCGACCATGCGGCCGGTCGAAGGATCGAGGCCGTAGGAGGTGGGCGGGATCGCGTTCACATTCATGTGCGTGAGCGGAGAGAGGACCTTGACGCGGTCGAGACCGACGGTCTCGATGCGCTTGGCAAGGACTTCGTCGATGAGCTCGCCGGCCTTCACGATGACTTCGGAAGGATTGAGCGGGTTCGTGACGTCTTCGGACGGGCAGCGGCCCACGATGCGTTCGGAGAGGGAGACGAGGAGTTCGTCGCCGTCGTAGATCGGGGTCTTCCAGACGCCGTTCGGGATGTGCACGTGGACGCGGTCGACGCCGGCGTCGCGGAGCTTAGCCATCAGCTCTTCGGTGAGCGGGGCTTCGGACTTCGCGAGGAGCTTGGCGGCGCCGGAGGGGTTCGTGACGTCGGCGGCCAGGTGACGGCCGAGGGCGGCGTCGCCGAGCGTGATGACTTCGGAACCGGGAGCCACGTCGCGGGAATCCGTGACGATGACGTCCATGGCCACGTCGCAGAGCTTACGGGTCATGTAACCGGCGTCGGCGGTCTTCAGCGCGGTGTCGGACAGACCCTTACGGGCGCCGTGCGTCGAGATGAAGTACTCGAGGACCGAGAGGCCTTCGCGGAAGGAGGACAAGATCGGACGTTCGATGATCTCGCCGGAAGGCTTGGCCATCAGGCCGCGAGCGCCGCAGAGCTGCTTCACCTGCGCCTTGTTACCACGCGCGCCGGAGTCCATGAGGACGTACACCGGGTTGATGAGCATGCGGTGGGCATGACGGGGGTCGCCCTTCTTCACGCCGGCCACCTTCGCGGACTGCGAGAGCGTGGTGTACACCGACTGCGCGATGGCGTCGGTGGCGCCGGACCAGGTATCGACGACCTTATTACGACGTTCGTCGTTGGTGATCGTACCGGATTCGTTCTGGCGCTGGAACTCGCGGACCTTGGCGGTGGCTTCGCGGACGAGGCCTTCCTTCTCCTTCGGGTAGATCATGTCGTTCACGCCGATGGAGATGCCGGCCTTGGTCGCGATGCGGAAGCCGGTCTCCTTGAGCGCGTCGAGGACCGGGATCGAAGCCTCGCGGCCGCAATACTTGTAGGTCTTCAGGATCAGGTCGCCGAGCTGGCCCTTCTTCACGGTCTCGTTGAAGAAACCGAGTTCGGCGGGCCAGATGGTGTTGAAGATGATGCGGCCGACCGTGGTGACGATCGTGCTGCCCGTCGCTTCGCCGTGGACCGTCTTGCGATTGTAGTCGGGGTTGGCGTAGCGGACCCAGTCATGCAGGTGGAGCGAGCCTTCGGCTTCGGCGAACGTCGCCTCGGACACGGAACCCAGGACGGGCAGGTGGGTGTTGGCCGCCGGCTTATCGGCGGGTTCGAGCGTCAGGTAGTAGGCGCCGAGCACGATGTCCTGGGACGGCGTGAGGATCGGCTTACCGCTGGACGGCGAGAAGATGTTGTTCGTGGACATCATCAGGAGCTTGCACTCCATGATGGCTTCCAGGGACAGCGGGACGTGGACGGCCATCTGGTCACCGTCGAAGTCCGCATTGTAAGCGGTACAGACGAGCGGGTGGAGGCGGATCGCGTCACCCTCGATGAGGATGGGTTCGAAGGCCTGGATGGACAGACGGTGGAGCGTCGGCGCGCGGTTGAGGAACACCGGGTGACCCTTGGTCACTTCTTCCAGGATATCCCAGACTTCGGGCTTCTTCTGCTCGATGTGCTTGCGGGCGCCGCGGACGGTGTGGGCGAAGCCCAGTTCCTTGAGGCGGCGGATGATGAACGGCTCGAAGAGGACGAGGGCCATCTTCTTCGGGAGACCGCACTGGTTGAGCTTGAGCTCAGGTCCGATGACGATGACGGAGCGGCCGGAGTAGTCGACGCGCTTACCGAGAAGGTTCTGGCGGAAACGACCATGCTTACCCTTCAGCATGTCCGAGATGGACTTCAGCTGACGGTCACGGTCCTTGACCGGCTTGCCGTGGCGGCCGTTGTCGAGGAGAGCGTCGACGGCTTCCTGGAGCATGCGCATCTCGTTATGGATGATGACGTCCGGCGTCTTCATCTGGATGAGCTGCTTCAGTCGGTTGTTACGGTTGATGACGCGACGGTAGAGGTCGTTCAAGTCGGAGGTGGCGAAACGGCCGCCTTCGAGGGGAACGAGCGGACGGAGGTCCGGCGGGATGACCGGGAGCACCGTCAGGATCATGTGCTCAGGGCGCTTACCGGAAGCCAGGAAGCCCTGGATGATCTTCATGCGGCGGGCGATCTTCTTCTTGATCTGCTTGGAGCGGGTCGAGCGGAGCTGGTCGCGGAGGTTCTCGACCGTGGAGGCCAGATCCATCTTCTTGAGGAGCTGCTGGAGGGCTTCGGCGCCCATGCGAGCCTTGAAAGCGTCCGGACCGTGCTGTTCGACGGCGCGGCGGTAGGATTCCTCGTCGAGGAGTTCCTTCTCTTCCATGCCGGTGGCGCCCGGGTCGACGACCAGGTACTTCTGGTAGTAGATGACCTGCTCGAGCTGGCGGGTGGTCATGTCGAGCATCAGCGACAGACGGCTGGGCATGCTCTTCAGGAACCAGATGTGGGAGACCGGGATGGCGAGGCGGATGTAGCCCATGCGCTCGCGACGGACGCGGGAGACGGTGACTTCGACGCCGCACTTGTCGCAGACGACGTCCTTGTACTTCACCTTCTTGTACTTGCCGCAGTAGCACTCGTAGTCGCGGACCGGTCCGAAGATGCGCTGGCAGAAGAGGCCGTTCGGCTCGGGCTTGAACGAGCGGTAGTTGATGGTCTCAGGGCTCTTTACTTCCTTGAGGCCCTTGACCTTGCGGTTGCCGTGTTCGTCGAGCTCGTCGAGGAACTGTTCGCCCGTCCACTGGACGATCTCCTCAGGCGAGGCGATCGAGATGGAGACGAAATCGAAGGACTGTTCCTTCGTCTCGTTGGCGGTGAACTCGGGGGTGTGCTCCGGGTGAATCATGTCTGTTAAGGTCTGGGTGTGGTTACGTCGGACGCTCAGTTACGATCCGGGGTGGGGGCGGTGGTGGAGCCGAGGCGGACATCCAGGCACAAGGCCTGCATCTCCTTCATCAGCACGTTGAAGGACTGGGGCGTACCGCTGACGAGGGTGTTGTCGCCCTTGACCAGCTGCTCGTAGATCTTGGTGCGTCCGGCGACGTCGTCGGACTTGACCGTGAGGAGTTCCTGCAGCGTGTAGGCGGCGCCGTAGGCTTCGAGGGCCCAGACTTCCATTTCGCCGAAACGCTGGCCGCCGTACTGGGCCTTGCCGCCCAGGGGCTGCTGCGTGATGAGGCTGTACGGACCGGTGGCGCGGGCGTGGATCTTGTCCGCGACGAGGTGGTTCAGCTTCATCATGTAGATGTAGCCGACGACGACGTCCTGGTCGAACGCTTCGCCGGTGTGACCGTTGATGAGCATCGCCTTGCCCGTCTCGGGGAGTTCGGCCTGCTTGAGGTATTCGCGGATCTGCTTCTCAGGGATGCCGTCGAAGATGGGGGTCGCCATCTTCAGGCCGAGCTTGGAGCAAGCCCAGCCGAGGTGCGTCTCGAGGACCTGGCCGACGTTCATTCGGGAAGGAACGCCGAGAGGATTGAGGCAGATGTCGACGGGGGTGCCGTCGGCGAGGTAAGGCATGTCTTCGACCGGCACGATGCGGGCGACGACGCCCTTGTTGCCGTGACGACCGGCCATCTTGTCGCCGACCTGGATCTTTCGCTTGGTGGCGATGTACACCTTGACGTTCTTGATGGCGCCGCCTTCGTCGATGCCCTGTTCGATGGCTTCGACCTTGCGGGCGCGCTCCTGCTCCAGCTCGTCGAAGCGGCGGTGGTAGCCGTCGACGATCTGGCGGATCTTCTGCTTCACCGGCGAGTCGTTCATCTCGATGGAGCGAGAGACGGAAGCCAGGCGGCGGAGGAGGGTCTTGGTGATCTTGCGGTTGGCCGGGATGATGGCTTCGCCGGTCTCGGAGTTCTTGACGTCGAGCGGGATCTTCTCGCCGAGGAGGATGTTCGAGAGGGACTCGGTCATCTCTTCGCGGAGGCGGGAGTCGGCCGTGCGGTACTCTTCGTTGACCTTCTTGAGGGCGCGGCGCTGGTCGTTAGGCGAGAGGCGTCCGTCGTCCTTGTCGGTACGGGAGGAGACCTTGACGTCCATGATGATGCCGGAGATGCCGGAGGGCACGCGGAGGGAGGTGTCCTTCACGTCGCGGGCCTTCTCGCCGAAGATGGCGCGGAGGAGCTTCTCTTCGGGGGCGAGGTCGCCTTCGGACTTCGGGGTGATCTTACCGACGAGGATGTCGTCGGGCTTCACTTCGGCGCCGATGCGGATGACGCCGTCACGGTTGAGGTTGCGCAGGGCTTCCTCGCCGAGGTTCGGGATGTCGCGGGTGATCTGCTCAGGCCCGAGCTTCGTGTCACGGGCGGTGACTTCGAACTCCTCGATGTGGACGGACGTGAAGACGTCGTCCGTGAGCATGCGTTCGGAGAGCAGGATCGCGTCTTCGAAGTTGTAGCCGTTCCACGGCATGAAGCCGACGAGGACGTTGCGTCCGAGGGCGAGCTCACCCTTGTCGGTGGCGGCGCCGTCGGCGATGATGTCGCCCTGCTTGACCTTGTCGCCGCGGCGGACCAGCGGACGCTGATTGAAGCACGTGGAGGAGTTGGTCTTGAGGAACTTGCGGAGGTCGTAGACGTAGACGCCCTTGGCCGGCTCGCTCTTGAACTTCTTGTTCTCGAGCTGGGCGGGGGCGACTTCGCCGTCCTTCGTGACGATGATGCGGCGGGAGTCGGCGGCGGCGACGATGCCGGGGCCTTCGGAGACGATGACCGTCTTCGAGTCGATCGCGACGCGACGTTCGAGGCCGGTGCCCACGAACGGGGCTTCGGTCACGACGAGGGGCACGCCCTGGCGCTGCATGTTGGAACCCATGAGCGCGCGGTTCGCGTCGTCATGCTCCAGGAAGGGGATGAGGGCGGCGGCGACGGAGACGACCTGCTGCGGAGAGACGTCCATGTAGTCGACGTCTTCCGGGTCGACTTCGAGGATGTCGTCGCGGTAGCGGACGGTGACCTTGCCCTTGAGGCGGGAGGCGTCGTCGAGCTCGGAATTGGCCTGGGCGACCTTGAATTTTTCTTCCTGGTCCGCGGTCATGAACTCGACCTGGCTGGAGACCTTGCCGCGCACGACCTTACGGTACGGGGCTTCGATGAAGCCGAACTCGTTGATGCGAGCGTAGGTGGAAAGCGAGTTGATGAGGCCGATGTTCGGACCTTCCGGGGTCTCGATCGGGCAGATGCGGCCGTAGTGGGACGGATGGACGTCGCGGACTTCGAAGCCGGCGCGGTCACGGTTGAGGCCTCCGGGCCCGAGGGCGGAGAGACGACGCTTGTGGGTCAGCTCGGCCAACGGGTTGATCTGGTCCATCAGCTGGGACAGCTGGCTGCGGGCGAAGAACTCGCGGATCGAATTGCCGAAGGGCTTCGGGTTGACGAGTTTCTGCGGGGTGATCGAGTCGACGCTCTGGTCGTACTCATTGATGCGGGCCTTGACCGTCTTGACGACGTTCTTGAGGCCGGCGCGGCACTGGTTGGCGAGGAGCTCGCCGACATTGCGCACGCGACGGGAACCGAGGTGATCGATGTCGTCGATGGCGCCGTCGCCGGCGCTCAGCTTGCAGAGCAGTTTGGTGGCTTCGACGATGTCCTCCGGGGTGATGGTACGGGTGTCGAGCGAGACGTTGAGGCTGAGCTTCTGGTTGAGCTTGTAGCGGCCGACGCGACCGAGGTCGTAACGAAGCGGATCCTGGAAGAGGCGCTGCATGTGGGCGCGGGCACCCTTGACGTTGACGGGCTCGCCGGGGCGGAGCTTGCGGAAGATCTCCTTGAGGGCTTCTTCCTCGTTACGGACGGCGCCGATGTCCTTACGGAGCGAGAGGATGATGGAACCGTTGTCGAAGGCGGTGTCGAAGACGCCGAACTTCTGCTTCGGGAGCTGCTTGTGGATCTCCTTGAGGGTCTCGCGGGAGAGCTTGTCGTACTGCTTGGCGACGACCTTGCCGGTCTCGACGTCGACGATCGGGTCGGCGTAGACGAGCTGGGAGAGTTCTTCCGGGTCGAGTTCGAGGGCGGCCTTGGCCGTCAGTTCGCGGTGCTGGTAGAAGAGGGCCAGGATGTCCTTGTCGTCCTTGTAACCGAAGGCGCGGAGGAGCGTCGTGACGAGGAACTTGCGGCGACGGCGGCGGCGGTCGAGGTAGACCCAGAGGAGGTCGTTCTGGTCGAACTGGACTTCGATCCAGGTGCCGCGGTCCGGGATGATGCGGAAGGCGTGGAGCATCTTGCCGCTCGTGTGGGCGGACTCTTCGAAGCAGATGCCGGGAGAGCGGTGGAGCTGGGAGACGACGACGCGCTCTGCGCCGTTGACGATGAAGGAGCCGCGGTCGGTGATCATCGGGATCTCGCCCATCAGGATCTCTTCATCCTTGAAGGCGCCCTTCTCACGGAGGCGGAGCTTGAGCATCACCGAGATCGCGTAGGTCGTGCCTTCGCGGATGCACTCGAGTTCGGTCTGCTTGGGCAGCACCAGGCCGTACTCGAGATACTCGAGACGGAAGTTGCCGTTGTTGCTCTCCACCGGGAAAGCCTCGCGGAAGACCGCGTCCAGGCCGACGTTCTTGCGGGCGGACGCGGATTCGTCCAACTGCAGGAAATCGTTGAACGAGAAGATCTGGTTCTCGATCAGGTTGGGCGGAGGGATGACTTCGCGTAGTTTACCGAAGTTTTTGCGCTCTTGAGGCATGGCTGGTGAAGGTGGGCTCGGAGTGTCGGGTTGTTTCGGTGGTGCTGACTGGTTTGCCTGGTGGGGTCGGACTAGGCGGCCGTGGGAAAGAAAAAGCGGGGAGGGGTCGCCGGACCCGGGAGGGTGCTACCCTCCCCGCTCTGCAGATGTGCGTCGGAAGACGGATTACTTGACCTCGACCTCGGCGCCGGCGGCCTTGAGCTTGGTCTCGATATCCTTGGCTTCGTCCTTGGACACGCCTTCCTTGACGGGCTTCGGGGCGCCGTCGACGAGGTCCTTGGCTTCCTTGAGGCCCAGGCCGGTGATGGCGCGGACTTCCTTAATGACATTGATCGGGGTCGCGCCCTTGGCCTTGAGGATGACGTCGAACGTCGTCTTCTCTTCGGCAGGTGCGGCGGCGGCGGCGCCACCAGCGGCGGCGACGACGACAGGAGCGGCGGCGGAAACGCCCCACTTGGTCTCGAGGTCCTTCACGAGGTTAGCGATGTCCAGGACGGACTGGGCGCTGAGCCACTCGATGACTTGGTCTTTGGTGATGTTGCTCATGGTATCTGGGTTCCTTGAATGGTTAGCGTCCGATGAAGGACATTTGAGGGCGCGAGGCCCCTAACCGGGGTTCTTTGGATGTGTGTTGTTTTTGGGTTTGGATTCCCCCCGCTCGGACGCCGCCACATGGCGACGCCTTCGCGAGGAAAGGGTTTAGGCGGCCTTCTCGTCCTTCTCGCGCTTGGCGTCCAGGAGGCGGACGAACTGGGAGGCGGGGGTGGAGAGCAGCGAGAGGAGCTGAGCGCGGATGCCATCGAGGGACGGCAGCTTCGACAGGTATTCCACTTCGGCCTTGGTAAGGATCTTGGCGTCCAGGACGCCGCCCTTCACTTCGAGCTTGGCGAAGTCCTTGAAGAAGGTGACCAGGATCTTGGCGACGCCGGTCGGATTGTTGCCGCCGGTGACGAGGGCCGTGTGGCCGCTCAGGTGGGCCGAGATGTCCGGCAGCTTCGCCTGCTTGGCGGCGATGTTGAGGATGCTGTTCTTGACGACGTGGTACTCGGCGCCGTGGGCACGGAGCTGGTTACGGACGGCGGTCGCGTTCTCGACGGTGACGCCGGTGAAGTTGGCGAGCAGCAGGTAGTTGGAGCTGGCCAGCTGGGCGGCGACTTCGTCGACGAGGAATTGTTTTTCAGCGCGCATGTTCGTGGGTTCGCTTGGGCGTGGTTATGATTAGGCGGTCGCGACGGCGGCCGAGTAGGGCTTGAGGTCGACGGCGACGCCGGGGCTCATGCTGGCGCTGAGGGTGATCGACTTGATGAAGCGGCCACCGGAGAAGCCGGCGGGCTGGGCCTTGACGAGGGCGGCCAGGGCGGCCTGGGCGTTCTCGGTGAGCTGGGCGGCGGTGAACGACTTCTTGCCGACGACGATCACGATGTTGCCGGTCTTATCCATCTTGAATTCGACGCGACCGGCCTTCACTTCCTTGATGGTCTTGGCGAGGTCATCGGAGACCGTGCCCGACTTCGGGTTCGGCATGAGGCCCTTCGGACCGAGGACGCGGGCGACCTGACGGACGTCCTTCATCGCGGAGACGGTGGAGATGGCGACGTCGAAGTCGAGGAAGCCGCCGTTGACCTTGGCGATCAGGTCGGCGAGGCCGGCGTAATCGGCGCCGGCAGCGAGGGCTTCGGCCGGGTTCTCGGTGAACGCGAGGACCTTGATCTTCTTGCCGGAACCGTTCGGGAGGGAGACGGTGCCGCGGACCATCTGGTCCGACTGCTTGGGATCGACGCCGAGGAAGGCGGAGATCTCGACGGTCTCGTCGAACTTGGCGCCGGGCATCTTCTTGATGATCTCGGCGGCCTGGGTGACGTCATACTTGGCCTTCAGGTCGGCGACCTGGAGGGCGGCGCGGTAGCGCTTGCTGGGTTTTTTGCTCATAGCGACTTTTGGTCTCCTGCGGGATGCAGTGGTTTGGTTGGATTAGGGTTGGGTGAAATTAACCGATGACCTCGATGCCCATCGAACGCGCGGTGCCGGCGATCATGCGGGCGGCGTTGTCCGGGTTGACGGCGTTGAGGTCCTTCTTCTTCAGCTCGACGATCTCGAGGAGCTGCTTCTTGGTGACCTTGCCGACCTTGTCGCGGTTCGGGACCTTGGAGCCGGACTCGATCTTCGCGGCCTTCTTGAGGAGGACGGAAGCGGGCGGGGACTTCAGGATGAACGTGAAGGACTTGTCCTGGTAGACGGAGATGATGACCGGGAGGATCATGCCGGCCTGGTCCTTGGTCTTGGCGTTGAATTCCTTACAGAACGCCATGATGTTGACGCCCTTCGCGCCGAGCGCGGGGCCGACGGGAGGAGCAGGGTTAGCGGCGCCCGCGGGGAGCTGGAGCCTGATTTCGCCGACGACTTTCTTAGCCATGGTGGGTGTTTAGATGGTTGGGTTGATGAAAAGGGATCAGTCGCGGTCGTCGCGTTCGACCTGCCAGAATTCGAGTTCGACCGGGGTGGAACGACCGAAGATGTCCACGGAGACCTCGAGCTTGCCGCGGTCGGCGTCGATCTTGTCGATATTGCCGGCCAGATTGGCGAAGGGTCCGTCGGTGATCTTGACGCGCTCTCCGATGTTGAAGGTGATCTTCGGGACCACCTTGTCGGCGGCGTCGGCGACCTGCTGGAGGATCGTGTTGATCTCCTCGGTCTTGAGGGCGACGGGATTCTGTCCGCCGATGAGTCCGATGACACCGTCGGTCTTGCGCAGGAAGCTCCAAGGAGCCTCGAGCAGCGTGCCTTCGTCGTCGAAGAGACGGGCGCGGACGAAGAGATACGAAGGATAGAGCTTCATCTCGCTCTCGCGCTTCTTGCCGTTGCGGAAGTCCTTGACGGTCTTCACCGGCATCAGGATCTCGGCGACGAAGTCTCCCATCTCCTCGTCCTTGATGGCCTTGTCGAGCAGACGCTTCACCTTGCTCTCGTTGTTCGAGAGGGTCTGGAGGGTGTACCAGCGGAAATCAGAGGGAGAGGACATGGGGGGCGGATCAGCGCACGAGCTTGGTCGCGAACTGGACGAAGTTGGAGAGGGAGAAGTCGCAGAGGAAGACGACGGCGCCCAGGAGGGCGACGGCGGCGATCACGACCAGCGTGGAGTCGGCGAGCTCCTTGGCGGTGGGCCACGAAGCCTTGACGAAGACCTCGGTGATGGTCTCGTTCCAGAAAGCGCGGAGGCGTCCGAGGAAGCTGAACATGATGCTGGTGGTGTTGTGGTGAGAGTGGCAGGACGGGAGGGAGTCGAACCCACAACCAACGGTTTTGGAGACCGCTACTCTGCCAATTGAGCTACCGTCCTGTACTGGTGGTTAAAGAGACGAATGCCGGGGCCCTTTTGAGGGGGCCTCGGCACCGTAGTAGGTCGTTTTTGGTCAGGAAATCACTTGGTGATTTCGAGGATCTGGCCGGCGCCGATGGTCTTGCCACCTTCGCGGAGAGCGAAGCGCTGGCCCTTTTCCATCGCGACGGGCTTCTGCAGCTCGATCGTGATCGTGACGTTGTCGCCAGGCATCACCATTTCCACGCCTTCCGGGAGGATGACGGTGCCGGTCGCGTCGCAGGTACCGAAGAAGAACTGCGGGCGGTAGTTGTTGGCGAACGAGGTGTGACGGCCGCCTTCATCCTGCTTGAGGACGTAGATCTGGGCCTTGGCGACGGTGTGGGGCTTGATGGAACCCGGCTTGGCGAGCACCTGGCCACGCTCGATCTGGCTCTTTTCGATGCCGCGGACGAGGAGACCGACGTTGTCGCCGGCCTGGCCCTGGTCGAGCTCCTTGCGGAACATTTCGACGCCGGTGACGGTGGTCTTGAGGGTGTCGCGGAGACCGACGATTTCGATTTCTTCGCCGACCTTGATGACGCCGCGCTCGATACGACCGGTGGCGACGGTGCCACGACCGGTGATGGAGAAGACGTCTTCGACGGACATCATGAAGGGCTTGTCGGTTTCGCGCTTAGGCTCGGCGATCTCGGAGTCGAGGGCGGCGAGAAGGTCCTGGATGGACTGTTCGCCTTCCGGGGTGCCTTCGAGGGCGGCGGTGGCGGAACCACGGACGATCTTGGCGGTGTCGCCTTCGTAGTTGTACTTGTTGAGGAGGTCGCGGACTTCCATCTCGACGAGGTCGATCAGGTCGGGCTCGGAGAGGTCGACCTTGTTGAGCCAGACGACGATCTTCGGCACGCCGACCTGGCGGGCGAGGAGGATGTGCTCCTTGGTCTGGGGCATGACGCCGTCAGCAGCGGAGACGACCAGGATCGCACCGTCCATCTGGGCGGCGCCGGTGATCATGTTCTTGACGAAGTCGGCGTGGCCCGGGCAGTCGACGTGGGCGTAGTGACGGTTGATGGACTCGTACTCGACGTGCGAGGCGGCGATGGTCACGGTCTTGGTGGCGTCACGGACGGTACCACCCTTGGTGATTTCCGCGTAGGACTTGTTCTCGGCGAGGCCGCGACGGGCCTGCACGGCCACGATGGCGGCGGTGGTGGTCGATTTGCCATGGTCAATGTGGCCGATGGTGCCGACGTTGACGTGAGGCTTGGTGCGATTGAACTTCTCTTTGGCCATGGTTTTTGGTGGTGAGGAGGTGGTTAGGTTTGGTGTGTGGAAAGTGATGGAGCCCCCGACTGGATTTGAACCAGCGACCTCGTCCTTACCAAGGACGCGCTCTGCCAACTGAGCTACAGGGGCGAACCGTCGACGTGCTTGAAGACGCGAAGGGAAGGGTTTGAATGACCATCGAATCCCCCTCCGTCAAGCGGTTTTTTGCAAGGGTTTTACAACCCTTTTGGCGGTCGCTCAGGGGCCTACGATCAGGCGGTAAACTCCCGGTGGCAGGCGCTGCCCCCACTCGATCGAGGCCGCCCATCGCCGAACGGCCTCATCCAGGGTTTTTGAGCCAGTATGGCGCAAGACCGCCCCTAGGGGGGACTGCCCAAGGCTATCGACACTGAGAATGGCCTCGAAGCTTCCGCCTAAAGTGGCGTTTTTCCCTGAAATAACCCCATTTTCATATTTATTATCAACAAAATGGGTGATTTTCCCATTGATAAGAGACTTATAACCCCCTTGAAGCGGATAAACTTCGAAAAAAGCCGCCCTCGGCTCGAGTTTGACGTCACGGAAACCCTGAGACCCGAAGGTCGTCAGCGGCTCCTGGGCGGTCAGGGGGATCGCTTGGGCCGGGGCGGGGATGGCTTGGCGGGGGACCTGTAGCATGGAGTCCTTGCCCAGCGGCTTGGCGGGGTCGAACTGCAGAATCGGACTCGATGCGGCAAAAGGGGCGTCCTCGGGCTGGCCGACCTCGCCACGACCGGCCTTGGCTGCCTTGGTCGGGGCAGGCAGATAGACCGCTGAACTATCCAAGAGCACGACGCTCTCAGTCCGCGCGTCGCCGGGAGGAACCAGCCGGACACCTTGGGTCAGCGGCTGAGCGGGTGGGCTCCCGCCTGCCCCGGGACTGAAAAAGACCAAGGCCCCCACGAAGGCGCTGAGTCCGCAGAGCAAGGCGGTCCGCGTCAGCGGCGGCAACCGGCCGCCGGCCAGGTTCCGGAATGTGGAAAGCGCGCCCATGCTCAGCGGTCGAGCGGACGTTCCGCGACGGTCAGGCGCGCGAGCGAGCCACGGCCTTCGCGGATGTAATTCAACGTGAGTACTTCGCCTGGGCGACGACGCGAGATCTCCAGGCGCATCTCATTCCAGTTTTCGACCGGCTTGCCATTCAGGCCTACGACGATGTCGCCGACCTTCAGTCCGGCCTTGGCCGCCGGCATTTCATCGGAGACGAGTACTAGGCGGACAGCACCCGCCTGACCGAGCGAAAGCTTCGTGGCTTCGGCGACGGAAAGGTCCTCGCCTTGCACGCCGATCAGTCCGCGGACGACGCGCCCTTGGTTAGCGAGATCCAACGCGACGGCGGTGATGAGGTTCGAAGGAATGGAATAGCCGAGGCCGACGCTCAGTCCGGTTCCGGACTTGATGGCGGTGTTCATGCCCAGCAGGCGACCCTCGAAGTCAATCAGAGGCCCGCCGCTATTGCCTGGATTGATCGCGGCGTCGGTCTGGATGAAATCCTCGAAGGCCATGCCCATGCCCAGCTTGCCGGAGCGCCCCAAGGCCGAGACGATGCCGGAAGTGACGGTGAGGCCGGCGTCCAGCGGATTGCCGATGGCGAAGACGACGTCCCCCACGCGGGCCTTGTCGCTGTCGGCAAATTTGGCGTAAGGCAGGTTGCGGCCTTCGATCTTGAGGACGGCGATGTCCGTACCGGCGTCGACCCCGAGGACCTTGGCCCGGAATTCACGCCGATCGGCAAGCTGCACGATGACGGTCTTGGCGACGCCGCGACGATTGTCCTGCAGGACGACGTGGCGGTTGGTGATCACATAACCGTCCGGATGGATGATCGTGCCTGAACCGAGCCCGGTGGGCAGGAGCGTCTCGCCGGTCTGCGCATCCTGCATGACCTTATCCGGATCGATGCGTCCGCTGTAACGTTTGAGGACGGAGGCCGGAATCACCTCGGCGGTGCGCACGCTCACGACCGCAGGTGTGATCCGGGCGAGCATATCGGCGTAACTCGCGCCGGGAGCCGCCCGATTGACGGGGCGGGTATCAGTCTCGAAGGTGACGCCGGCGAGGGCCATGGCCGGCAAGAGGACAAGCGCGGTGAGATGACGGAGCATGACTCCCCCACCCTAGCCGACCGCCCGCCCAAGGCAAGCGACCTCAGCGGGCCATCGTGAAACCGCCGCCCGGCTGGGTCGGCTCGGCCTCGTCGCGCTCCTTATTGAAACGCATGGAGAACAGGCGGGTGACGCCCTTCTCCTGCATGGTGGCCCCGAAGATGGCGTCGGCGGCGGAGACGGTGCGCTTGTTGTGGGTGATGACCACGAACTGGGAGAACCGGGTGAACTCGCGGATGATGTCCGTGAAGCGGTTGACGTTGGCGTCGTCCAGCGGGGCGTCGAGCTCGTCGAGCACGCACAGGGGCGAGGGCTTCACCATGTAGATGGCGAAGAGCAGGGCCACGGCGGTCATGGTCTTCTGGCCGCCGGACAGCAGCGTGATGCCGCGGAGCTTGGTGCCGGGCGGCTGAGCGACGATCTCGATGCCGCTCTCGAGCGGATCTTCGGCCTGGACCATGGTGAGGTCGGCCGCGCCGCCGACGAAGAGGCGCTCGAAGGTGAACTTGAAGTTCTTGCGCACCTGCTCGAAAGTGTCGGTGAAGAGCTTGAGCGAGGTCTGGTTGAGCTCGTCGATCGCCTTGGTGAGCTCTTCCTTCGCCTTCCAAAGGTCATCGCTCTGCTTGGTGAGGAAGTCGTGGCGGTCGCGCAGGGAGGAGTATTCCTCGACGGCGACGAGATTGACGGAACCCATGCCAGCCATGCGGTCGCGCAGATCGGCGATTTCGCGCACGAGAGGCGGCCAGTCGGCGGATTCCATCGCGGCAAGGTCCTCGGCGGTCGGTTCGCCGCGGCGGGCGACGGCCTTCGGGGCCGGGCGGGAACCCTCTTCGTCGGTCTCTTCGAGGTCGTCGAAGCTGGCGATGCCTTCGGGTTCGCCGTCGGAAAGCCAGAGCTGGAGGCGCCAGTCGACGTCGGCGACGTCGAGCTGATGGTCGGCCTGGACCTTCTCGACGATGAAGCCGCACTGCGAAGTCTGCTCGGCGAGAGAGACCTCAAGTCCTTTGAGGCGGGTGTCGGCGACACGCAGCCGGTCGCGATCGACGGAGAGGACGCGGTCTTCGGATTCGACGGCGGCGTCGGTCTCGGCGAGGGCGTGGCGCTGTTCGTTGAGCTGCGTGGAGGCGGTTTCGACCTCGCCGGCGAGGCGGGCGGAGGTCTCGCGGGCGGTCACGGCCAAGGCCTTGAGCTCGGCGATGAGCTTCTCGTTCTGCTGCGCTTCGATGCGGCGCGAATTCAGACGGGCGGTGGCTTCGGCGCGACGCGACTCAAGGTCGGCGAGTTCGCGGCCGACGAGTTCGAGTCGCTGGCGCTGCTCGGCATGGGCGAGACGGGCTTCGCCCAACGCGTTGCGACGCACGTCGGACTCGGCGCGGGCGGACTCGAGCTGACCTTCGCCGGAGGAGATCGTCGCGCGGAGTTCGGCGACCTGGGCGTCCTTGGCCGTCAGCGTCTCCTGCGCGCGGTCGCGGCGCTTGAGCGCCTCGGACTTGGCGTTGTCCAGTTCGGCGAGCTGACGCTCTTCGCGTTGGATACGGTCGTCGGCGGCGGTGAGCGTCTGGCGGGCCGAACGCTCGTCGGCCTGGGCGACGGAAAGTTCCTGCGCGGCGAACTGCGTGGCATCGCGGGCGGAAGAGACGTCGAGCTCATTGGCGTCCATCGCGGACTGGATGCCGAGGGCCTTCTCGTTGAGGGTCGTGAGCTGGTCGTTCTCGGATTCCAGCGAAGCGCGGACGGCGCGGATCTCGCTTTCGCGGGAGAACACGCCCGAACCGGCGTTGGCGGCGGCCTTGCGGGGCTTGCCGGCGTAGACGAGGCCGCGGCGGTCGACGAGATCGCCGTCGGTGGTCGCGACGAGGAAGAATTCGAAGCCGGGATTGGCGCGCCACCAGGCGATGAAATCACCGAGGGACGGGCAGACGTAGCAGCCGTCGAAAAGATTGGCGACGAGGCGGGCGTGGTCGGGGGACTTGGCCTGCACGGCCGAGGTGGCCGGACGGAGCCAGCCGGGAGCGGCGGAACCGCTGCGGGACGCGGGCGGGGCTTCGACCTGGAAGACCGCGCGACCGAGCTGACGTTCGCCCATCTTGGCGACGATGCCCGGCAGGAATTCGGCGGAGTCGAGGGCGACGGCCTCGGAGGCGGCCCCGAGGATGTTCTCGAGGGCGGCGGCGGCGGAGACGTCGACGACGGTGACGAGGTCGGCGAGCGCGGAAGCCTTGCCGGAACGCAGTTCTTCGGCGAACTCGCCGCGCAGCACGGCCTTCGCGGCTTCGGAGAAACCTTCGAGACGGGACTGCATCTGCTCGAGCAGGCCGAGCTGAGCGGAGAGCTTGGCGACCTTACGGTCCTGCTCGGAGATCGTCTGCTGGAGCGCGCGGAAATCGTTGAGGAGGTCGCGGCCTTTCTCGGTCGCTTCCTGCTCGGCCGTGCGCGCGGCCTGGAGTTCGCCGTGCCGGGTCGTGACGACGACGCCGGATTCGGTGACGCGCTGCTCGAGCGCGAGTCGGTCCTGCTTGGCCTGAGTGAGAGAGTCGGAAAGGTCGACGTGACGGGACTGATAGCCGCGGAGATCGACTTCGAGGTTGGTGACGTCGCCGCGGGCGCGGGTCATCTCGCCTTCGGCGACGAGGATGTCCTGGCGGGCGCGGCGGAGCCGGTTCTCGGCCTCGACGACCTGACGGGCGGCTTCCTCGACCTGGGCGGTCTTCTCGCGATAAGCGGCGTCAGTGGCGGAAACGGAACCGGCGGCCGTCGACTTCGCATCGGAGCTGCCGCGGAGGCGGAGCTCATACTCGGCGATCTGGAGCTCGGCTTCCTGCGCTTCGCGGCGGGCCTCAGCGAGGCGCGAAGCGAGGTCGTCGGAACGGAGGTCGGAAGTGCGGGCTTCGTTCTCGGCGTTCTCGCGGGCGGTGCGGAGGTCGAAGAGCGCCTGCTGGGCGAGCTGGACTTGTTCGGCGAGTTCGGCGCGGCGGGCGCGGGTCTGGAGAAGCGCAGCCTCGCGGTCGCGCAGGCCGTCGGTGAGGGCGGTGACGTCGGCGCGGCAAGCGGTGGCGTCGGTCTCGAGCGTCGCGACCTGGGCGCGACGGTCACCGAACTGCTTGGCGTGCCAGGCAAGGTCGAGGTGCGTGAAACGGTGGCGCAGACGACGGTAGCGCAGCGCTTTGGCGGCCTGACGGCGAAGGGAAGCGATCTGCCGGCCGACTTCGCTGACCACGTCGGTGATGCGCGCGAGGTTGGCGTCGACGCCGCTGAGCTTGTTCAGCGCCTCACGACGCTGGGCCTTGTAGCGAGTGATGCCGGCGGCCTCTTCGAAGAGGTAGCGGCGCTCGGCGGGATTGGCGGACAGGATCTGGTCGATCTGGCCCTGCACCATGAAGGAGTAGGACATGCGGCCGATGCCGGTATCCATGAAGAGGCGCTGGATGTCCTTCAGGCGCGAAGGCTTCCCGTTGATGAAGTAGTCGCTGGCCCCCTCGCGGTGGAGGCGGCGCATGACCGAGACTTCGGCGAAGGCGGTGCCCAGTTCCTTTTCGCAGTCGGCGAAGATCAGTTCGACCTCGCATTGGGGGAGGGGCTTGCGGCGGTCGGTGCCGGCGAAGATGACGTCCTGCATCGCCGGGGCGCGCAGGGATTTGGCGGACTGTTCGCCCAAGACCCAGCGAATCGCGTCGACGATGTTGGACTTACCGCAGCCATTGGGACCGACCACGGCCGTGACCCCGGGACGGAGCTCGATGCGGGTCCGGTCGGCGAAGCTTTTGAATCCGTTGGCGACGATTTCCTTGAGGTACATCGAGGGGTGAAAGGCACGATTGGCCTGCCCTACCCCCGCCGCAAGCGTCTAGTGCCCTCCCCGCGGGCCACTTATTCACGATTTCATTCCCCGAGGATTCGGGGTTGACGAACGCCCTCCCCCCTTGTTCTTTCGACCCTCCAAACGCTCACATGTCCGTAGAAATCAAGATTCGCAAAGGCGAGACCGTCGACAAGGCTCTCCGCCGCCTCAAGAAGAAGATCGACCGCGAAGGCATCATCAAGGACGCCCGCGCCAAGCGAGGCTTCGAGAAGCCGGCCGAACGCCGTCGTCGCAAGAAGAAGGTCAAGAACTTCAGCGCCTACCTGCGCAAGAAGTGGGACAACGTCTAAGCGTCCGTCCTGACCCAAGCATCCGAAGGCCCGTCATCGCGACGGGCCTTCTGCTTTGGGGGACCCGCCGACCGGGCCGGGCAACAAAAAGGGCCGAACCCGGAGGTTCGGCCCTTGGTCTCGGCAAAGCCGGATGAGGCTTAGCGGAGGAACAGCAGTTCCTGGTAGGACGGCAGCGGCCAGTATTCGTCGGCGACGATCTCTTCGAGGGCGTCGGCGGCGGCGCGGACCTTGAGCATGGCCGGGAGGACCTTGTCGCAGGAGTGCTTGGCCTGGGCGTGCGTGTCGGACTTGGTGACGTCGCGGGCGGTGTCGAGGGCGTCGATGGCGGCGGAGAGCTCGTCAGCCAGGCCGACGACTTCCTTGCGCAGCTTGCCGCCGGACTTGGTCTTCTCGACCGGGGTCAGGTCAGCGGCGTACTTGAGCGCAGCCGGGAGGAGCAGGGTCTTGGCGATCTCGGCCACGAGCTTCGACTCGGTGTTGATCGCGAGCACGTAGGAGTGCGTGTAGATCTCTTCGCGGGACTCGAGTTCGGCCTTGGAAAGGACGCCTTGGCGCTCGAAGACCTCGACCGTCGACTTGGCGACGATCTCAGGGAGCGCGTCGGGGGTCGTGCGGAGGTTCTTGAGGCCGCGCTTGGCGGCTTCCTTGTGCCACTCTTCGGAGTAACCGTTGCCGTTGAAGATGATCCGGCCGTGCTTGGTGAGGATGTCCTTGAGGACGCTCTGGAGCGCGGAGTTGAAGTCGGAGTTCTTCTTGAGGGCGGCGGCGAGTTCGTCGGCGAGCTTGTCGAGCGAGTCGGCCATGATCGTGTTGAGCACGGTCAGGGGGCCGGCCACCGAGAAGGCGGAACCGACGGCGCGGAACTCGAACTTGTTGCCGGTGAAGGCGAACGGGCTGGTACGGTTACGATCGCCGGCGTCCTTCGGGAGGACCGGGAGCGTGTCGACGCCGAGGGTCATGTGACCGCCCTTGCGCGAGCTGGAAGCGGAACCGCTCTTCTTCACCTGCTCGATGACTTCGTTGAGCATATCGCCCAGGTAGATCGAGATGATGGCGGGCGGGGCTTCATTGGCGCCGAGGCGGTGGTCGTTGCCGGCCGAGGCGACGGAAGCACGGAGCAGACCCTGATGCAGGTCGACGGCGCGGATGACCGCGGAGCAGAAGGTGAGGAACTGGGCGTTCTCGTGCGGGTTGTGGCCGGGCTCGAGGAGGTTGCCGACGCCGGCGCCACCGATGGACCAGTTGACGTGCTTGCCGGAGCCGTTGACGCCCGCGAAGGGCTTCTCGGCGAGGAGGCAGACGAAACCATGCTTGGTGGCGACGCGGCGGAGCAACGTCATCGTGAGCATCTGGTGATCGTGGGCGACGTTGGCGGATTCGTAAATCGGAGCCACTTCGTACTGCGCCGGAGCGACTTCGTTGTGGCGGGTCTTGATCGGGATACCGAGTTTGAAGCACTCGCGCTCGGTTTCCATCATGCAAGCGAGGACGCGGTCAGGGATGGTGCCGAAGTACTGGTCTTCGAACTCCTGGCCCTTGGCCGGCTTGGCGCCGAAGAGGGAGCGACCGCAGGTGTAGAGGTCGGGACGGAGGTGGAAGAGGCGGGAATCGATCAGGAAGTACTCCTGCTCAGGGCCGCACGAAGCGGAGATGTAGCCGTGCTTCTTGCCGAAGAGGGCGAGGACGCGCGAGGCGGCCTTGTTCACCGCAGCCATGGAACGGAGCAGCGGGGTCTTCTTGTCGAGGGCTTCGCCCTTCCAGGAGACGAACGCCGTCGGGATGCAGAGGGTCGAGCCGTTCTCGGTGTCGAAGATGTAAGCCGGGGAGGTGACGTCCCAAGCGGTGTAGCCGCGGGCTTCGAAGGTGGAGCGGAGACCGCCGTTCGGGAACGAGGAGGCGTCGGGCTCGGCCTGGATCAGCGCCTTGCCGGAGAACTGGGCGAGCGTGCCGTTGCCATTGGGTTCGAAGAAGGTGTCATGCTTCTCGGCGGTGAAACCGGTGAGCGGGTAGAAAACGTGAGCGTAGTGCGTGGCGCCGCGCTCGAGAGCCCAATCCTTGATGGCGGCGGCGACGACGTCAGCCGAGGCGGCGTCAAGTTTGGCACCGGATTCGATGTTAGACTTGAGGGACTTGAAAACGTCCTTCGGGAGACGCTTCTCCATCTTATCGAGAGAGAAGACATTCTGGCCGTAGATCAGGTCGATCTTCTCATTGCGGAAGTCGAAGCTGCCCTGAAGGCGAGGCTGGGAGGCAATCGCTTCGATGGCGTTGCGACGGGCTGGGTTGGTGCTCATGGATGGGGGATTGGAAAGATGACTAATTACGAACAATTTCAAAGCACCCCGTGTGCCACGGTTCAATAGGTAACCATTCACAGGGGGTTTTGTGTCTTTTTCGACAAGTGTGCCTAATTTTAATCAAAATAGCCCTGCTCATTTCCAGACATAGGTCGTCCGGAGGAAGTAGGCGGTGTCGGTCTTGACCTGTGTGGGCAGGGGCTTGGAGCGGAAATTATTGGAGAGGCCGACCCTCAAGGACAACGGGCCCGCGCTGCGGAGAAGATTCAAACTGCTCTCGTGTCGGACGTAGTAGTCACCGGTGACCTGGAAGGAGGGGACGAAATTCAAGGAGGTATCCCAGGCGGCCCAGCCGAGTTCGCGCGTGAAGATCAGGCCAAAGTCTCCGGAGGGCGCCGCCCGGTTGGGCTCGAGGGTGTCGTCGAAGATTTCGATGCGATGACCGAGGCCGGCCCGGGCATCGAGCTTGCCCTTGGCGTCCGTGAACAGACGGAAGCCCAGACCGACGGCGTTGACGGAGAAGAAGTCGATCTGCCGGGCGTTGTCGAAGCCCGTGTCGGTGCGGAGATACCAGAAGAGGACGTTCGTCGGATTCGTCTCATACGAAAGGGTCACATGGAGGTCATCGGCCGAGATCCGGTCCTGAGCCTCGGCCCGCATGAAGCGGACGCCGCCGATCAAGGTGTCCGCCTTGGTCACGCCCTTCGCCGAAAAGCCCGTGCTGAAACCCGAGCCGGCCACCACGCCGCTTCGGCCGGAGAGATCTGCGTCCGCCTGCGTGACCCATTGGCGCGTGTCACCCGTCTCGGAGGGGCGTTGCGAAGGCTCCCGCCAGAGCTCGATCGCCTGGTCGAGGGTATTGGTCTCGCGGCCGCCGCGCGTGACGACCCGTCCGCCCGCCGCGGAGGCGACGCCATCCGAGACGACGCCACCCGCGCTCACGCGGACGGACTCGTCCGTGATGAAAGACTCGACCTGCGCGAGTTCCAGCCGCAGCAGGTTCGCGGCGCCAAGCGAAGGCGCGCGGAACTCCATCACGCCGTCGACGATCCGTTCGATGCGGCCTTTGAGAAAAGTGCCGTCCTTCATGGTGACGGTATCCGCCAGACAGGCCAAGGGCAGGAGCAGGACGAAGAATGACCTCATGCTTTCCAGACAGCCCGAACGACGCAGGGTTGCCAACCCTAGGCTTATCAACCGAAGATGCCGTATGGGCTACGACGCAGTCATCCTCGGAGCCGGGCCGGCCGGCCTGGCCGTGGCCCATGCGATGCTCCGTGCCGGGGCGAAGGTCAAGGTCCTCGAGCCGGCCAGCCAAGTCGGTGGCTCGATCCGGACCCACCTAGACGCCGGCTGGATCGTCGAGACCGGCCCGAATACCCTGCAGCTCGAAGGGGCCGAAGACGCAGCCTTGATGGCCGCTTACGGACTAGGCGAGGTGATGCAGTCGGCCGACATGCGGGCGGCCCGTCGCTACATCTGCGCCCGGGGCGAACTCCATGGCCTCGGCCCGAGCCCCCTCACCCTACTGACCAGCAAGCTGCTCACATGGGGCGGCAAGCTGCGCCTGCTCTCCGAGCCCTTCCGCGCGAAGGGCGGCCACACCGGCGAGACCGTCGTCGAATTCGCCACGCGCCGCTTCGGTCCCGAAGCCGCCGCGATGCTGATGGACCCGATCGTCTCCGGCGTCCATGCGGGCGACCCGGCCCGACTGGTGATGGCCAGCTGCTTCCCGCGAATCCATGCGCTCGAACAGAGTTATGGATCGGTGCTCAATGGACTGCGCCGCGGCCCGAAGACCAAACGTACGGTCGTCGGTTTTCCCGGAGGCATGCGCCAGCTGGCCGAGACGATGGCTTCGCGCCTTCCGGCAGAAGACCTCCGGCTAGGAGTCGTGACAACCTCGCTCCGCCGTGACGCGCGCGGTTGGAACGTCGCCTGGCGCGGCGCGGACGGCGCGGACGAAGGCATCTCCGCAAAGCACCTGGTGGTCACCGCACCCTGCTGGCATTGGGGCTCCCTCCCCTTCGACGAGACCGTCACGCCGTTCCTCCGGGATTGGGAGAATGCGCAAGTCCCGCCCGTGACCGTGGTCGCCCGTGGCTACGCCCGCGCGGACGTCCCGCATCCCCTCGACGGCTTCGGCTACCTGACCCCGGGCGGCGAACATCGCGACGTGCTCGGCTGCCTGTTCCCTTCCTCCGTGCTGCCAGGACGCGCCCCCGAGGGCCACGTATTGGTCTGCTGCTTCATCGGCGGCGACCGCCGTCCCGAACTCGCGCGCCTGCCTGACGAAGCGCTCCGTCAGTTGGTCGACGAAGAACTCGCCACCACGCTCGGCATCAAAAAGGCGCCAGCACGTGAATGGATTCAGCGATGGGAACGGGCCATCCCTCAATACGACGCCGGCCAGCCGCGGAGGGAAGCCGCGTTGGCCCAAGCCGAAGCCGCTCATCCCGGGCTCCATTTCCATGGTGCCTTCCGCGGCGGCATCTCCCTGATGCACACGCTCCGCGGCGGCGACGCCCTCGGACGCAGCTTGGCGAAAGTTTAGGCCGAAGTGCCTTCCGAGGACGGATCCGGCAGGCCGCGGACGATCCAGATCGCCGGGAGCATCAGCACGGCACCGCCAAGGTAGACCCAGAAATGGGAGCCGAAGTGGAAATAGAGCAACGCGGCGGTCACCGGACCGATCACGCGGGCGAGCGAACCGGCCGAACGCAGGATGCCGAGATTACGTCCCTGCTCCGAAGCATCGGAGTAAAGCGACACCAAGGCCGAGACGCTCGGCAGGATCAGGCCCGTCGCGAAGGAGATCAGGCCGAGGCCCGCATAGAAGGAAGGCTCTGCCCAAGCAGCAGATGGCAAGCCGTCCTTAGGAGTAGGAATCAAAGCGACCCAGACGAACGCGACGGATGCTACCAGCATGCCAAGCACGATGACCTTACGCTGCCCGAGTCGCTTGACGAGCTGCCGGGCGAGACCTTGGGCGAAGATCATGCAGGCGCCGTTGAAGAGGAAGAGCCAAGCGTTGTCCCGCGGATTGTAGAGGAACAACGCGAAGGTCAGGAAGACGATGGTGTTCTCCATGCCGGTGAAGGCCACCTGGTAGACGAGATTGGCGAACGAGGTGCGACGGACGGCGGAAGAGCGGACCGTGGCGAGATCGAAGACCGACGGGCGCTTGGCATCGGCGGATGCCCGGCGTTCCGGCGCGAGCGTCTCCGGGAAGAACTTCACGACCAACACGAAATTCAGCAAAGCCAGGGAAGCGGCGATAACCGCCGGCACGGAGAAAGGGTTGAGGCCGAAAGAGCCGGCGACCGTCCCGTGGGCGAACTGCACCGAGGAAGCCAGGCCGCCGATGACCGGACCGAAAACGAAGCCGAGGCCGATGGCGATGCCGACGACGGCCATGCCCTTCGTGCGCTCCTTCTCGTCGGTGATGTCCGCCGCGGCGGCGCTGGCTACGGCGATATTGCCGGCCATCATGCCCGAGACGAGACGCGTGACGACCACGACCCAGAACTGGGCGGCGAAAATCCAGAGGAGATAGGAAAGGGCGTTACCAGCCAAGGTAATGGTCAGGATACGGCGACGGCCCAGACGGTCGGAGAGCGCCCCCCAGATCGGCGAGAACACGAACTGGAGCAATGAGTAGAGGGTACTGAGGAGACCGCCGAAAAGCACCGTCTTCTTGAAGACCGTGTCGCCACCCATCCATTCGGCCGCCGAGTTCAAGGAACCGATCAAGGTTCCGGCCGCGCCTTCCGTCCGGATATAATGATCAAGAAGATGAGGGAACAGCGGGATGATGATACTGAAGCCCACGATGTCCATGAACACCGTCAGGAAGATGAGTCCGAGGATGCGGCGCTGGGGGAGGACGGCGGGGGCGGACATGGGCCTCACGATGGGGTCTCCCCCTCCCCCTGCAAACAAAACAGCGGCTTGCGGCGGGGCGGGCGAACGAAGAGGATGCGGATATGCGCTTCTTCGCCGCCCTCGTCCTGGTCCTCGTCGGCTCCGCCGCAGGTGACGCCGCGACCGACCCGAAGTTGCTCCTCATCGAGCAGAAATTAGGCGGCTTCGAAGACCGTGATTACGCCGTCGCCGTGGAGAAGACCCTCGGGGAGTTCGAAGGCCGCACCGGTGTCAGCCTCCGTCCCGGAGAACTCAAGCGCTGCGGACTCAAGCTTTCTTCCGAAGGAGGTGCCGGCCTGGCCACGCCCAAGCCGCTGGTCCGCGCGATCACGGCCGCCCTGCTCCGCCGCGGTTTCGCGCAAGGCGCGATCACCCTTTGCGACGCCAAGCCGGACAACCTCCGACAGGCCGGCTTCCTGCCTTCGCTATCCTCCCAGCCTGACGCCTTTGAGGGTTTCCCGGTCCTGGCGTGGGAGTCCCTCGCTCCAGGCTGGGCCGCCGACAGCCGGCTCCGTTACGAGAATCAGGTGCTGCCGCGACCCGGCACCCCGAACGTCCCCTGGGGCGACGCCCGCGTCAGCGTGCTGCCGAAGACCCTCGTCGATGAGGTCGACTTCTGGATCAACCTGCCGGTACTCAGCGACAGCCGCTCGCTCGGCGTGCATGGCGCGATGGCCGCGGCTTCGATCGGCAACATGGCCAACGCCGAACGCTTCCTCGAAAATCCTTTCAACGCCTCCAAGGCCGCCGTCGAGGTCTGCGCCATCCCGAAACTGGCCAAACGCAACGTGCTGACGATCCTCTCACTGGAGCGCTACCAGGTGCTCGGTGGTCCGGGCTTCGACGCGAGCTGGTGCCGCTCAGAGAAGACGCTCCTCGGCAGCGCCAACCCGGTGATCATCGATTTCATCGGCCTCCAGAAGATCAACGCCGGCCGTGCCGCCAGCGGCATCGCGACGATCCACCCGGAACCCCCGATCTTCGCCGCCGCCAATGCGGGCGAGATCCGCCTCGGCACCTGCCGCCCGGCTGACATCACGCTCGTCCGCCTGCCCGCCCCTTGATTCCGTGTTGCACCGGCTGAAGCAACTACTGGCTCCGATCCGTTACTGGAAAGAACTACCCCTGCGTCCGCTGGGCGACCGCCCGGCGACGACCACGCCCCTCGCCAGCAAGATCCCGCCGATCGTCTTCCAGACCTGGGAAGACCGCCTCTTCGGCAAGACGCACCTCCGCGAGCTGGCCACGTTCCGCGAGCTGAATCCAGAACTGACCTTCCTGCTCTGGGACCGAGCCCAGCGTGACGACTACATGCGCGCCCACTGGGGCCATCATCCGGTCTCCGAAATCTACCAGCAGGCGCAGTTCGGTCCGATGAAGGCCGATCTCTTCCGCTACTGCCTCCTCGCCGACCGCGGGGGTTTCTATTTCGACATCAGCAAAGGCGTGAGCGTGCCGCTGCGTCGTTTTTACGGAACAGACACGGATGCCTTGATCACGTTCGAGCCTCATGCGAATCCGGCGCCCGGCAATCCGGCGACGGCGGCCAACCTACTCCACCCGGACAAGCTGGTCCTACAATGGGGGCTGGGCTTCGCGCCCGGGCACCCGATCCCGCTCCGGACCATCGCCAACATCTGCGAGGCTTACCCGACTTATAAAGGACGCACCTTCGCCTCGCCGAAGAGCGCGATCCTCGCGTTCACGGGGCCGGCTATGTTCACGCGCAGCGTGCACGATGTCCTGGCCATGGGCCCGCTACCAAACATGGCCCAGGCTGGCATCGATTTCGACGGCCACGGTATCTTCGCCATGAAGGGATCGAAGGTGCGCTACATGACGGCTCCGGCCTACACGAAGGCCAAGGATCAGCCGATCGTCCTCTAGGCCGCCAAGCGCCGCAGGTTGTCCGCACCAGCACGGAAAGCGGCGAGCTGGAACCGACGATAGACCGGCAACCCGCACCAGACGAACCAGCGGCTGGGCCGCACATGATAGGAGACGGTGAGGACGAGTGATTCGCCTTCACGCTTCACTTCGGCCCGCCAGACGCCCCGTCCATAATGTCTGCGCGTCGTGACATAACCCAAGGTGACGCTTTCAGCGGCGGCTTCCACGACGTCGACCTCGACGACCGCAGGCAGCATCAGGGGCGCCAGACCAGGCAGATTAGGAACGGATAATCCTAGCCCTAGCCTGTCGCCGACGCGCACCGGGCGGCCTTCGTCCTCGAACTGAGTCCGACGAACCATGACATGCTCCGGATAGAAGCGATAACCGAGCAGAGCTGCCTGCACCCGCGCAAAGGCTTCCGGCGACCAAGCACCGACCACGATACGGTGCGTATCGGCGAAGACCGCCGTCGCGCGATCGCCGGCCTCGACGGGCGTAGCGAGATCAGGCGCCGGCGCGGCGACGTCATCGAACGCCGGCGCTTGGGCCGCGAGCAGCACCGCGCCGAGCAGATTAAGCGAGCCGTGCACCGCCGCCATCTGCGGGATGGTGAGATAATCCCAGCCGAAGGCGTGCGCGGCGGTGTAGCCCACGCCGAGCAGGAAACCAGGGACGAGACAGACGTAAGGCCACGGGCCGCGCCTGACGGGCATGAACGCAGCCCAGAGCAAGAAGCCCGCGGCGAAGACCACGGCGGCCGCGACTTCGATGGCACCCGGCCGAAGCGGGTCCGTCCGTAAGGCGAAGCATAACGCGGTGGCCGGAGCGCCGGCCACATACAGCCACTGCCCCAGATCACGCCAACGACAGCGGGCGAGCGGACGTTCGCTGGCCGCCATCGCCAGCGGCAGGACGCCGAAGGTGATGGCGAAGTGGACGGTGGTCAGCGTCGCGAGCGGATCAGGGAAACCCGCGAAGGTCCGGTCATAGCGCGACCAGATCCAGGCCACCGCGGCCACCAACGGACCGGTCGCGGACAACATCTCCAAGTAACGACGCGGAGCGGGCGCGAGGTCATCGGAGAGGAATCGGCGCAGTCCGTGCGCCCAAAGCCAGAGCGCGAAGAGGAAAGCCGGAGCGGCGGCCAAGGCCATGACGGGCCCGGGCTCACTGGAGCCGACATAAGCCAAAACCCAGATCCAAAGGCCAGGCACGGTGAGCCGGTTGAGCCACTGCGGGAAACCTCGGTCCAGATGCTGCGCCCAGACCAGCGCCCCCCAGAAACAGAGCGCGGCGATGATCGTGAACCAATCGACGTGGGCGAGAAGCTCCATGACGTCAGCCTAGGGACGCAAAAAAGGCGGTCAAGGGAGGTCCCTTGCCGCCTGTTGCTTCATAAGGCCGACTTCAGAGCTTCAAGCCGAGGGCTTCGGAAGCCGTCGCGCGCTCTTCGAGCAGTTCCTTCTCGGTGATCGCGATCTTCTCCTTGGAGAAGGCATCGATCGGCAGGCCCTGCACGATCTCCCAAGAGCCGTCGGCCTTGGTGCGGAGCGGGTAGCCGAACATGATGCCCGGAGAGATGCCGTAGTCGCCCTTGGAGAGCACGGCGACGGAATGCCAGTCGCCGGCCGGGGTCGGGAAATGCAGGCTGCGCAGGGTGTCGAGGGCGGCATTGGCGGCGGAGGCGGCCGACGAGGCGCCACGGGCCTTGATGACGGCCGCGCCGCGCTTCTGGACGTCAGGGACGAAGGTCTCCTTGAGCCAAGCGTGGTCGGTGATGACCTGGGTCGCCGGCTTGCCGCCGATGAGCGCGTTGGTGAAGTCGGGATACTGCGTCGAAGAGTGATTACCCCAGATGGCTACGTTCTTGACGACAGAGTTATGGGCGCCGGCCTTGGCGGCGAGCTGCGACTTGGCGCGGTTCTCATCGAGGCGGGTCATGGCGAAGAAGTTCTCGGCGGGCAGGTTACCGGCGGAACGCAGCGCGATGAGGGCGTTGGTGTTGCAGGGGTTGCCGACAACGAGGACCTTGACGGACTTCTTGGCGTTGCGAGCGATGGCTTCGCCCTGGCCGATGAAGATCTTGCCGTTGATGCCGAGCAGGTCCTTGCGCTCCATGCCGTCCTTGCGCGGGACCGCGCCGATGAGCAGGCACCAATCGGCGTCCTTGAAGCCTTCGTTGAGGTCGCCGGTGGCGACGACGTCGGTGAGCAGAGGGAACGCGCAGTCCTGGAGTTCCATCACCACGCCGGCGAGGGCGTTGAGACCGGGTCCGACTTCGATAAGGTTGAGGGCGACCGGCTGGTCGGGGCCGAAGACGGCGCCGGAGGCGAGGCGGAAGATGGCGGCGTAACCGATGTTGCCGGCGGCACCGGTGACGGCGACGCGAATGGGGGACTTGGAGGCCATAGGAGTAGGCCTATCTAGGTAGGCCCTCCCCCGGGAGTGAAGCGGAAACTAGAGCCCGAGCTCCCCTTGCATGAGGTCATCAGCCGCCGGCGCCGATACGCTGTCGCGAACTAATTGTGACAAAGGCGCGGCGGAGCGCCCCTCTTGGCCGCAGAGCGCCCGAAGCACCAAGGCGGCGGCTAGGGCGTCATAAAGCGCGCAGTGATAACGGCGGCGGCCCGGCGGGCAGTGGTCGGCAGCCAGCTCGTCCAGCCGGGGGCCGAGGCGCAGGGCCGAGACCAAGGCGCCGAGCCGGAAATCTCCGAGCGAAGGGGCCCAGGCCCGGGCCAGCCGGCAGGTGTCGATCCAAGGCCCCCACTCGGCGAGCTCCGAGCCATCACCGACAAATCCCGGCACGGCCGAAGGCCGCGACCAGGTGCCGCGCAAAAGGCCGGATTCGACCGAGGCGTTATGGGCGGCGAGCAAACCCGTCCGCCGCAGGCCCACCCAGCGCTCCCATTCAGACTCGAACGGCGGACGGCCCTTGAGCTCCTTCGCACCGAGGCCATGGCACTGGGTGTCGATGGCGGGGACCGGTGCGCGCGAAGCGTGCAGGCTCGTGGCCGCGGAGACGACTTCGCCGCCGAGCAAGGTGGCGACGCCGAACTCGACCACGCCAGTACGGGCGCTGCCTTCGAAATCGATGACGTGGATCGGGACCGAAGACCAGGTGAAGGCGACAGGGCTCATGCGTTCAGCGCCATTCGTGCTTGGGATAACGACCGCGGAGTTCCTTCTTCACGCCTTCGTAAGAGCCCTTCCAGAAAGCATCGAGGTCGGTGGTGCGTTGCTGGGTGCGGCGGGCCGGCGATTGGATGCAGACGACCATCGGGACCTTCCCGAGGCAGACGCGCAGCTTCGAACCTGGGAAATCGTAAAGCTCCTGCACGGTCGCCTCGACCTCGGCCTGACCGTCCTCGGTATACTCGATGCGGGCAGGATGCTTCTTGCGGGGCAAAACGATCTTCTCAGGGCAATAAGACTCGAGCGCCATGGCCTGCTCATGCGTCAACCAACCGCGGACGACGCCGAAGACGGGGCGGTCGCGGATGTCGCGGTAGGCCACGGCACCGGCGCAGACTTCTTCGATCACCATGCGGCGGGCGGCCTCATCGAAGGGCGGGATGCCGAGCTCAGGGCAATGCTTGGAGAGGAAGTTGACGCGGCGGATCCAAGCGTCGACGGGCGCGTCCCACTTCTCGAGTTCAAGGCGACCGGCGGCGACCTCTTCCGCGAGCAGGCGGCTGGCGGCATCGGAGGGAGCGTCGTCACGCTCCTTGGCTTCGAGCACAAGGTCGCGGAAGCGTCGCTCGACGCGCGTGACTACGCGACGTTGCGAACCGTCGTAACGGACCTGATTCACCGTCGAGAATTCGGCCGGGAAGAGTTCCTGCAACCAGGCCTCCTCGATGGCGGTCGCGAGCGAGAGGTAAGTCGTCACGCCGCCGCGGGCCTGGATTTCATCGACCTCGGCCGCGACCAAGAGCTTGGCGTTGCGGATCGAAGATTCGCGACGCAGCTCGCCGGTGCGGCCATGGACCAAGGCGCAACGCAGCGTGCCGGCGTCGAGACGGACGGCGAGGCGGTCAGAGAAACCAAGCAGCAGGCAACGACGGACCGCAGCGGGGTCGGCGATGCGGTCGCTGACCGGAAGCCCCTGCCCTTCGGCGAGGCGGAGGAACTGACGTGCGGCCTGATCGGCCTGACGCGCCGCCTGGCCGTGCACGCCGAAGCGGTCACAAGCGTCGGCGTCGAACTTCATCTCGACCGCCCGCTGCAGGAGCGCGAGCCGCGGGAAGAAATCGGAGCCGTCTTCCTGTTCGACCGAATCGCGGGCGTTCTCGGTCCGATCGTCGACTTTGCGGAAAAGGATGTCCCGCCCTTGGGCGAGACCGGCGATACGGCAGACTTCGTAGACGCAATCAAGGTCGCCCGCCGCAAGGAGCATGCGTGCGTAACGCGGATGGGCCGGGAAGACCGACATCCGCCGGCCGAGGGCGCTGAGCTTACCCTGCGCATCGACGGCGCCCAGGTCGGCGAGGACGGTCAGCGCGCGCTGCAGGGCCTTGTCATCCGGCTTCTCATACCAAGGGAAGGTCGCGGCTTCGCCCCAGCCGGACGAGAGCAGCAACAGGATCGTCTCCGAGAGGTCGACCCGCTTGATCTCGGGAACTTCACGCAGCGGACGAGCCTCGTGGTCCGTCTGTGACCACAGGCGGATGCAACGTCCCGGACCGGTACGGCCGGCGCGACCGGCGCGCTGTTCGGCGGAAGCCTGGGAGACCGGCTCGACGAGCAATGTGTCGATGCCGCGGTGCGGGTCGAACCTGGCGATGCGGGCGAGGCCGGCGTCGACGACGGCGCGGACCCCGGGAATCGTCAGGGAGGTTTCCGCCACGTTGGTCGCGACGATCACCTTGCGGCCGGGGCTCGGCTTGACCGCGCGATCCTGCTCTTCCGGCGGAAGCTCACCGTAGAGCGGCAGGATATCGACTCCGCCGGACTCGGGGAGATTCCGCACCGCACCGATGGTCCGCATGATCTCATACGAACCAGGCATGAAGACCAAGATATCGCCTTCGGCTTCCTCGCTGAGGACGCGGCGCACCTGTTCCGCCGCGGCATCCCAGATCGGGCGGGTCGAGTTACGCGGCAGATGGGTATACTCGATCTGGACCGGATAAGCGCGGCCGTCGGCGGCCAGAGTCTCGGCGGAGCCGAGCCATTTCGCGACGCCCTCGGTATCGAGGGTCGCGGACATCGCCATGATCAGGAGGTCAGGGCGATGCGTCTCCTGCAGACGACGAGCGAGCGCCAGCGCCACGTCGGAGTGCAGGTTACGTTCGTGGAATTCGTCGAACACCACCGCGCCGACACCCTTGAGTTCGGGGTCCGAGGCCATCTGCCGGAGCAGCAAGGCCTCGGTCACGAACTTGATGCGCGTCTGGGCCGACTCGACGCGCTCGAAGCGGATCTGGTAACCGACTTCTCCGCCGAGCCGGACGCCGCGTTCCTGCGCGATGCGCGCAGCGAGCAGACGGGCGGCGATCCGGCGGGGCTGCAGGACGACGATCTGGCCTTGTACCAAGTTCAGGTCCAAGAGCATCTGCGGGATGCGCGTCGACTTACCCGAGCCCGTGGGCGCGCGGAGCACCAGCCGGCGCACTCGTCCGCAAGCGGCGACTAGGTCGGCCTGTAGTCCGTCGATCGGCAAGGACTGCTTCATGGGACGTCGAGGGGGATGAGACGGGCGCTCGCCCTGCCCTGTCGCACCGTAATCCGGGCGACCGTGACAGGAAGGTTAAAGCGCCTTGGTCCGGCGCTGCCCGGGTTGACCCGCAGCACGGCGTCGTCCTGCTCGATCTTCGGGACATGCGTATGTCCTGTGATGACGACGTCAGGCCGGAAGGCCGCTTCGTCGACAGGCAGGTGACCATGATGGACGAGGACACGGAGTCCGGCAACGACCTGCAGCGAGGTCAGCGGCAAGGATTCATCGTCGTCGCAGTTGCCCGCGACCGCGTGACAGGGCGCGAGTTCGGCGAGCTGCGGGACGATCAGCGGATCGCAGACGTCGCCGGCATGGAAGACCACGTCGCATCCCTCCAGCGCGAGGATGGCTTCGGCGCGCAGGCGGCCGTGGGTGTCGGAGATGACGCCGATCTCGAACGACGGCTCCACGGTCAGAGCGGGCGGCGCAGCTTGCCGGCCGGAATCGGCCGCAGGGCCGTGAAGTCGGCGCCGATAGTGGTCTTCAGCTTTTCTTTGAGACCGGCCGGGAGCGACTCGACCGCCTCGATGAATTCCTTGTCGCCCGGAAAGGCCGTCTTACCGACCTCGGCGACCGGGAGGCTGGCAAGGGCCGACTCGGGGAAGACGAAGTCGGCACGGCGGTCGGAGTTGGCGGCTTCGTTCTCGGCGGACTCGACGTCGAGCGGAGGCAGGGAGTCCTCGAGATTACCGGAGTCCTCGACCGGCACGTCGACGAAACGGGAAGGCGTGGCCACGAACGTGGCGGGCGGCGCTGCGGCCTGGGCGGCGGGCGCGACCGGTTCGGCGACGGCCTCAGGGGCCGCCGGCGTGGTCCTTATTTTTTTTTGGCCGGGCTCCCGAGGGAGACCAGCTGCGGCGGCGGCGATGTCTTTGATGAGCAGGTCTATCGATCGTGACCTACTTTGCTCGATCGCCTTGAGCAGCGTCACCTCGAAGTTCGCACGGGGCGAAAGTCCTTGGCGGATGCCGTTCTCCCCTTCCTGCAGGCACTCCAAGAGGCGGACCAGCTGTTCGGTCGCCAGCGGTGCGCCCAGCTGGGCGGAGGTCCCGCCGGAGCGGACGGAATCAAGGGTGGCGGCGCGGACGCGAACCTGAAGGTCGGCGAGCACGCGGAGCAGGTCGCGGCCTTCGGCGTGGAAGGCATCGCAGAGAGCCAGGACCTTCTTGCCGTCGCCGGTCGAGATGCCTTGGCAGAGATCGGTGACCTGCTGGGCCGAAGCGAGGCCGTAGATGGAAAGCACGTCGGCCTCCGTGATCTGCTTGCCGGAGAAAGAGATGACCTGGTCGAGGATCGACTGGGAGTCACGCATACCGCCGGCGGCGAGGCGGGCGATCGCCGTGAGCGCGTGCTGGTCGGCGGTCACGCCGTCGGCCTTCACGATGCGGGCGAGCTGGGCGGCGATGACTTCCTCGGAGATCGGATGGAACTCCAGGCGCTGACAGCGGGACGTGATGGTCGGCAGGACCTTATCGGCTTCGGTCGTCGCCAAGATGAACTTCACCCAGGGCGGCGGCTCTTCGAGGGTCTTAAGCAGCGCATTGAAGGCGTCCTTCGTGAGCTGGTGGACTTCGTCGATGATGAAGACCTTGAACGGGCAGCTCGTCGGGGAGAACTGGCACTCATCGCGGATCTTCTTCGCGTCTTCGATGGAGCGGTTGGAGGCGGCATCGATCTCGACGACGTCGAGGCAGTTGCCCTGCTCGATCGCAAGGCAGACCGGATCGTCGAGGGAGAAGTCCGGCTTCGGGCCGCCGGCGCAGTTCAGGGCCTTGGCCAGGATGCGGGCGGTGGTCGTCTTGCCGGTGCCACGCGGCCCGACGAAGAGATAGGCGTGCGCCATGCGCTTCGTCTCAAGCGCGTTGCGGAGCGTCTTGACGATATGCTCCTGCCCGACGAGCTCGTCGAAGCGGCGGGGACGCCAGCGGCGCGCGATGACCTGGAAGCCGGGTGCAGACACTGGCGTCTAGGTAAGGTCGGGCCGAAAGGGTGTCAACGGGGCAAACCCCGGCTTATTCCCATTCGATGGTCGCCGGCGGCTTCGACGACACGTCGTAGACCACGCGATTGATGCCCTTCACCTCGTTGATGATGCGGGTCGAGGCGCGCTGCAGCACGTCGTACGGCAGGCGGGCCCAGTCGGCGGTCATCGCGTCGGAGGAGGTCACCGCGCGTAGGGCGCAGACGTTGTCGTAGGTACGGCCGTCGCCCATGACGCCGACGCTGCGCACCGGCAGGAAGACCGCGAAGGCCTGCCAGACCTTGGCGTATTGGCCGGAGGTGCGGAGCTCGTTGATGAAGATGTCGTCGGCCTTGCGGAGTACCTCGAGGCGTTCCTTGGTGATGTCGCCGCAGACGCGGACGGCCAGGCCGGGGCCCGGGAACGGGTGGCGCCAGACCATGTCGTGCGGGAGGCCGAGGGCTTCGCCGAGGGCGCGGACCTCGTCCTTGAAGAGTTCGCGCAGGGGCTCGAGCAGCTTCAGCTTCATGTGCTTCGGCAGGCCGCCCACGTTGTGGTGGCTCTTGATCGTGGCGGCGGGGCCGCCATTGGGCGAAAGCGATTCGATGACGTCGGGGTAGAGCGTGCCTTGGGCCAGGAAGTCGACCTTGCCCTTCTTCGTGCGCTGGACCTCGGCGATGGAGCGTTCGAAGACCTTGATGAACTCGTGGCCGATGATCTTGCGCTTACGCTCGGGGTCGGTGACGCCCTTGAGCTTGCGCAGGAAGACCGCGGAGGCGTCGACGACGCGGAGGTCGACCTTGAACTTTCCGCGGAACATCTTCTCGACCTGGGCGCGCTCGTTGAGCCGCAGCAGGCCGTTGTCGACGAACACGCAGGTCAGCTGCTTGCCGATGGCGCGCTGGATGAGGGCGGCCGCGACGGAGGAGTCGACGCCGCCGGAGAGGCCGAGGATCACCTGAGACTTGCCGACCTTCTCGCGGATCTCGCGGACGGCGGTCTCGACGTAGTCGTCCATCTTCCAGGTCGGCTTGCAGCGGCAGATGCGGAAGAGGAAGTTGCGGAGGATGTCGATGCCGCGCTCGGAGTGGGCGACCTCAGGGTGGAACTGGATCCCGTAGAAGCGGCGCTTGGTATCCTCGATGACCGCGCATTCGGAGTTCTCGGTCGAAGCGACCGCCTTGAAGCCGCGCGGGAGGCGGGTGATCTTGTCGCCGTGGGAATTCCACACGCGGAGCGGGGACTTCAGGCCCTGGAGGAGCTGCGAGCCCTTGCCGAAGGAAAGGACGCCATGACCGTATTCGCGGTGCGAGCTGCTGGCGACGTTGCCGCCGAGCATCTGGCCCATCAGCTGGACGCCGTAGCAGATACCGAGGACCGGGAGACCCATCTCGAAGACGCCCGGGTGCGGATGGGGCGAGCCCTTCGCCTTCACGCTGTCGGGGCCACCGGAGAGGATGACGCCCACGACGCCGTCGGCGCGCAGGGTCTCGGGCGTGACGCCGAAGGGATAGATGCGCGAGTGGACGTTGCACTCACGGACGCGGCGCGCGATGACCTTGGTCAGCTGCGAGCCGAAATCGAGGATGGCGATGGACTGGGTGGCCATGATGGGAAAGTGTGGGGGGTTCAGAACTTGAGGCGAACATTGTTCCAGCCGCAGCGGGGGCAGACGGCCTCCTCGCGACGGCGCGGACGGACGTAGGTCAGGCTGCAACGGACGCAGGAAAAGGCGGAATTGATGCGGCGGTGGTCCGAAAGGAGCACGTCGCGACGATCATACCACGCCTGCAGTCCGAACAGGATGACCGCGGCCAGCCCGGCCAGGAAGGCCAGGAAGGCGCCGAGGTCGACGGGGATCTGCATGGGCGGGAGGTTCGGAAAAGGCGAGACGCGCCTGCCGGGGGGCGGACGCGTCTCGGGTTCAAGCCTGGGCGGTCAGCTTAGGCCTGAGCAGGAGCGGCGGCCGCTTCCTTCTTGGCCTTAGGCTTACGCGCCGTCTTGGCCTTCGGGGTCATGGCCGGGGACTTGTCGTCCTTGGCCACGAGCTCGATGAGGGCGGTCTCGGCGGCGTCGCCCTTACGGGCGCTGAGCTTGTAGATACGGGTGTAGCCACCGCTGCGACCGAGGAACTGCTGCACGCGCTCCTTGAAGAGGAGCTGGGCGGCGTCTTCGTTACGCAGCTTGGCGATGGCCAGGCGGTAGTAGTGGAGCTTCACCGACTTGTCGGCGGACTGCTCGGCCTTCTTGGCGTAGGTGATGATCTGCTCGGCGAAAGGACGGAGGGCCTTGGCGCGGGAGAGCGTCGTGGTGATGCGCGCGTTGGTGAACAGCGCGGAAGCGAGGTTGGCGACGAGGGAGCGGCGGTGGGCCGTCTTGACGCCAAGGACGTGATTGTGTTTGCGGTGACGCATGAGGGTGGGTTCCGGTCTGGATTAGGCGTTCACGCCCTTGTCGAGGAGGCCTTCGTTGATCTTCTGGCCGAGGGACAGGCCGAGCTGCTCGAGCTTGGCCTTGATCTCGTTCAGGGACTTCTTGCCGAAGTTGCGATACTTGAGCATCTCCTGCTCGGTCTTCATCGCCAGTTCGCCGACGGTGTTGATGTTGGCGTTGTTGAGGCAGTTGGCGGCGCGGACGGAAAGCTCGATCTCATTGACGGACATGTTGAGCAGCTTGCGGAGACGGTTGGTCTCTTCGCTGATCTCCTTGTGGCCGGTCTCGAACTCGACGGAGTCGGCGGAGACGGTGTCGAACACTTCGAGGTGGTGGCGCAGGATCGCGGAGGCTTCCTTGAGGGCTTCGTCCGGGGTGATGCGTCCGTCGGTGGAGACTTCGAGCACGAGCTTGTCGTAGTCGGTCTTATCGCCGGAGCGGGTGGACTCGACGGAGTACTTCACGAGGGTGACCGGCGAGAAGAGCGAGTCGACGGGGATAGAACCGATGGCCTGTTCGGCCTTCTTGTTCTCCTCGGCGGAGGCCCAGCTGCGGCCCACGGTGACTTCGAGGTCGGCGTAGAAGCGACGCTTGCGGTCGAGGGTGCAGATGACCTGGTCAGGATTGACGAGGGTGACGGTGGCGCCCTTGGTCTCGAACTTGATGTCCGAAGCCTTCACGGGGCCGGTCTTGTTGACGTCGATGGTGCCCTTGAAGGCCTCGCGCTTGTTGGCCTCGGTGCGGATGCGCACCTTCTTGAGGTTGAGGACGATCTCGGTGACGTCTTCGACGACGCCTTCGATCGGCTGGAACTCGTGCTGCACGCCTTCGATCGTCACGGAGGAGACCGCGGCGCCTTCGATGGAGCTCAGGAGGATGCGGCGGAGCGAGTTGCCGACGGTGTGACCGAAGCCCGTCTCGAAGGGTTCGGCGAAATACTTCGCGTAGGTGGGGGTGGCGGAAGACTCCTCCTTCTTGAGGGTCTTGGGGCGTTGGAACTGTCCGAGGCGCTTGGTCATGTCTGTGGGTCCGTGGGTTGGGTTTACTTGGCTGGGATCAGCGGCTGTAGAATTCGACGATGATCTGGACGTTGACGTCGGAGGGCAGTTCTTCCTTGGCGGGCTCGCGGACGATCTGTCCGTTGAGCTGCTCGGGGAGGACGACGAGCCAGGCCGGAGCGGAGCGACCCTGGCCTTCTTCGACGGCGCGGGTGGCGAGCTGTTTGGAAGAGGTGCGGTCGCGGACTTCGATCTTTTCGCCGGGCGAGGTGGCGTAGCTGGCCACGTCGACCTTATGTCCGTTGATGCGGATGTGTCCGTGGGCCACGAGCTGGCGGGCGGCGGCGCGGGAGTTGGCGAAACCGAGGCGGAACACCACGTTGTCGAGACGGGTCTCGAGGATGCGGAGGAAATTGTCGCCGGCGACGCCGCCCATGCGCTTGGCGCGCTCGAAGGAGAGGCGGAACTGCTTCTCGGTGAGGCCGTACATCATGCGAAGCTTCTGCTTCTCATTGAGACCGACGCCGTATTCGGAGACCTTGCGGCGGGTCGTCTTGCCGTGGATACCCGGAGGGTACGGACGACGCTCTTCACCCTTGGAGGTGGGGAAAATATTCTGGCCGAAGCGACGGTTGAGCTTCGTGGTGGGACCGGTGTAACGAGACATGGTTTGTTAGGATTTGGTAGAGGTGGCGGATTGAAGGACCCGCCCGGTTTGCCATAGCCGGACGGTGATGCGGAAAGCGGAGACGATCAGACGCGACGGCGCTTGGGCGGGCGGCAGCCGTTGTGCGGGATCGGGGTGGTGTCGAGAATCGAGGTGACGTTCAGGCCGAGCACCTGGAGGGCGCGGATGGCGCTGTCGCGGCCCATGCCCGGACCCTTGACGCGGACGGAGACGTCCTTGAGGCCGTGGGCCATGGCGAGCTTGGCGGCTTCGGAGCAGACGACCTGGGCGGCGTAGGCGGTGGACTTGCGGGAGCCGCGGAACTGGTGACGGCCGGCGCTACCCCAGGAAATCACGTTGCCGTTGGCGTCGGTGATCGTGACCTTCGTGTTGTTGAAGGTCGCGAGGATGTGGCAGATGCCGGTGGTGATGTTCTTCGAGCCTTTGGCGCGACGGACCTTCACTTCGCCGAGTTCTTCGCCGAGGAGCTCCTTGGCGGTGATCTCCTTGCGTTCCGGAGCGGCGGCTTCGGCCGGAGCGGCCGCGGCAGCGACGACTTCGGGGGCGGCGGCGCCTTCGGCGGCGGGGGCCTTCGGCTTCTTGGCCTTGGGCGTCTTGGGGGCTTCTTCGCTCATCGTAAAATAGTTTTAGGAGAAAGGTTGGCTTACTTGGAGGGAGCCGCGGCGACGCCGACGGTCTTGCGCTTGCCCTTGCGGGTACGGGCGTTGGTGCGCGTACGCTGGCCGCGGACCGGGAGGCCGCGGAAGTGGCGGAGGCCGCGGTAGCACTTGATCGCCTGGAGGCGCTTCAGGTTCTGCGCGATGTCGCGGCGAAGGTCGCCTTCGCACTTGTAGCCCATGCGTACGATGTACTCGACGATCTTGTTCAGCTGCTCTTCGGAGAGGTTCTGCGCCCGCATGGCGGGGTCGAAGCCGAGGGCCTCGCAGATCTCCGTGGCGCGGCGCGGGCCGATGCCATAGATGTAGCGGAGAGAGATCTCTACTTTCTTGTTATTGGGAATGTCTACGCCGAGGATTCGAGGCATGGTGTCCGTGCTGTTTGGAAGGTGGGAAAGAGGTCGGAACTTGAAGGTTCTGGTGGGATTGGAAAGCAAAAAATGCGGTTTAAACGAGGGTCAGGATTTCGGGGCCGTTTTCGGTCACCAGGACGGTGTGCTCGAAGTGGGCCGAGACCTTGCCGTCGGCCGTCCGGGCGGTCCATCCGTCGGAGGCCATAACGATCTTGTGGGAGCCAAGATTGACCATCGGCTCAATGGCTAAGGCCATGCCAGGCAGCAACTTAGGTCCAGTTCCGGCCTTGCCGTAGTTCGGAATCTGGGGTTCCTCGTGCATTTTACGGCCGACACCATGGCCGACAAAGTCTCGGACAATGCCATACCCCCCGGGGGCCAGGGCCTCTTGGATGGCCGCCGAAATATCCCCTACCCTGTTGCCGACACGGGCGGCGGCGATACCGGCCTGGAGCGATTTCTCGGTGTCGACGCAGAGCTGACGGGCCCGGGGGTCGACGGCGCCGACCAGAATGGTGCGGGCGTTATCCCCGATGAAGCCGTCACGGCGCACGACGACGTCAAGCGAGACGAGATCGCCATCCCGGACGATCCGATCGGCCGAGCCGATGCCGTGGACGATCTCGTCGTTGAGGGAAATGCAGACGTAGCCGGGGTAGCTGAGGCGACCGACGACGTAACCGTGGCAGGCGCTCTCGCAACCGTGCCGCGCCATCAGCCCGCGGGCGGCTGCGTCGAGTCCGGCGGTGGAGATGCCGGGGACGACGAGGGTCGAAAGGTCGTGGAGGACGCGGGCCGCAGCGGCGCACGCCGCTCGCATACGACTCACGTCTTCGGCCGACTTCAAATCGATCATCCCGGCAAAAACTTAACCGGCGAACGCGCCAAAGTGATTCAGACCCCAGGCGACGACGCCCAAGACGAACAGGAAGAGACAGGTCTTCTCGAGCGAACCGAGCGCGGAACCTTCGCCTTCGGAACGCAGCGAAGCGGCCGGGACGGGCACGCCGCCGATACGGCCCTTCTTAAGGAAGCCTTCGTAGTTACGCTGCAGGAGATAGGTCTCGATCTGACGCATCGTGTCGAGCATGACGCCCACGGTGATGAGGCCGCCGGTGCCGCCGAGGAAGGTGGCGAGACGCATCGGGAAGCCGAGCTGCACGATGAAGAGGTCGGGCATCAGCGCGATGATGAGCAGGAAGACGGAGCCGGCCAGCGTCAGGCGGGTCATCACGAAGTCCAGGAACTGGGCGGTGTGCTCGCCGGGGCGGACGCCCAGGATGTAGCCGTTGTTCTTCTTCAGGTCGTCGGCGATCTGCACCGGACGGAACATGATCGAGATCCAGAAGTAGCTGAAACCGAAGATCAGCACCGAATACAGCGTGTAGTAGAAGCCGTTGTTGCGGGAGAAGAAGTCGGCCCAATCGCGGAGGAAGGCGAGCGTCGGGAAATAGGTGCTCAGCGGGTTGAGCAGCATGGGCGGGAAGCTCATGATGGCACCGGCGAAGATGACCGGCATCACGCCCGCGTAGTTGACCTTGAGCGGGAGGTAGTTCGTCTGCGCGCCATACATCTTACGGCCGACCATGCGCTGGGCGTACTGGATGGGGATCTTGCGGACGGCCTGATTGATGGCGACCATCGCGGCCGTGACGGCGACGAAGAGAAGGACCATGCCCGCGGCCTTCTCCCAGCCGTGGGAATTGGCGGCGGCGGCGCCGACCTTGCCGCCGAACGTCATGTCGACGAAGGAGGTGAGCGCGCCGGGGATGTCGGCGAGGATGCCGACGGTGATCAGCACGGAGGTCCCGTTGCCGATGCCGCGCTGGGTGATCTGCTCGCCGAGCCAGAGCATGACGATCGCGCCGGAAGTCAGGAGGCAGACGCCGAGGCAGACGAAGAGCGTCTTGCTCTCCATGACGACGATGGTGCCGGTGAAGTTGCCGAGGCCGAGCGCCTGGCCGACCTGCTGCGGATTGCAGAACGCGCCAAGGAGCAGCGCGGACTGCACGATGGCGATGAGGATGGTGAGGTAACGGGAATACTGGGCGACCTTCTGGCGGCCGACTTCGCCTTCCTGCTGCAGACGGGCGATGGACGGCACGACGGCCGACATCAGCTGCATGATGATCGAGGCGCTGATGTACGGCATGATGCCCAGCGAGAAGACCGCGCCCTTGAGGAGCGCGCCACCCGTGAACATGTTGTACATCGCGACCACTCCGCCAGCCGACTTGTCGGCCATGGAGTGGTAATAATCCATGATGTCCTTCGGATCGATGCCGGGCAGCGGGATGTTCGCGCCGATACGTGCGACGAACACCAAGGCGACGGTGGCGACCAGACGGGCCCTGAGCTCAGGGATCCTCCAGCAGTTGGCGAAGGCCGAGAACATCGGGGTCAGGGTGAGCCGAGGCTCACTCGGCGGAAGCCGTCTTCTTGATCTCGATCAGGACCGCCTTGCCGCCGGCCTTCTCGATCTTGGCCTTGGCGTCCTTGGAGAAGCGGTGGGCCTTGACGGTGACGGCGCGCGTGAGCTCGCCGGTGCCGAGGATCTTGAGGAGCGGAGCGGACTTGCGGAGCACGCCGGCGGCCACGAGTTCCTCGAGACCGAAGGTCTTGCCTTCGAGTTCCTGGAAGTCGCGGACGTTGAGCACGGCGTAGTCGACGCGGTTGACGTTCTTGAAGCCGCGGTGAGGCAGGCGACGATAGAGCGGCATCTGACCGCCTTCGAAGCCGGGGCGATGACCGCCGCCGGAGCGGGCCTTCATGCCCTTGTGACCACGACCGGAGGTCTTACCGTGACCGGTGCCGCGGCCGCGGCCGAGGATCTTGTGGCGATGGGTGGAGCCCTTGATGTTGGGCAGAGAGTCGAGTTTCATGTCTGTGTTTACCGCTTAGGCGCGGAGGGCCTTGATTTGTTCGAGGGTGCGGAGCTTGGAGAGACCGTCCAAGGTGGCCTTCACGATCGCCTGCGGGTTGTTGGAACCCATGGACTTCGAGAGGACGTCCTTGTAACCGGCGACTTCCAGGACGGCGCGGACGCCGCCGCCGGCGATGAGGCCGGTACCGGGCGCGGCCGGACGGAGCATCACGACGCCGCCGTCGGCGTGGCCGATGACTTCGTGCGGGATGGTGTTACCGCGGAGATTGACGCGGACGAGGGCGCGGTGGGCGCGGTCGGTGCCCTTGCGGATCGCATCGGGAACTTCCTTGGCCTTGCCGTAACCCACGCCGACGCGGCCCTTGCCGTCACCGGCCACGACGAGCGCGGCGAAGTTGAAGCGACGGCCGCCTTTGACGACCTTGGAGCAGCGGTTGATGTGGACGACCTTGTCGTTGTATTCGGAAGCAGGACCGTCGTTGCGGTTGTCGCGACGAGGACCACGGCCAGGGCCGCCAGGACCGTTGCGACGGCCACCGGGACCACCGGGGCCACCAGGACCACGGCGATCGCCGCCAGGGCCGGAACGGCCGGGGGCAGCGGAAGCGGGGGCGGCAGGAGCCGCGGCGGGGGTGTTTTCAGCGCTCATGAAATTAGAAAGTCAGGCCGGCCTGACGGGCGGCTTCGGCGAAGGACTTGACGGTGCCGTGGTAGCGGCGACCGGCGCGGTCGAAGACCACGGTGGTGAGACCCGCGGCCTTGGCCTTGGCGCCGAAGGCAGCGCCGAAAGCGGTCGCACCGGCGACGTTGGCCTTCAGCTTCTGGCCACGGAGATCCTTGGAGGTGGTCGCGAGGGAGACGAGGGTCACGCCCTTGTCGTCGTCGATGGCCTGGGCGTAGAGATGCACGTGGGTCATCTTGAGCGCGAGGCGCGGGCGGGCGGCGGTGCCGCGCACCGTCTTGCGGATGCGCCAGCGACGCTTCTGCGCCAGGAGATTCTTCTTCTGCAGTTTCATGGAATGTGTTCGGTTCGGGCGGATTAGGCCGTCTTCTTGCCCTCCTTGCGGCGGACGAATTCGCCTTCGACGCGGACGCCCTTGCCCTTGTAAGGCTCGACGGGCTTGTACAGCTTGATCGAAGAGGCGACCTGGCCGACCATGTGGCGGTCGGGACCGGTGATGACGAGCTTGGTGCCGTCCGTGACGACGACCTTCACGCCGGCCGGGATGGTGTACTTGATCGGGTGCGAATAGCCGAGGGCGAGATCGAGGACGTTGCCCTTGAGGATGGCCTTGAAGCCGACGCCTTCGATCAGGAGGGTCTTGGTGTATTCGGTGGCGACGCCTTCGCACATGTTGCGGATGATGGCGCGGACGGTGCCGTGGAGGGCGCCGGCGGTGCCGGACTTCACGACCTTGCCGGCGGCGTCCTTGACCTCGGTGAGGTCAGTGACGTTGACGACCTTGGCGTCGGCGACGACGCCGATCTCCTTCGGGAAGGGTTTCGAGAGTTCGCCCTTGGGCCCCTTGACGACGACGACATTGTCCTTCACGGACACGGTCACCTTGTCGGGGATATTGACGGGCTGCTTACCAATTCGGCTCATTGAGTTGCTTGTTTAAGGGTGGGACGGGTTACCAGACCTTCGCGAGGAGCTCGCCGCCGACTTTCTGGCGACGGGCTTCGGCGTCGGTCATGACGCCACGGGAGGTGGTCAGGATGGAGACGCCCATGCCGCCGATGACCTTGGGGACGGAGCTGTAGCCGGCATAGATGCGGCGACCGGGGGTCGAGACGCGTTCGATGCTGGTGATCGCCGGGACGCCGGCGACATACTTGAGGGTGAGTTCGAGGACGGGCAGGCCTTCGCGCTCGGCCTTGCGGGCGGAGGCGACGTAACCGGCGTCGACGAGGATCTTGGCGACGCCTTCACGGAGGCGGGACCACTGGACGGTGATCACGGCCTTCTGGGCCTGCGAACCGTTGCGGATGGAGGTGAGGAAATCCCCGATGGTGTCAGTAGAAGCGGACATGGTTTTGTTTTTTCTGTTGGATTACCAGGAGGCCTTGGTGACGCCGGGAATCTGGCCGTTGAGCGCGAGCTCGCGGAAGGTGATACGGGAAAGGCCGAACTTGCGGATGAACGCACGCGGACGACCGGAGATGGAACAGCGGTTCTTCTGACGGACCTTCGACGAGCTGCGCGGCAGCTTGGCGAGGGCGCGCTGGGCTTCGTAGAAAGCCTCTTCGGTGACCTTGGGGTCGGAGAGGGTCTTCTTGAGTTCGGCGCGCTTGGCGGCGTACTTCTTGACGAGACGGTCGCGCTTGAGGGCGCGCTGGATGACGGACTTCTTGGCCATGCTGGTAAGGAGTGTGAGGGTTAGGCCTTGGCGGCGGTGGCGGCGGCGGCCGCGTCGGCGGCGCTGGAGCGACGGAACGGCATGCCGAGGAGGCGGAGCAGTTCGCGGCCTTCATCGTCCGTGTTGGCGGAGGTCACGATGATGACGTCCATGCCGATGTTGGCACGCTGGGAGCCGTCAGCCTGGGTTTCCGGGAAGATGGTGTGGTCGACGATGCCGAGCGAGTAGTTGCCGCGGCCGTCGAGACGGTTGGAGGTTCCGCGGAAGTCGCGGATCATCGGGAGGGCCACCGCGGTGAGGCGGAGGTAGAATTCCCACATGCGGGCGCCGCGGAGGGTGACCATGCAACCGAGGGTCATGCCTTCGCGGACCTTGAAGGCAGCGACGGACTTGGAAGCCTTGGTGATGACGGGCTTCTGGCCGGAGAGCTTGGTGAGATCCTTCACGACTTCGGCGATGTGGCCCTTGTCGGCTTCGGCCTTGAAGGCGGTGTTGAGGACGATCTTCTTCAGGTTCGGGACCTGGTGGATGTTCGTGTAGCCGCGGCTCTTGAGGAGCTCGGGGACGACCTTCTCGAGGTAGTACTTCTTCAGATAAGGAACGGATGCCATTTGCGTGTGATTCTCGGGTGGTTTCGTCAGGGTTACTTCTTGGCGGCCTTGGCCGGCTTCTTGGCGCGACGGGCGTCCCAGAGGGAGCCGAGCATCACGTTGGAGCGATGGATGGGGGCTTCCTTCTCGGTGATGCCGCCCTGCCCGTCCTGGGTGCGCTTCAGGTGGCGCTTCACGAGGTTCAGGCCCTCGATGGTGAGGCGTTCGTCGGCGCGGTTGTAGCTGACGACTTTGCCGCGCTTGCCTTTTTCGGCGCCGGAGATGACGACGACTTCGTCACCCTTCTTGATGTCGGTCTTGGACATGGTGTTCAGAGTACCTCGGGAGCGAGGGAGATGATCTTCATGAAGTTCTTGCTGCGGAGTTCGCGAGCGACGGGGCCGAAGATGCGGGTGCCCTTGGGGTTGCCGTTTTCGTCGAGGATGACGACGGCGTTGGTGTCGAAGCGCAGGTAGCTGCCGTCCGCGCGGCGGATCGGAGCGACGGTGCGGACGATGACGGCGCGGCAGACCGAGCCCTTCTTCACCTGGGCGTCAGGGGTCGAATCCTTGACGGAGCAGATGATGATGTCACCCACGCCGGCGGTGTCGGTGAGCTGGCCGAGACGGCGAATCATGCGGACCCTGCGGGCCCCGGTATTGTCGGCTACTTCGAGCCGGGAAAGCATCTGAATCATTGTAAGAAGGGTCGGAGGTTAGGTGGGGCCGTTCAGTCTTCGATGGACTGGGCGGCGATCTTCGCGGCTTCGACGACGCGGACGACGCGCCAGCGCTTCAGCTTGGAAAGGGGGCGGGTCTCCATGATCTCGACCTTGTCGCCGGGCTTGCACTCGTTCTTCTCGTCGTGCGCGTGCAGGACGGTACGGCGCTTGACTTCCTTGCCGTACACGGGGTGCGGCACGGTGTACTGGTAGTTGACCTTGATGGTCTTGTCTCCCGAGCGGGAGGCGACGAGACCCAGGAGGGTCTTGCGGTTGGAGCGGTCTTCGGACATCGGTAAATGCGGTTAGAGGGTGGATTACTTCTTCTTCGCCGGGGCGGACTTGCCGGAAAGGACGGTCATGCAGCGGGCGACGTCGCGGCGCAGGGCGCGGAAACGAGCGGAATTCTCGACGGCGCCGGTGGCCTTCTTAAGGCGCAGGCTGAGGAGCTCTTCGCGGGCTTCGCGGATTCGCTTCTGCAGTTCGGCGGGAGCCAGGGGGCGCAGGGCCGTGGCGGCGGTGGGCTTATCTTTCCGGTAGGTGGACATCGGTGAAAAGGGTCAGTTATGGGTGGTCGGGGCCGGTTGCATCAATACTTTTCGAGCTCTTCGCGGGCGACGAAGCGGCAACGGAGCTGAAGTTTGGTATCGGCGAGGCGCATGGCTTCACGGGCGACGGTGATCGTCACGCCGGCGACCTCGAAGAGCATGGTGCCCGGCTTGATGCAGGCCACGTAGTACTCGACGCTACCCTTACCAGAGCCCATGCGGACTTCGGCCGGCTTCTTGGTCACCGGGGTGTGAGGGAAGATGCGCATCCACATCTTACCCTTGCGCTTCAGGGCGCGGGAGATGGCGATACGGGCGGCTTCGATCTGGTTGGCCGGAACGCGGCCGCGATCGAGGGACTGGATGCCGAAGTCGCCGAAGGACAGGGTGTTGCACGCCGTGGCGTTACCGCGGATCTTGCCCTTGCGGTGCTTGCGCCACTTGGTGCGAGCGGGTTGGAGATTGGCCATGTTGGTCTAGAAGTTGAAGGGTGGGAGGGTGGCTTAGAACTCGGAGTCCTTGGAGCAGATCCAGCACTTGATGCCGACCTTGCCGGCCAGGGTGCGGGCTTCGGTGAAGCCGTAGTCGATGTTCTCGCGGAGGGTATGGAGCGGGACGCGACCGACGCGAGCGGACTCGACGCGGGCGATTTCAGCGCCACCGAGACGACCGCCGAGGCGGATACGGATGCCATCGGCTCCGTTGGTCATGGTGGTCTGGACGGCCTTCTTCATGGCGCGACGGAAGGAGATGCGGCGCTCGAGCTGCAGGGCGATGTTCTCGGCGACGAGCTGGGCCACGAGGTCGGGGCGCTTCACTTCATTCACTTCGAGGATGATGTCGTCGATGCGGGCCTTGCCGGCGACCTTCTGGATCTCGGCGCGGAGGTTCTTGAGCTCATCGCCCTTGCGGCCGATGACGACGCCCGGACGGGCGGTCCAGATGCGGACGCGGACCTTCTGGCCGGCGCGTTCGATGAAGATGCGGGGCACGGCGGCCTGGCGGAGCTTCTCCTTGAGGAACTCGCGGATGCGGTAGTCCTCGAGGATGTTGGCCGGGAAGTCGCGCTTGGTGGCGTACCAGCGGGATTCCCAGTTACGGCGGACGGCTAGACGGAAGCCGATCGGATTTACTTTCTGGCCCATGTTTCGGAAATTACTTGGTGGCGGAACCCAGAGACACGCGGATGTGGCTCATGGATTTGTGGATGGGGTGGGCGGAACCGCGGGCGGCCGGCATCGAACGCTTGATGACCGGACCCTGGTTGACCGTGGCGGAGACGATCACGAGATCGCTGCTGGAGAGGTTATGGTTGTTCTCGGCGTTGGCGATCGCGCTGGCGAGGGTCTTGCCCAGGAGGCGGGCGGACTTGCGCGGGATGAAGCGGAGGAGCTGGATGGCTTCCTCAGCAGGGAGACCCTGGATCTGGCGCGCGACTTCGCGGACCTTCTGGGGCGACATACGGGCAAAACGGGTGGTGGCGTGGACTTCCATGACTTTGGTAAAGGGTTGGGTTAGATGCGGGAGTTGGCGCGGAGGGTGACGAGGTCGCCGGCGGTGATCGCGGCGGAGGGGTCAAGGGAGAGGATGAGGGCGACGGAGCGGCGGAGGCCGGCTTCGGCGATGACGACGGCGCCGAAGGCGCGGCCATCTCGGCTCACGTTACAGACCGTACCGGGGCGGAAGCCGCGGTCGTGTCCGCCATCCAAGACCACCAGATCCGTCGCGCGGGCGGAAACGACCGCGACGACCGGAGCCTTGCCATCCGCTTCGGCCGCACCAGGCGCACGGACTTCCGCGCCGACCGCGGTGGCGGCGACGAGAAGGGCGGACATGGTGAGGACGTTGCGCACGGGGGTGGATTACTGGGCTTCCTTGCGGGAGGGCTGGGTGTGCTGGCGGAAGGTGCGCGTCGGAGCGAACTCGCCGAGCTTATGGCCGACCATGTTCTCCGTCACATAGACGGGGACGAAGGCCTTGCCGTTATGGACTTCGAGGTTAAGGCCGATGAAGTCCGGGGTGACCGTCGAGCGGCGCGACCAGGTCTTGATCGGCTTACGGCTGTTGGCCTTCTGGGCGACGGTGACTTTGTCGACCAGGTGAGCGTCGACATAGAAACCCTTTTTGCGGGAGCGTGCCATGTTATGAGAGGATTAGGAAGGGTTAGACCTGCTTCACCTTGCGGCCGTTGCGGCGCAGGATGATCTGGTTGTTGGAGGCCTTCGCCTTGGTGCGGGTCGGGAAGCCCTTGGCGAGCTGGCCCCACGGGGACTTGAGGTGCTGACGACCGCCGCCACCCTTCTTCTTGCCGCCGCCACCGCCGTTCGGGTGGTCGACCGGGTTCATGGACATACCACGCTGACGAGGACGGATGCCCTTCCAGCGGCTGCGGCCGGCCTTACCGAGGCTGGCGTTGTGGTGGTCGACGTTGCCGACGATGCCCACGGTGGCGCGGCAATCGGCGTTGAGGTAGCGCTGTTCGCCCGAAGGCATGCGCAGGATGGCACGGCCGGCTTCGAGGCCGAGGAGCTGGGCGAAGCCGCCGGCGGAGCGGGCGAGCTGACCACCCTTGCCGGGTTCGATCTCGATGCAGTGGATGAAGGTGGCCGGAGGGATCAGGCTCAGCGGCAGGGAGAGACCAGGGGTCAGCTGTTCCTGCGCGGTGTTGGTGCTGACGACCGTGTCGCCGACCTTGAGGCCATCCGGAGCGAGGATGTAGTTCAGGGTCTTGTCGGCGTACTCGATGAGGGCCAGGTGGGAGGTGCGGTTCGGGTCGTATTCGATGCGGAGCACGGTGGCCGGGGAGTCGAGGCGGTCGCGACGGAAGTCGATGGCGCGGTAGAGCTTCTTATGACCTCCGCCACGACGGCGGGAGGTGATGCGGCCGTAGCAGTTACGGCCCATCGCGCGGTGCTTGAATTCGGTGAGCGAACGCTCGGGGCGACCGGCGTGCAGGCCCTCGGTCTTCACGCGCACTAGGAAGCGCGTGCCGGGGGTGATGGGACGATGAGTGATGATGGGCATGGCTGGGCTGCTCCGAGATTAGGCGAGGGAGATGACGTCGCCCTTCTTGAGGGTGACGATGGCGCGACGGGAATCCGTCTCGGTGAAGATCGAACCACCGGAGAGGCGGCTGCGGCGCAGCTTGCCCTTGCGGATGAGGATGTTGATCTTCTCGACGGTCACCTTGAAGTTGGCTTCGACGGCCTTCTTGATCTGGGCGCGGTCGGCGCCAGGAAGGACTTCGAAGACGTACTTGTTGGCTTCGGCGAGGCCGGAGGCCTTTTCCGTGAGGATCGGGCGGCTGATGATTTCAGAAGCGGGCTTCATGGGATGACGGTCTTAGTTTTTGGCGCGCTCGAGGACCTTCTTGAGGCCGTCTTCCGAGATCAGGACGCGCGGGGTGCGCACGAGATCGAGAGCGTTGAGGTTGGAAGAATTGGAGAAGACCGCGCGGCTGACGTTGCGGCTGGCGCGGACGACGGTGTCCGACCAGGCGCTGTCGACGACGAGGAGGCGCTTGCCGGCAGGGCTCACGTTGGAGAGCACCTTGGCGAAAAGCTTGGTCTTGGGCTGGGCGACTTCGAACTTCTCGATCACCGAGAGGCCGCCGTCCTTGGCGAGCTCGAAGATCGCGCGCTGGAGGGCGATCTTCTTGGCCTGAGCGGTGATGGTCTTGGACCAGTCGCGGGGGCGGGGACCGAAGACGATACCACCCTTGAACATCTGGGGGGCGCGCTTGTCGCCGTGACGGGAGCCGCCGGAACCCTTCTGGGGGAGGACCTTCTTGCCGGAGCCGGCGACTTCGCCGTAGTCCTTGGTCTTGGAGGTACCCTGGCGCTTGTTGGCCTGGTAGGAAACGATGACCTGCTTGAGCAGGGCGACGCCCTTGGAACCTTCGAAGGAAGGAATGTCGAATTCCTTCTCGGTGAAGGCGGATCCGTCGGACTTGTAAACTTTGAGCTTCATATCGCTGAGATGCTAGGTGGGTTACTTGGCGGCGATGGCCTTCTTGGCCGGACGCACGAGGACGACCTCACCGTTGGCGCCGGGGAAGCTGCCCTTGATGAGGAGGAGGTTCTTCTCGGCGAGGACCTGGACGACGCGGAGATTCTGGACGGTACGCTGCACCTGGCCCATGTGGCCCGGCATGCGCTTACCTTTGAAGACGTGACCCGGGGTCTGACGCATGCCGATCGAGCCGATTCGGCGGTGCATCATGTGACCGTGGGAATCCGGCTGGCCGTCCATGTTGTGGCGCTTGACGACGCCCTGGAAGCCGCGGCCCTTGACGGTGCCGATGACGTCGACCATCTGGCCGGCGGTGAACTTCTCGACAGTGATGACGTCGCCGACCTTGGCTTCGGTGGCGCCGGCCTGGCGGATCTCGTGGAGATGGGTGTGAGGAGCGACGCCCGCCTTGCGGAGGTGGCCGACTTCGCCGGCCGTCATGCGGCTTTCCTTCTGGGCGCCGAAGGCGATCTGGACGGCGTCATAGCCATCCTTATCGACGGTCTTTACCTGGGTGACCGGGCAGGGACCCGCTTGGACGACCGTGACAGGGACGAGGTTGTTGTCCGCGTCATAGACCTGGGTCATTCCGATTTTCTTACCGAGTAGCTGGTGTTTCATTTTTCTAAGAGGCAGGTGGCGTTTCCGCCGTTTGGTCATTGCTGACCTGCATTAGGCTTAGGATTCCTTGCGGAATCTTGGTCCTGATAGAGGGGCTTGGACGTCCTGCGTTGGGTTGGAGGTTAAGGTGGAGGGTTGAAGAGTTAGACTACGATGTTGATGTCAACCCCAGAAGGCAGGTTGAGCTTCTTCAGTTCGTCCACGGTCTGGGCGTTGGGCTCCATGATCTCGATCAGACGCTTGTGCGTGCGGATCTCGAACTGGTCCATGGACTTCTTGTCCACGTGGGGCGAACGGTTGACGGTAAGGCGGGAGATGTCGGTCGGCAGCGGCACGGGGCCGGAGACGCGGGCGCCGGTGCGCTTGGCGGTGTCGACGATCTCATTGGCGGACTGGTCGACCATGCGGTAGTCGAAGCCCTTGAGCTTGATGCGGATTTTGGTGCGGGCCATCGGGAAGGGTGTGGGAGGGTGAGATTAGGTGCGAGCCGGGGCGCGGGACGAGGTCTCGACGACCTGCTTGAGGATCTGCGCGGGGACCTGCTCGTAATTGGCGGGCTCCATGGAGTAGGAGGCGCGGCCCTTGGACAGGGAGCGGACGTCCGTCGAGTAACCGAACATTTCGGCGAGCGGGACGCGGGCTTCGATGTTGCAGAGGCCGTTCTTGGTTTCCATGCCCTGGATCTGGCCACGGCGGCGGTTGAGGTCGCCCATGATGTCGCCCTGGTATTCTTCCGGGGTGACGACTTCGACCTTCATGATGGGCTCGAGGAGGATCGGCTTGGCGTCCTTCATGGCTTCCTTGAAGGCGAAGATGCCGGCCATCTTGAAGGCCATTTCGTTCGAGTCCACTTCGTGGAAGGAACCGAAGACGATGCGGGCCTTGAAGTTGATCACCGGGTAACCGGCGACGGTGCCGTTGTTGGCGGCTTCGAGGATGCCTTCGGTGGCGGGCTTGATGAATTCCTTGGGGATGACGCCGCCGACGATCTCGTTGACGACTTCCTCACCCTTCTCACCGACCACGCGGGTGGCAGGCGGGTTGGGTTCGAGCTTGATCTCGACGTGGCCATACTGGCCGCGGCCACCCGACTGGCGGATGAACTTACCCACGCCTTCGGAGGCGAGGTTGATGGTTTCGCGGTAGGAAATCTGGGGCTTGCCGGACTTGGCCTCGACCTTGAACTCGCGCTTGAGGCGGTCGACGATGATTTCGAGGTGAAGCTCACCCATGCCGGAGATGAGGGTCTGGCCCGTCTCCGGGTTGGAAGTGACGCGGAAGGTCGGATCTTCCTGGGCGAGGCGCTGCAGGCCGATGGAGAGACGCTCCTGGTCACCCTTGGAGTTGGGCTCGATGGACATCGAGATGACGGGCTCGGCGAAGGTGGTCTTCTCGAGGATCAGGTCGTCCTCGGCGGTGAGGGTGTCGCCGGTGGCGATGTCCTTCGGGCCGATGATCGCGCAGATGTCACCGGAATAGGCGACGTCGATTTCTTCGCGGTCCATCGCACGGAGGAGGACGATGCGCGAGATGCGCTCGTTCTTACGGGTGCGCGGGTTGTAGAGGGCTTCGCCCTTCTTGAGCTGTCCGCGGTACACGCGGTAGAAGACGAGCTGGCCGACGTGCGGATCGGACCAGAGCTTGAAGCAGAGGCCGGTGACCTTCGCCTTGTCGTCCGGACCGATGGCGATCTCCTTGTCGCCGTCGTCGATGAAGGCCTTCTGGGGGCGCATGTCGATCGGGGAGGGCAGGAAGTCGACGACGCAGTCGAGGAGCATCTGCACACCCTTGTTCTTGAAAGCGGACCCAGGGATGACGCCGATGAAGTTGAGGGAGAGGGTGGCCTTACGGATGCCGGTGCGCATCTCCTCGATGGTCACTTCCTGGCCGTCGAGGTACTTGGAGGCGAGGACGTCGTCGAAGTCGGCGAGACCTTCGATGAGCTTGGTGCGCCACTGCTTGGCTTCTTCCTTCTGATTCTCAGGGATTTCGATCGTGTCGAACTTCATGCCCTTCGGGTCGGTCTCGTCGTAGAGGTAGGCGACGTTCTTGATCAGGTCGATCATGCCCTTGAATTCTTCGCCCTGGCCGATCGGGATGAAAAGAGGATGGGCGTTGCCCTTGAGCTTCTCGCGGATGTCGTCGACGGCGCCGAAGTAATCGGCACCGGTGCGGTCCATCTTGTTGACGAAGGCGACGCGCGGGACGCCGTACTTGTTCATCTGGCGCCAGACGGTCTCGGACTGGGGCTGCACGCCGGCGACGGCGCAGAAGACGGCGACGGCGCCGTCCAGGACGCGGAGCGAGCGCTCCACCTCGGCCGTGAAGTCCACGTGACCGGGGGTGTCGATGATGTTGATGCGATGGTCGATGTTCGCGAAATGGCCTTCCTTGGTCTTCCAGCCGGCGGAGATGGCGGCCGCGGTGATCGTGATGCCACGCTCGCGCTCCTGCTCCATCCAGTCGGTGGTGGCGGTGCCGTCATGGACTTCGCCCATCTTGTGCACCACGCCGGTGTAGAAGAGGATGCGCTCCGTGGTGGTCGTCTTGCCGGCGTCGATGTGCGCGGCGATGCCGATGTTGCGCGTGTGCTCGAGCGGGAACGCGCGGTTGGCGGAATTGAATTCGGAAAGTTTGGCCATGGTCGGAACCGGTTACGGGCTGCGGAAATTACCTGCGGATTACCACTTGAGGTGGGCGAAGGCACGGTTGGCCTGGGCCATCTTGTGCGTCTCTTCGCGCTTCTTCACCACGTTGCCGGTGTTATTGTAGGCGTCGACGAGTTCGGCGGCGAGGGCTTCGGACATCGTGGTGCCCTTGCGGCCGGCGGCGGCGGCGGCGACCCAGCGCAGCGCGATGCTGTTCTGGCGCTCAGGAGAGACTTCGACCGGGACCTGGTAAGTGGCGCCACCGACGCGACGGCTCTTCACTTCGAGCTTCGGGCGGCAGTTTTCGAGGGCGCCGAGCATCAGCTCGACGGGGTTGCCCTTCATCAGCTTCTCGCTGACCTTCTCGATCGCGCCGTAGACGATGCCCTGGGCGATGGACTTCTTGCCGGATTTCATCACGACATTGATGAGCTGGCTGATGAGGGGGGAGCCGTAACGGGCGTCCGGGAGATGGGCGCGCTTGGCTGCTTTGCGACGACGAGACATGAGCTGAGAGGTGTTAGGGTCGGAAACGGATTAGGCCTTCTTTTCCTTCGGGCGCTTGACGCCGTACTTGGAACGGGAGCGACGACGCTTCTCGACGCCGGAGCAGTCGAGGGGGCCGCGGACGATGTGGTAGCGCACGCCGGGGAGATCCTTCACGCGGCCGCCGCGGACGAGGACGACGGAGTGCTCCTGGAGCTTATGGCCTTCGTCAGGGATGTAGGAGATGACCTCCTGGCCGTTGGTCAGGCGCACCTTGGCGACCTTACGCTGGGCCGAGTTCGGCTTCTTCGGCGTGCGGATCATGACCTGCACGCAGACGCCGCGGCGGAAGGGCGAGTTGTTCAAGGCAGGCGACTTCGACTTGGCCTTGGGTTGGACACGCGGTTTACGGACGAGCTGGTTGATGGTAGGCATGGACCTCGGTAAATAGGGAAAAGAGGGTTTGGGCATAGGGGTCGAGGCCCCTCATGCAAGAGGAAAGTGCGGGGATTTTAAGGTTTCTTTACTCCCCTCCCGGCGGCACCCCCCTCCGGATTTTTTTGGCGGGACAATTTCGAGCCCCCTGCCATTACTCAAACCCCTCCCATGCCCCTCGACCGCCTGACCGCCACCCTGCTCCTCGGAGCCTTCTGCCTGACCGGTCTGGCCCAGACGGCCGCCCCACCCTCCCCCCCTCCCCTGAGCGCCGTCAGTAAGGAAGAAGCCGAAGATGCCGAAATCATCGTCCTAGCCGGCCTCCCTCATCTTAAAGAAAAGCAGGCTATCCTCAGTTACGCCCGCCAGACCTATGTAAAAGCCGACCTGATCAAGGACAAGGCCCTGCTCCAGATCATCCGCCTTTCCCTGTCCAAATTAGAGGATCAACCCGAAAAATCGGCCCAAATCCTCCAGGAACACCTAAATCAGCTATCCGAATACTTCACCAAGGAAGGCATGGCCGCCCAGGCCGCGGGCAAGATGGACGATGCTCTCCGCTTGGCGCAGGTGGCCGTGCGCTGCAACCCGGGGAGTGCTAAGTCTAAGTTGTTCTTCGCCAACTTCTTACACTCAGTCGCTGGTCGTACGGACGATGCAATTCAGACCCTCCAGCATGGCCTGAAGTTCCTCCCGGTCGAGGACCCGCTGACCAAGGACTATCTGGAGCGCTACTTCCAACTACTCCAAGCCCGGGAGCGCGACCAGGAGGTGATCGAAGTCAGCCTGAGCCTGCTGAATGACACTAAAAACATCTCCAGCAACATGCGGGAGGTCCTGTCCCTCTCGGCCGCCACTTCGCTTTACTGGACGGGCAAATACCCGGACGCGGTCAACCTCCTCAATTCCAGCGGACTGGACCGGCTCCCCAGCGGCCTGCTCCTCAAGGCCCGGGCGCTCTTCGAGGGCGGCAAGACCCGCGAGGCCATCAGCCTCCTCGAATCCAAATCGTCCAGCTTCACCGGCGCGGCCCGGGATGCGGTGCTCTCGCAGCTGACCCGCTACCACATCCTTCTCGGGCAGAGCCGCATCGCCCTGTCCGTCAATCAGGAGCGCATCGAGATCGATGAAGCGGCCTTCTTCCCCCAGATCCAGAAGCTCCATCTGCTCGATCGCGTCGGTCTGAAGGAGGAATTCGACAAGCAGCTGAAGCTGATCTTCACCCGCTACGCGACGAACTCCGCCGCGATGCTGGCGCTCGCCAATTTCGCGGCCGAGAAAGGTTACTCGGAACTCACCGGCGCGATCGCCATCGCCGCCGACCAGCAAGGCTTCGAACGCGTGACCTTCGCGGTGCTCCATCTCGAAGCGCTGGTCAGAGGTCCGGATCCGAGCCAGGCGATCACGCAGTATCAGCAGATCGTCGCCGCCGACCGCACCTACTTCAAGGCGAAGGAGCCCCTCGTCCTCGCGCTGCTCGGCATCGCGCACCACGCGCGGGCGAAGCCCGACGCCAAGGCCGCCAAGATCGACCGCGACACCGGCAACCGCTACCTCGAAGAGTTCCTCAAGGCCAAGGACCTCGGCCCCGAAGCCTACCGCTCCGTCGGCCGCCACCTGCGCGCGATCCGCGCCGGCGAGCCGGCGGTCCGCATCCTCGAAGCCGGCGCCGCCAAGCATCCGCGCCATTCGCAACTGCGCGCGGACTACGTCTCGGCCCGCATCCTCGCCGGCCAGACCGAGGCCTACGGCACGCGTCGTTCCGTCGCCGACGAACTGGAGACCTTGCTGACGTTGCGCCGGCCTTCGCCGCTCATCTGGCAGGAAGCCGGCTCGTGGCTCCGCACGGAATCGAAGCTGCCGCCCGAACGTCTGCGCAAGCTGCAGGCCGCGTGCGACTCCCTCATGCGCAGCAACCTCGACCCCGAAGCCCTCGCCGGTTTCTGAGCCGCCGATGGACCTCGCGCGCCGCCGCTCCGAGCTCATCGCCGAGCTCGAACCTTTCTCCGACCACCACGAACGCTTCCAATACGTGATCGACCGGGCGAAATCCGCGCCGGCGCTCCCGGCCGACCTGAAGCTCGAGGCCTTCCTGATCGAAGGCTGCACGTCCAACCTCTGGCTGGTCCCGTCGCTCGACGACGGCGTCTGCCATTTCCGTTGCGACGCCGATTCGCTCATCACGAAGGGCGTCGCGAGCCTGGTCTGCGAGTTCTACGACGGCGCCTCGCCGGCGGAGGTCGCGGCGACCGACGCCGATTTCCTTTCGGCCGTGGGCATCACCCAGCACCTCTCCCCGAACCGCCGCAACGGCCTCACGAACCTGGTCGGCAAGATCCGCGCTTTCGGCCGGCTCACCGCGGGTTCCTGATAAGCCCCATCGGCGGGGCTTAAGAAGCGGGATATGCGTGCTTGGGATTTGCGCCGGGGACGAAGGCGGATGAGATGACGGCATGAGAGAGCCGGAAGCCTCCGCACCCGACCGACGTCTGTTCGGACTGTGCCTGCTCACGCTGGCGTGGTCGGTGCTCGTGCTCCAAGCCGGCGGTTTCACGACCAGCATCCAGGCGGGCATGGCGTTCCTGGACTGGCCGCTCTCCAACGGCTCCATCAATCCCCCGGGCTGGCTCACGGAGATCGACAAGTTCGCCGAACACTCGCACCGCCTCGCGGCCACGGGCCTGGGCCTGCTCTGCGTGGTCCTCGCCGTCGCGCACCGCCTGCTCGAGACTCGGCCCGTCGTCCGTCGCGCGGCCTACGCGCTCGTGTGTCTGGTGGTCCTCCAAGGCCTGCTCGGCGGCCTGCGCGTGCTCCTCGACCAGCTCAACCTCGGCGGCGACGGCAACTTCAAGGCCGCGGCCTTCGCCGTCGGCCACGCCGTCAACGCCCAGCTCACGCTCGCGCTCCTCGCCTACATCGCCCTCGCGCACAGCGCCGCCTGGCATCGCGCCGGCCGCGGCGAAGACCCCGCGCCCTTCCGCGCCGGGCGCTGGGCGGCGGGCCTGACGCTCGCGGTCATCGTCGGCGGCGCGGTGATGCGCCAAGGCCGCTTCACCGCCTGGGTGACTTCCCCGGAACAGGGCCTCTTCATTCCTTCGGTCGGCGACGGCCTGGTCTGGTGGGTCAATCTCGCCCACCGGAGCGGCGCCTTGCTGGCGACCTCAGCCGTGCTCTTCTTCGCCTACCGGCTGGCCCGTCATGGCTATCCGTTCCTCCGCTGGGTCACCCTCATCGCCTTGGTGGGCCTGCAAGTCCTCCTCGGCATCCTGAGCCTCCGGCTCTACGACAACCCGCATGTCCGCACCGTCCACCTCGTCGTAGGCGCTGCGTTGTTCTCCTCGCTCTGCGCCGCGGTCGCCCTCGCGCATCGCCGCGCCCGGACCGACGCCGCTTGAGCCGGCGCGACGGATTTGCCTTTAACCCTGCGCGTAAACCCGCCACGACAAGACCGATGAGCGAACGCGCCGGATCCGTGCCTGCCGCCTACTGGGAGCTGACCAAGCCCCGGCTGTCGTTCCTCTCCGTCCTGACCTCGCTCGCTGGTTATTTCTGCAGCGCGCCCACGCAGTCGACCGACGCCAAGGTGCTCGTCTCCCTCGCCCTCGGCACGGCCCTCGCGGCCGGTGGCTGCGGCGCCGTCAATATGTGGTGGGAGAGCGACGCCGACGCGAAGATGGAGCGCACACGCAACCGTCCGATTCCCGCCGGGATCATCCGCCCCGGCGCCGCCTTGCTCTTCGGGATGCTCCTACTGACCGCGGGGGTCACCTTGGTCTGGCTCGGCGCCAACCCGCTGGCTGGCGCGCTCACGGCTGCGACCGCCTTCTCCTATCTGTTCCTCTACACACCGCTCAAGACGCTGACCTCATGGTGCACGCTCGTCGGCTCGCTGCCGGGCGCGATCCCGCCGATCATCGGCACGGCGGCCAAGCTTGGCGCCATCGACCACATGGGCTGGCTGCTCTTCGCGCTGCTGTTCTGCTGGCAGATTCCCCATTTCATGGCCCTCGCGGTGATGTGTCGGGAAGACTACGTCCGCGGCGGTTTCAAGGTCGCCACGGTCGATGATCCTTCCGGCCGTTCGGCCTCGATCTGGGCGCTGGCCTTCATCCTCCCGATGATCGTCGTGGCCGGCTCGATCGCCACGCACTTCTTCCCTGACTGGAGCAGCCCCTACGTCTGGGTCTCGTTCTTGGCCGGCGCCTGGTTCTTCAAGCTCACCCTCGAGTTCGCCCTCCCCCAGCGTCGGGCCGCGGTCGCTAAACCGCTCTTCATCGCCTCGATCCTCTACCTGCCGGTCGTCCTGTTGACTCTGACGCTCAACCGGCTTTTCTGAGCCCATGGACGCCCGCGCCGCCAAGCAGACACTGCGCGCGGAACTGAAGGCCCGCCGCACCTCGCTGACGTCACGGGAACTGCAGGTCGCGGGTGACGCGACCGCCCGGCTGATCACGCAGCTCCCCGAGTGGAAGCAGGCGAAGACGGTCTGTCTCTACGCGTCCTTCGGCGGAGAGCTGCCGACCGACGCCCTCCTCGCGCTGGCCCTGCTCGAAGGCAAACGACTCCTGCTGCCACGCGTGAGCCACCGTACCCAGCTCACGCTGCATGAGGTCTCCGACCTCGGCGCGCTCCAGCCTTCCCGCCTCGGCATCCGCGAACCGAAGTCCTCCGCGCCGGTGGCGACGCTGGCCGACGCCGGCCTGATCCTCGTCCCGGGGCTGGGCTTCGACGGGGCCGGTCGCCGGCTCGGCTTCGGCGGCGGCTTCTACGACCGGCTGCTGGCCAAGCCGCCCCGCAAGACTTTCCTGCTCGGCCACGCGCATGCCTTCCAGGTCCTCCCGCGCCTGCCCGACGAGCCGCATGATATTAAAGTTAAGGCGGTGGCCACCCCGCAGGGCGTGATTCGCTGCCGAGTGCGCTAGCAGGTTTGCCAAGCGGGACGATTCGTGTCCGATGGAGGGTCCGATGTCCGCCCCCCGACCAGACGCGATCCGCCTTCGCGGCGTCCGCCAGAACAACCTGAAGGGCTTCGACGTCGACATCCCGGTCGGCAAGCTGGTCGTGGTCACGGGCCTGAGCGGCGCGGGCAAATCCTCGCTGGTCTTCGACACCCTGCACGCCGAAGGGCAACGCCGCTACGTCGAGACGTTCAGCCCTTACGTCCGCCAGTTCCTGGAACTCCTCCCTTCGCCGGCGCTCGATTCCGCGGAGAACGTCCGTCCGTCCGTCGCGATCAAGCAAGGCAACGCGGTCCGCACGTCCCGCTCGACGGTCGGCACGATGACCGAGCTCTGCGACTGGTTCAAAGTCTGGTTCGCCCATCGCGCCGACCTCGTCGATCCCGCCAGCGGCCAGGTCATCGTCCCACGCGGCCCCGACGCCGCGTGGTCGGATTCGCTCGCGCGTTTCCCGGGACAGTCGCTCTCGCTCGCGTTTGCGGTCGCCAAACCGGAGTCGCTGGGCTGGCCGACCATCGCCGAGGAATTCGCCAAGGCGGGCTTCAGTCGCGCCTTCGCCGCCGGGCGACGTGTCCGGCTGACCGAGGACGAGATCCCCGCCGACGCGGCCGAACTGCTCGTGATCCAGGATCGCGTGACGATCTCCGCCGACCAGGCGTCGCGCTTCCATGAGGCGGCCCTCGCGGCCTTCCGCCTCGGCGGGGCCCGCCTCCGCCTGCTCGACGACCAGGGCAATGAGCTTTCGCGTTACAGCGAGGCCCTCGAATCGCCGGTCGACGGACGGAAGTTCCGTCCGGCCTCGCCCGCGCTCTTCTCCTTCAATTCTCCCGTCGGGGCGTGTCCGGAGTGCCGCGGCTTCGGCCGCGTCATCGGGCTCGACTGGCAGAAGATCATCCCGAACCCGGCGCTGACGCTCGCGGAAGGCGCGATCGCCCCGTTCCAAGGGACGGTCTACGGCGAATCGCAGAAGGACCTGACGCGCGCCTGCCGCAAGGCGGGCGTCCCGATGGACGTGCCGTGGAAGAAGCTCTCCGCGGCGCACCGGAAATTCGTCGAGCACGGCGAACCGGGCTACGTCCAGGGTTCCTATGATTCGATGTGGTATGGCGTGCGCGGTTTCTTCCGCTGGCTGGAAGGCACGACCTACAAGATGCACGTGCGGGTCTTCCTCTCCCGCTGGCGCGCCTACGAATCCTGTCCGAAATGCCACGGAAAGCGCTTCCGCGAAGAATCCCTCTTCTGGCGCTGGCAAGGTAAGTCGCTCCCGGAGCTCTATGCTTCACCGGTGTCGGACCTCCGCGCGATGCTGGCGCCGCTCGCGCCGAAGGACTCCCGCCATCCGGCCGACCACGCGCTCGAGGCCATCCTCGCGCGCCTCGGCTACCTCGAGGCGGTCGGCCTCGGCTACCTCGCGCTCGATCGCTTGTCCCGCACGCTCTCCGGCGGCGAAGTCCAGCGCGTCAACCTGACCTCCTGCCTCGGCGCCTGTCTGGCGGACACGGTCTTCGTCCTCGACGAACCGAGCGTCGGCATGCACGCCCGCGACCTGTCGCGGATGGTGGGCATCCTCCGCAGCCTCGTCGAACAGGGCAACACGGTGGTGGTGGTCGAGCACGACGAGTCCGTGATGCGCGCCGCCGACTGGCTCATCGAGATCGGCCCGCGGCCCGGCGCCGAAGGCGGCCATCTCCTCTACCAAGGCGTCCCGAAGGGCATCCTGAAGGTCAAGGATTCGGCCACGGGCAACTGGCTCTCCGGCCGCCGCACGCCCGAGACGCGCACGCCGCGTCCGATCGGCGACACGACTCCTCGGCTCCGCGTGAGCGGCGCGACGGTCAACAATCTCCGCGACTTCAGTTGCTCGATCCCGCTCGGCCGCATGGTCGGACTCTGCGGCGTCTCGGGCTCAGGAAAATCCACGCTGCTCCACCAGGTCATCGGGCGACGCGACCCGGAATCGGGCGACGAAGCGACGGAACTGAAGTGGGTGAAGTTCGACAAGGAGCCGGCGGAGGTCGCGCTCGTCGACCAATCTCCGGCGACCCGCACGCCTCGCTCCAACCCGGCGCTCTATGTCGGCGCCTGGGATGCGATCCGTACGTTGCTCGGCAACTCCCCGGAAGCGAAGGCCGCCGGGCTCACGCCCTCGCACTTCTCCTTCAACGCCGGCGAAGGCCGCTGCGAACGCTGCGGCGGCGCGGGCTGGGAGACGGTCGAGATGCAGTTCGTCTCGGACGTCGCGCTGCCCTGCCCGTCCTGCAACGGCAAACGCTTCCGCGACGAGGTGCTCAGTTTCCATTACGACGGGAAGTCCGTCGGCGACCTGCTCGCGATGTCCGTCACCGAGGCGCGCAGGTTCCTCGGCGAACGCACGCCCGCCTCCGCCCAGCTCGCCTGCCTCGAAGAAGTCGGCCTCGGCTACCTCTCGATGGGCCAGCCGCTCACGACGCTCTCCGGCGGCGAAGCCCAGCGACTCAAGCTGGTCCGCTACCTTTCCAAGATCGACGCCCGCAAGAGCGGCGCGCTGCTGCTCCTGGACGAACCGACGACCGGCCTGCACCGCGAGGACGTGTCCCGCCTGGTCGGGCTGCTCCATCGCCTGACTGAAGCCGGCCACTCGCTCATCGTGGTGGAACATCACCTCGATGTGCTGAAGTCCTGCGACTGGCTGCTCGAGATGGGCCCGGAAGCCGGCCCGGCCGGCGGACGCCTCGTCGCCGAAGGCACGCCCGCGGAAGTCGCCCAGGCCGGCACGGTGACGGGACGCTTCCTCGCCCAAGGGGACGACGCCTTCGCATCCGCCGCGATCACGCCGAGCAAACCTCGCCCGACCTCGATCACCCTCCGTGGCGCCCGCGAACACAACCTGAAGGACGTCTCGCTCGAGATCCCGCACGGCTCGCTGACGGTCATGACCGGTGTCTCCGGCTCCGGCAAATCCTCCCTGGCCTTCGATATCCTCTTCGCCGAAGGCCAGCGCCGCTTCCTGGAGTGCGTCTCGGCCTACGCGCGCCAGTTCGTCGAACAACTTCCGAAACCCGACATCGATTCGCTCACGGGCCTTCCGCCCACGGTCGCCATCGAACAGCGCGTGACGCGCGGCTCCGCGAAGTCCACCGTCGCGACGGTCACCGAAGTCGCCCAATACCTCCGCGTGCTCTTCGCGCGCGCCGGCGTGCTGCACAGCCCGACGACGGGCGAACCGCTCGAAGAGATGACCGAAGACGCGGTCGTGCGACTGGTCGCCAAGCAGGCGAAGTCACTGAAGAAGGGCTCGCTGCTCATCGCCGCCCCGCTCGTCCGCGCCCGCAAGGGCCACCACCGACCGCTCGCCGAATGGGCCGAGACGAAGGGTCTCCGCCTACTGCGCTGCGACGGCAAGCTGCTCAAGGTCGACGGCTTCGAAGGCCTCGACCGCTATTCCGAACACGACGTCGACGCGGTCTTCGGCGAACTCCGCGCCGACGGGCTCATCCTCCTGCCCGACGAGACCGAAGAGTCCGGCGAGAAGGCTCTCCGCACGCTCGTGCGCCAGGTGCTGGCGGCCGGCAAGAACGCCTGCGTGCTCCTCGCCGCTGACGGCCGGCAGGTCGCCTATCTGTCGACCTCGCGCAGTGACCCGGCCACCGGCGAATCTTTCCCGGAAGTCGACCCGAAGCATCTCTCCTGGAACTCACCGCGCGGCTGGTGTCCGGACTGCCGCGGCCACGGTCTCGAGGTCACGACGTTCTCGTCCGACGAAGAAGAGTCGATCAATGAGAACGCCATCGCCGACCGCGTCGGTGAAGCGGTCTGCCCGACCTGCCACGGCGAACGCCTCGGCCCGATCGGACGATCGGTGAAGCTCGCCGGCCCGAAGGGACGCTCGTTGTCCCTGCCGGGCCTGCTGCGCCTGCAGCCCGACGAATCGCTCGCGTTCCTTTCCGGCCTCAAGCTGGAGGCTCGCGAGAAAGCCATCGTCGGCGCCTTGCTGCCCGAGATCGCCGCGCGCCTGCGCTTCCTCGACTCGGTCGGCCTCGGTTACCTCGCGCTCGACCGCGGGGCCGACACGCTCTCCGGCGGCGAAGCCCAGCGTATCCGCCTCGCGGCGCAGCTCGGCTCGACGCTTTCCGGCGCGCTCTACGTGCTGGATGAACCGAGCATCGGGCTGCATCCGCGCGACAACGACCGCCTCATCGGTTCGCTCAAGGGCCTGCGTGACCGCGGCAACACGGTCCTGGTCGTCGAGCACGACGAAGACACCATGCGTGCGGCCGACCTGGTCGTCGACATGGGCCCAGGCGCCGGCGTCCACGGCGGCGAAATCGTCGCCCAGGGCACCGCGGCCGCGCTCGAGAAGCGCGCCGACTCCGTCACGGGCAGGTTCCTGAAGGAAGCCATCCCGCATCCGCTCCGCGGTTCGCGCCGACCGATCGCAGGCAAAGGGGCGCCCGCCGAGTGGGTCCGACTCAAGAACGCTTCGCTCCGCAACCTCAAGGGCTTTGACGTGCAGATTCCCGTCGGCCGTCTGACCGTCGTGTGCGGCGTCTCCGGCGCCGGCAAGTCCACGCTGGTCACCGACCTCCTCGCTCCCGCCATCCGCGCGGCGATCTCGAAGAAGAAGGATGGCCTCACGGGCAAGGAGGCGCTCACCGCCGTCTCACACGAAGGCAAGCCGGCCTTCACGACGCTTTCCGGACTCAAAGGCTTCCGCCAGCTGGTGGTCGTCGATCAGGAGCCGATCGGCAAGACGCCACGCTCGACGCCGGCGACGTATATCGGCGCCTGGGACCTGATCCGCGAACGGCTCGCGTCGCTCCCGGAAGCCGCCATCCGTGGCCACAGCGCCGGCTTCTTCTCGTTCAACACTTCCGGCGGACGTTGTGAAGCCTGCTCCGGCGCGGGCCGCATCAAGCTTGAGATGAGCTTCCTGCCCGACACCTACGTGCCGTGCGAAGAATGCGCAGGTACCCGTTACGGCTCGGCCGCGAAAGCGATCCGCTGGAACGGCAAGTCCGCCGCGGACCTGCTGGCGATGACGTTCGAAGAAGCCGCTGCGTTCCTCTCGTTCGACGCGAAGCTGGGCGACCTTTGCGGACTGATGGTGAAGACCGGCCTGGGCTACCTCACGCTCGGTCAGAGCAGCCCGACGCTCTCCGGCGGCGAAGCCCAGCGTCTGAAGCTCGTCAGTGAACTCGCCCAAGGCCTGCCGACTTTCCGCGAGCGTTCGCGCGGCGAGATCCGCCCCAACCTCTACATCCTCGAAGAGCCGACCATCGGGCTGCATCAATCGGACTGCCGTCGCCTGATCGAACTCCTCCACGCGCTCGTCGACCAAGGACATACGGTCGTGGTGATCGAACATCACCCTGACGTGATCGCCGAAGCGGACTGGGTCCTCGAGATCGGTCCGGAAGGCGGCAATGCCGGCGGGGAACTCGTGCACGCCGGCGACCCGGAATCCCTCGCCAAGCTGAAGCGTTCGCCGACGGCGCCCTCATTGCGCCTGACGCTGGAACGGGGCAAAGTCCCCCGAATTGGCTGAAGCGGCGATAATCCGCCGCGGAGGGTGATGTTCTTTTGACCAATCCGGGCCGGGTGGCATCCTCAGATCGTTCCCACGATGGCTAGCCAACCCTCCCCTCCCAAGAAGACTGCGCCCATCCTCGCCCATCGTCGGAGCCAGACGAACTGGCCGTTGCTCCTCATCGGTGGCGCCGTCCTCGCGGCGGCCGGATGGTTCGTATGGCAAAATACGCGACGTCCGCCCGAGGTCGTCGTGGTGAAGGAAGTTCCGAAAGCCGTCGAAGCACCGAAGGTCGTCGAGCCGGAGACGAAGCCGGTCGCCGTCGTCGAGCCCAAGCCGGTGACGCCCGTCGCGCCGCCCAAGATGGCCGAAGTCCCGAAAGCGGAGCCGGTGGTCGCGCCGGTCGTCGTCGAAAATAAACCTTACGTCTTCGCGGGCGCGGCGTTGAACGACCCGAAGCTGCCGCTCCTCCTCGTCGCGGACGCGCGGGAGCGCCTCAAGGATGGCAAGTGGGAGGACCATCTGGTGCGGCTACAAAAGGGACTGCTACCCGCGCTCGCGGCGACATCTTCGACGGACGGCGTCGAACGGCATAACCGCCTCTGGGAAAGCCGGGCCTTCGCGCTCGGCATGACCCAGGCCCTCTTCATCCGCCGCGTCGGCGCGGAGAACCTGCGCACGGCGGCCCAAGGCGGCGATCAGCTGCCCGCCCTGCTTTCGGAACTGCTCGGCCGGCCCGACCTGCTCGAGAAATTCGCGCTCACGCTCAAGGCCGAGGATGATGCGACCGAAGCCCTGCGCGTCTGGGCGCGGCTCGCGGCCGACGACACCCCGGCCCAGCTGGGGCGCTACGACAATCTCCAGATCGCCTGCGCGCTCGTCTTCGACCAGCCGCTCCGCTGGTCCCGCTTCGACGGCGGCGAAGCCTGCTCGGCCGACGCGCTGACCCGCTATCGCTACTACAAGACCGCCGCCGAGGCGGGCCGCCTTGTCGGTGACGTCCGTAAGGCTCCGCCGGGCGACCTCGTCTGGGTCGTCGGCGCCACGGCCACCGAGGATGAGATGAGTTGGGCGCTGGCGAATCCGAAGCTGCGCTCGCTCTCGGAATGGTCGCCGAGCTACGGCCTGATCCGCTACCGCATGGATTACGTGACCCAGGAGAAGACGAAGCTGGCGAAACCGACCGAAGGCACGCTGAAGGAGATCTTCGAGCTCGGCGGGATCTGCATGCATCAGGCGCACTTCGCCGCCAACACCGCCCGGGCCTACGGCATCCCCGCCGCGTACGTGACCGGCGACGGCAACCGCGGCGGACACGCCTGGTTCGCCTACCAGCGGAAGGACAAGGAATGGAACATGAACACCGGCCGCTACAACGACGGCTACGCCTGCGGCGAGACGACCGACCCGCAGACCGGCCGCCGCATCGGCGAGTTCGAGGTGCAGATCCTCGGCGACCCGCAGCGTCGCGCCGAACGTTTCGTGAAATCCCAGCGCTTGCAGCTCGCGGCCCAGATCTTCGGCGACGGCGGCGACCTCGAAGCCCAGCACGAGTGCCTGCGCCTCGCCGTCCTGGCGGCCAACCGCTGCCTCGAGGCCTGGCGCGCCTACGCCGCCTGCCTGGAGGCGCTCGGTCCGAAGGTGAAGACCGACGAGTGGAAGCTCTTCGTCCTGGAGATGCGCCGCGCGTTCGACGAATGGCCCGACATGCGCGAACTCGCCGACGACATGGAAGCCAAGCACCTCTTCCCGACGATGACCCAGGACGAGATCTTCCTGAGCTGCAAGCGGGCCTACGACCGCCTGATCTCCGAGAAGAAGCGGCGCGGCGATTACGACCGGACGCGCTATGACCTCATCCAGAAGGCCGTCGAACGGGAATCATCCGTCCTCATGGCCGACCGGGCCAAGAACGCGGAGAAGCTCGCGAGCATGCATCGGCGCGCCCTGGAGGACAACGCCGACCACCTGCCGACGTTCCGCGCCTTGCTCGAAGGTTATTATCAGGCCGTGAAAGGCGACAGCCGGATGGAAGCCGCCTTCCTCTCCGAGATGGAACGCGTCTATCGGCGCAAGCTCGGCGGCACCGCCGGCGCGGACGTCTTCCGCCTGAAGGCCCTCGCAGGACTGCTTGACCTTATCCAAGGCTACTTCGAAAAATGTGATGACGTCGAACGGGCCCGCCGGCTGAGGCTCGAATCCGAGAAGATCCAGAAGGCCTTAGACAAGATGAAGAAATGACCACCTCCCGCTCCCTCCTCCTTGGCGTCAACATCGACCACGCCGCGACGCTCCGCCAGGCGCGTTACCGCGGAGCCCATATGTCGCCGCACGCGGAGCCCGACGTGGTGGCGTTCACGCGCGAAGCCCTCGCGGGCGGCGCCGACGGCATCACCCTCCACCTGCGCGAGGACCGCCGCCACATCCAGGACGCCGACGTCCATGCGATCGCCGCGATCCCCGGGGTTCGTCTCAACCTCGAGATGGCCTGCACTCCCGCGATGACCGCCTTCGCCTTGAAGCTGAAACCGGCAGCGGTCTGCCTCGTCCCGGAATCCCGCGAAGAGGTCACGACCGAAGGCGGCCTCGACGTCGCCGGGCAGCTCGCCCGGGTCCGTGAGACGACCCACGCCCTGAAGGCCGCCGGCATCGAGGTCTCGTTGTTCATCGGACCGGATGCTCCCCAGATCGAAGCCGCCGTCGCCGTCGGCGCCCCGGTCATCGAACTCCACACGGGCGCTTTCGCCAACGCGTGGAAATCTCCGGCCGCCGCGGCCGAACTGGAACGACTCCGCGCCGGCTGCGAGCTCGCTCATCGCCATGGGCTGATCGTAAACGCCGGCCACGGCATCAATTACGACAATATCCGCGCCATCCTCACGCTGCCGCACCTGCACGAACTGAACATCGGCCACTCGATCGTGGCGCGCGCGCTCTTCACGGGTATCCGCGGCGCGGTCGTGGAGATGAAGACCCACCTGGCCAAGCAGGCATGAACCTCGAAGGCGGCAACGTGCTCGGAGTCGGCGTGGACCTCACGGAGGTCGACCGTATCCGTTCGGCGCACCTGAAGCATGGCACCGCCTTCCTTGATAAGGTCTTCACGCCCGCAGAGCAGAAACTCTGTCTGGCCAAAGCAGACCCCTATCCTTCGCTGGCCGCCCGCTTCGCCGCCAAGGAAGCCGCCAGCAAGGCCTTCGGCACGGGCATCGGCGCGGAACTCTCCCTGACGAGCATCGGCGTCCTCAACGGCCCGGAAGGGGAACCGGTCGTCGAACTCGACGATAAAGCCCGCGCCCTCCTCGCCGCCCGCGGCGCCGCCCGGCTGCTGATCTCGCTCACGCATACCGACACGCTCGCCCAAGCCTTCGCGGTGCTGGTCCGCTGAAGCATGAGCGCCTCCACTCGCCTGCCGGTCCTCTCCTGCGCGGAAGCCGCTGCGGCCGAAGCGGCGTTCCTTGCCGGCGATGCGAAACTTTCCTGGCAGCTGATGAACGTCGCCGCCCGCGGCATCGGTGAAGCCGCGCTCTCGCTCCTCGGACGCAAGGCGGAACGCATCCTGGTGCTGGCCGGCAAAGGCAACAACGGCGCCGACGCCTTCCTCGCCGCGCTGCACTGCGCGCGCGCCGGGACGGAGATCGTCGCGGTCTTCGCCGAAGGCGGTCCGGCCCGCGCCCAAGCCCAGCGCGCGTGGTCCGTCCGCAAGAAAGGCGTCCGGATCGGCATCGTCGCCGCGGCCAACCTCCGCCAGCTCGCCGCGCACGAATTCGACCTGATCTTCGACGGCATCCTCGGCCAAGGCTTCCGTGCGCCCCTCTCGGCTGAGCTTCGCGCCTTCCTGCGCACATCGGACGCGCTCCGCGGACTTCGCATCGCAGTCGACCTGCCCAGCGGGTTGGGCGACGACGCCACGGGGCCGGCGTTCCGCGCCGACCTCACTGTCTCGATCGGTTGCCTGAAACGTCCGTTGCTCTCGCCGAAGGCAGCCCCGTTCGTCGGTCGCCTCCGCGTCCTCGACATCGGCCTGCCCCTAGGCGAGACCGAAGAGGCCTGCGTGACCGGCACCGCCCTGGCTCAGCTTACCCGTCCGCGCCGCGCGCGCAGCGACAAACGTCACCAAGGTCGATTGCTCATCGTCGGCGGTTCCGAGCGCATGCCCGGTGCGGTCATCATGAACACCGCCGCGGCCCTGAGTTCAGGCGCGGCCTTGGTCACGACCTGCCTGCCGGAATCCGTACGAGCGAAAGCCGCCGTCGCTTATCCTGAAGCGATGTGGCGCGGCCTAAGTACCGGCAAAGACGGCACGCTCGCGGCGAACAACCTGAAAGAACTACGCCCTCTGCTCGCCGATAAGGACGCGATCCTGCTCGGCTCCGGCATGGGAGAGAAAGCCTCTGGCCTCATCCGCGCGGTCGCTTCCGCCGTGACAGGCGCGCTCGTGCTCGACGCCGACGCGCTCCGCCCGACGGTGATCGCCGCGACGAAGAAAGTATCCGCCCTGGTATTGCTGCCGCACGCCGGTGAATTCAAACGCCTGAGCGGTCGCCCGGCTTCCATCGAAGCGGCTCGCGCCTACGCCCGACGGACGAAGAGCATCGTCGTCCTGAAAGGGCCGCTGACCTGCGTCACCGACGGATTGCGCGTGCTCCACGTTCCCTTCGGCGGACCGGTACTCGCCCGGGGCGGCTCCGGCGACCTGCTCGCCGGCATCGTCACGTCGGTCCTGGCCCGCCGGCACGAGCTCGCGCTGTCGGCCTTCGATGCGGTGGTACTCGCCACGACCTGGCATGCGCGCGCCGCCGATTGGCTGAGGGAAAACCATGGCGAGGAAGCGGTGAGAACCACGGAGCTCCTTGCTGGGCTATCCCCGGTCTTGCGCGACTGACCTGGCCACGCTGGCTGGCGGGATGCAGCCGATCCCGACCGACCCGCTCGCGCAACGCGTCCTGCTTAACGGGCTCAAGGGCGTCGGCCCGGTCACGGTCCGGCGTCTGCGCGAGGCCTTCGGCGGCGAACTCTCCGTCGCGCTCGGTGCTCCGGCCGAGCAGCTCGCGAACGTCGAAGGTATCAGCCGTCCCGTGGCGGCCGCCATCGCCGCCCGCGCGTTCGATTGGGCCGCGGAGATGGGACGCGCCCGCGACCTCGGTTTCCGTCTGCTGAGCGAAAACCACGAGGCGTGGCCGGCGCCGCTGGCGCGGCTCTGGGACCCGCCGCTGGTGCTTTATGCCGAAGGGCAGAACTTCCCGACGGAGCGCGCGGTCGGCATCATCGGCTCGCGGCACTGCACGACCTACGGGGCTTCGCTGGCGCGGTCGTTCGCGCGTGACCTCGCGCAGCAGGGCTGGTGGATCGTCAGCGGCCTGGCCCGCGGGATCGACACCGCGGCGCATGAAGGCGCACTCGATGCGGCGGGACGTACCGCGGCGGTCGTCGGCCATGGCCTCGACCTCACCTTCCCGCCGGAAGCGATCCGCCTGCGCGCGCGGATGAAGACCGACGGCTGCGTGCTCTCCGAATTCCCGCTCGGCCGGCCGGCGGACCGACAGACGTTCCCGCAACGCAACCGTATCGTCGCGGGCCTCGTCCGCGTGATGGTCGTGGTCGAGACCGATGTCGACGGCGGTAGCATGATCACGGCGCGCTTCGCGGGCGACCTCGGCCGGACCCTCTGCGCGGTGCCCGGCCGCGCGGACAGCCCCGCGAGCCGCGGATGCCATGCGCTCATCCGGGACGGCGCGACGCTCGTATCGTCCGTGGACGATATCCTCACGGAACTGGGCGAAAGCCGCGACCAGCCGGCCTTAGCGTTGGTGACCGACCCGCCGGAGTTCGCCCGTTGGCTGCCGCATTTCGGCGGCGGCGCTGCGCAGGATGCCGAGAGCCTCGCCGCACTCGCGGACTGCGCCATCGCCGAGGCGGCGGTGGCCCTGACGATGATGGAGATCCGCGGCGTGCTGACGCGCCGGCCCGACGGTCGCCACGAACGCGCCTGACTCAGCGGTGCGGCACGTTGCCTTGGTCCGCCGGCACCGGCGCGGTGAGCGGATTGCCCAGGCAGAGATCGAGCACCGCCTTCGGCTTGGCGAAGCAATCACGCAGGCAGCCCATCACCGGACGCCAGCCTTCGCCGAACGCGGCCGGATAAGCCGTGGAGCGCAGACCGGCTTGGTCCGCCTGCCAGAGCGCGCGGACGCAATGCCAGCCTTGCGACACGAACACGATCTGGTCGCCGGGATAATAGGCCTTCGCGCGCTGCACGGAATCCAAGGTGCGCCAGCCGTAAGGGTCTTCGACGATGGGACAGGTCACGCCCGCCGCGCGCAGGCGTTCGGCCATCACGCGAGCATGGACGGCGGTACCGGAAGTCACGACGAGCTTCACCCGGCCCGAACGGGCGAGTTCCGCGGCGGCGGCGATGCGCGGGCGGAAGGTGCCGGAGTGCTCCTGGGTTCCCTGTACGAACTCATCCGTGCCGAGGAGGACCATGACCGCACCGGCCGGAACCTCATCCGGCGTCGCGGCGAGCCGTCCCCAGCCGGCGGACCAGAGCCAGACGTTGGAGCCGACGAAGAAAAACGCCAAGAGGGCGAAAACCGCCCACCCCCCACGTTTGAGCCAACGAGACATGAAATCGACAATTACGCCCGATTTTTCCTTAGCAAGGGGTCTGTCAGGGTGGGTTTGCTTAAATTTAAGCATCAATGGGTTGCCGAAAGAGCGTATTAGGTCATTTTAGGGGGACGTCATCTACTGGCACGGATTCTGCCTACTTTTACTCATCATGAGTGCCACCCCCGCCGCCCCGAACGCCAAAGTCTTGGTCATCGATGACGACAAGGACCTCCGCTACTCGCTGCGTCGCGCGCTTGCGGGCCTCGGCCACACGGTGATCGAAGCCGACAGCGGTGAGACCGGCGTCGTCGCCGCCAAACGCGACCAGCCCGACGTGATCCTCCTTGATAACCGCATGGGCGGCATGACCGGGATCGAGACCTTGCAGATGCTCCGCGGCGCGCAGCCGCAGGCGATGGTGATCCTGATGACCGCCTTCGGCACGACGCAGACCGCGATCGAGGCGATGAAGTTCGGCGCCTACGACTACGTGATGAAGCCGTTCGATCAGGCTAAGCTGATCGCGCTCGTCGACAAGGCCCTCTCCGCCCGCCGCGACCTCGCGTCGGCGACGCGCTCGACGCGTATGCTCGTGAACCCGGCCGACTACAAGGAAGGCATCGTCGGCAGTTCTGAACCGATGCAGGAAGTCCTGAAGTCCATCGGTCAGGTCGCCGCCAGCGACGCCACCGTGCTCATCACCGGCGAAAGCGGCACGGGCAAGGAGCTCGTCGCCCGCTGCATCCACCAGCATTCCCTGCGCGCCAAAGGCCCGTTCCTCGCCGTCAACTGCGCCGCGATCCCCGAGAACCTCATCGAGTCCGAACTCTTCGGCCATGAGAAGGGCGCCTTCACCGGCGCGACCAACCAGAAGCCCGGCAAGTTCGAGCTCTGCGACGGCGGCACGATCTTCCTCGATGAGATCGGCGACATGTCCCTGCCCACGCAGACCAAGGTCCTGCGCGCCATCCAGGAAGGCGAGATCCAGCGCGTCGGCGGCACGACGACCCTCAAGGTCAGCGTACGTCTCGTCGCCGCGACCAACAAGGACCTCGAAGCCATGGTCGCCACGCGCCAGTTCCGCGAAGACCTCTACTACCGCCTCAACGTCTTCCGCATCCGCCTGCCCGCCCTGCGCCACCGCAAGGGCGACGTGCCCCTGCTCGTCGACTACATGCTGCAGCGCCAGGCCGCGGCCAAGAAGCTCAAGCCGAAGCGCCTCTCCGACGAGGCCCTCGACGCCCTGCTCGCCTACGATTGGCCGGGCAACGTCCGCGAACTCGAGAACGTGGTGCAACGCGCCAACGTCTTGGCCAAGGGCGAGACGATCCTGCCGAAGGACCTCCCGCAGGACGTCCTCAATCCCCGCAAGCCGGCCGCCTCGGCCCCGACCACCGTCGCCGTCGCCGGCCTCGTCGCCGCGACCAGCGCCCCGGCCGAAGCCTCCCTCGGCGTCAGCTCCGCCTACGACGCCATCTACAAGCAGGGCCGCGCCGGCGACGGCAAGTCGATCCTGACGGCCATCGAGATGGAGATGATCAAGCGGGCGATGGAAGAGACGCGCGGCAACCAGCTGCGTTCCGCGATGATCCTCGGCATCAACCGTTCGACGCTGAAGAAGCGCCTGCACGAGATGCGCGAAGCCGGCATCAAGGTGTTCACTTAATCTTTGCCACCGGACGGGAAAGGGTTTGGCTGGAGGCTCACCCCATGAGCACCTCCTCCCCCCTCCGTACCACGCTGCTGGCCACGGCCGCGCTCTTCCTGAGCTCGTATGCCGCCTTCGCCGGTGAAACGATCCAGATGTTCGACGGCAAGTCCCTCGCCGGCTGGAAGGCTTCCAAGAACTCCCCCGAAGGCACCTACAAGATCGAGGACGGCGTCCTCCAGATCCGCGGCGGCCAGGGCCACCTCTTCTTCGTCGGCGCCGACGGCAAGGCCAACTTCACGAACTTCGACTTCAAGGCGAAGGTGAAGACCTACCCGGGCGCCAACTCGGGCCTCTACTTCCACACGACCTACGAAGACAAGGGCTGGCCCTCCCAGGGCTACGAGTGCCAGGTCAATGGCAGCCACAAGGACATCAAGCGCACCGGCGGCCTCTACGCCGTCCGCGACGTACTCAACACGCCCGCCGCGCCGGATAACGAGTGGTTCGACTACCGCATCCGCGTCGAGGGCAAGCGCATCCAGATCTGGATCAACGGCAAGCAGACCGTCGACTTCACCCAGCCCGAAGACTGGACCCCTCCGAAGGGCATGCCCGGCCGCAAGCTCGGCTCCGGCACGTTCGCCATCCAGGCCCACGACCCGGGCTGCAAGGTCGACTACAAGGATCTCGTCGTCGAGCGCCTCTGAACGGTCGCACCAGATCGATGAAAGGCGGACCGCAGGGTCCGCCTTTTTCACGCCCGCACGTCAGGCGAGCGCGCGCGTGAGCTCGACGATGAGCCTTGCCCGCACGGGCTCCGCCAGAGCCGACAACCGCCGCTGCTCGGCTTCGTATTCGCTCCGGCCTTCGGCGGTCTCGATCGTGATAGGCTTCAGGCCGATCGCGGAGAAGTCGTAAGGGCTGGCACGCATGTCGACCGACCGGGCGACGTGCGCGAGTTCGAACGCATCCGCGGCCAGCTCCGCCGAGACCCACGGCTGCGCCTTCATCGCCCACTTGAAGAGATCCATCGTGACGTGCACGCAGCCGGGCTGCTCGTTCTCGACCCGTGCCTCCAGCGTGGGCGCGAGCTTGTTCAGCGGCCGGGCGCCCGGCGTGAAGAAACGGAAAGCATCGTAGTGCGTACAGCGGACGGGCATCGCCCGCACGACGGCGTCGGTGCCTTCCGCGCCGAGCCGCAAGGGCCAGGACGCGTGCCGACGCCCTTCGGCCTGACCGTAGACCATCGCCCATTCGTGAAGGCCGAAGCAGCCATGGAAGGCGGGGCGCGCCGCGACGGCCCGGCAGAGCCGCAAACTGAAATCGAGACGTCCGGCCTGCGCGGCATCAGGCAACGCGACACGCACCATACCGTCCATGCCGCGGAGGAAGCGACGTCCGTCGACGAGTTCGTCGGCGTCGGCCAGCGCGACGCCGGCGCCGGGCGTCCATCGGCGCAACGCAGCCAGGCGGAAAGGATAATAGGTGAAGAGGAAATCCTCGACGGGATCGGGCACGCCCTTGCGGGCGCGCTCGCGGCGCGCGTCGACGAGCCGGTCCGCACGCGCCTCATGGGCGGCGCGACGGGCGCGCCACGCCTCGCCCTCGAGCACGACCTGACTGGCGGCGACGACGCTCAATCGAAGCGGCGATGGTGCGCGGCGACCTTGATGTATTTCTCGGCCCAACCCGGCAGGGCGGCCTGTTCGTCGGCCGTGAGCGCCCGCACGACCTTGGCCGGCGAACCCATGACGAGCGAACCGGGCGGGACCTGCGTGCCCTTGGTGACGAGCGCGTTCGCGCCCACGATCGAGCGCGCGCCGATGACCGCGCCGTCGAGGATGGTGGCGTGCATGCCGATCAGGCATTCGTCGCCGATAACGCACGCGTGGATCATCGCCAGATGGCCGACCGTGACGCGCGCGCCGACCTTGGCCGGCAGGCCGTCGGCGACATGCACGACCGCGCCGTCCTGAATGTTGGTTCCTTCCCCAATCTCGATCGGGGCGATGTCACCGCGGAGCACCGCGCAGGGCCAGACGCTGGCCTTTGGGCCGAGGGTCACGTTGCCGATCACGACCGCCTTGGAATGGACGAAGGCCGTGGCGTGCACGCTGGGCCCCTTGGACAGATTCCGGGTCAGCTCCTTGGACAGGGCCTCGTCCGCATCCGTCGGCTCCTCGAACTGACCGCCTTGGTAAAAAGGGTTCATACCCAATGACTAGCCCCCTCCCCACGTCAGGGAAAGCCGAACCACCCCGGAAATCTTCTTTGTGCGCGTTTTAGGCCCAAAAACCCCACCGGCTCTATTTTCTCTGCATTTCCTACCCCCACCCCTACCCCTATCCCTACCCCTACCCCTAATCACCCGACAATTCCCCTTGCCAACCCCCCTCCAGTCCGTTTGCTCCGACCTTCCGACAGCCATGAAGGCCACATTTATCACCTCCGGTCGCCAATTCACCGTCACTCAGGGCGACATCCTCATCGTTAACCAGTATCCTGGTAAGAACGAAGGCGACGTCCTCACGTTCGACCAGGTCCTCCTGGTCGGCGAAGGCGCCTCCGCCAAGATCGGCACCCCGACCGTCGCCGGCGCGAAGGTCACCGCCACGATCCTTGAGAACAAGCGCGGCGACAAGATCGACATCTTCAAGCACCGCCGCCGTAAGGGCTACTACCGCCGTCGCGGCCACCGCCAGGAACTGTCGGTGATCAAGGTCGAGTCCATCTCTGCTTAACCCTTAACGTCCTCCCACCATGGCAACAAAGAAAGGCGGCGGCACTTCCTCCAACGGCCGCGACTCCACCTCCAAGCGCCTCGGCGTGAAGCTTTACAGCGGCGAATTCGCCACCGCCGGCTCGATCATCATCCGCCAGCGCGGAACCCGCATGAACGCGGGCCGCAACGTCGGCATGGGCCGCGACCACACCCTCTTCGCCAAGGCCGACGGTCTGGTGAAGTGGGACGCTGAGCACCGCAAGGTTGAGATCGTTCCGACGGCCTCCACCGCCTGCGCGATCAAGTAAGCTGCTCCTGCAGCCCTCCGAGAAGCCGACCAACTGGTCGGCTTCTTTGTTTCACGGACCATACGACGACGCTCCCCTCCCCCGGGCGCATCCCGGGCTTGGCGGGGTCCGTCCGTCGCAGCCTAGCGGGCGCGACGACGCAGGAGCTCCAAGGTCGACTGGAAGATCGATCGCGTGGAATCGGCGTACACGGGGTCGTGCACGACGTAGTCGCAGACACGTTCGATCGCCTGAGGATGCGTCCCGCAGCCGCGTAGTTCGCACGCAAGCAGCTGGAGTTTCTCAAGCGACAGATGCATGACGTCGGCCTTGGTCTCTTCGCAGAAACCGTATTCCGGATCTTCTTCCGCCTCCCGACTAGGGGTGATGGTATGGGTGAGGTGCATTGGGGTGCGTCCTCAAGGGTATCCCCGGGCGGTACGCCGCAAGGCCGGCGAAGTTAAGAAACGCCGTCTGCGGCGTGACAAGCAGGTGACGGCTTCAGGCGTCCACCGCGGTCTGGGCGGAGCGCCGGAACTTCCAGCCCATGACCAGCGACACAAGGATGAGGCCGGTCGCCAAAGCGATCCAGATACCTGACGCGCCCATGCCCCAGCGGCCGACGGGCAGGCCGAACAGCTGGAAGCCGGCCGGGAAAGCCAGGGCGAGGGCCAACGGCAGGCAGAAGAGCCAATAGACGATGAAGACGCTCCACGAAGCCCACGCGGCCCGGTTGACGGAACGGAGCAGATAAGCCGCGACGACCTGCACGCCGTCGAAGGGCGCCCAGATGGCCGCGAAGATCAGCAGGCTCGAGGCGAGCGCGGCGGTCTCCGTCCCGGCCACGCCATAGGTTTCCATGAGCAACGGCCGCAGGAGGATCATGGCGAGGCCGTAAGCGCCCATCATGACGCCGCCGAGAATCATCGCACCCAGGCCGACGGCCTGCACCTTGCGCGGATCCTTGGCCCCATAGGCTTCGCCGACCCGGATGCCCGCGGCGATACCGAGCCCGAGCGGCAACATGAAGGCGGCGGACGCGGTGCTGATCGCGACCTGGTGCGCGGCCTGCGCGGTGGCGTTGATCCAGCCGGCCATGACCGGCACGACCGCGAAGATGCCGACTTCGCTGAGGCTGTGCAGTCCGGCCGGCCAGCCGGTGGCGAGCAGGCGCCGGAAGACGGCGAGCTGCAGTCCGTCCGCCCAGCGCACCTCACCGCGTCCCGGCGTATACCACAGGCCGATGAGCATCAGGATGCGCGAGACGAGCGTGGCCCAGCCGGCGCCCGCCAGGCCCATCGCCGGGAAGCCCCAGTTACCGAACATCCATAACCAGTTGAAGAAGACGTTGGCGAGGATGCCCACCGCCAGCCAGGCCAGCGAGATCCAGGGCTGGTGCTGCGAATCACGATGCCCGCGCAACGCGTGGAAGGCCAGGCCGGGCACCATCGCCCAGGCCATGATGACGAAGAAGTCGTGCGTCTCGGCGGTGACCTCCGGCGACGAACCCAGCAGCGGCAGGAAGCGCGCCGCCCAATGCGTGAGCCCGGCGGTGACCACCCCGAGGGCGAGCGCGAGCACCATGCCGTGCCGCAGGATCGCGGGGGAGGATTCCTCGACGCCGGCGCCGTTGTCCTGCGACTGATAGACGGCGATGGCGCCGACGACCCCGATGCCGAAGACGTAAGGGATGTAGTTGAGGTTCGAAGCCAGGGCCGACGCGGCCAAGGCGGTCTCCCCGAGGTGGCCCGCCATGGCGACGTCCACGACGAACATCAGGCCGTAGCCAAGCATCCCGAGCATGATCGGGATGGCGAGCTTCAGCGTGGGTCCGATTTCCGAACGGATGGTAGGAACGTAGGCCAAGGCCCCCAAGAGGAGCCGAACGCCCCGCCGAGGCGAGTCAGTTCTTCGGGATGCGGTTCAGCGTGTAATACGCGTCCGCATGGTCGAGCGACTCCCCGGCGGCCGAACGGATGCCGTCCGCATGGAGCTCATGGATGTAGAGTTCCCGGAGTCCGTCGACCTTGAGCCGCACGCTGAGTCCGTCCGCGGCGACCTGGACGCCGGTGATCGGGTTCGGGGCGGTCTGGATCTCGTCGCTGCCGTAGGCACCCGAATAAAAGAGCGTGTAGTTGGTCATGCGATAGGTGGCGAGGTCCCCGGCCCGGGCGACGTCGACAGGCTTGGTGAACGTCAGCTCAAACCCGTCGGGCTTGGCCTTCATCTCCTTGATGGCGAACGGCACGTTGCCGTTGTAGCGCAGGCGCTGCAGGCCGTAGGCCTTCGTGCCCAGCGAGGACCAACCGCGGCTGGTCATGCCGACCATGAGCGAACCGTCCGGCGCGAAGTTGAGGCGGACGATGCCGGAGGCGAAACCGCCGACGAACGGGAAGCAGGCGCCCTGATACTCGCCATCGACCTTCTCCATGAAGACGCGGCTGATCTTGGCGTCGGTGAACTCGGCCACGAACATCTGGCCGTCGAACGGGCCGAACTTGCCGCCGGCATCACAGGTGACGAGGTCGGTGCCGCTGCGCCCGACTTTATTGTAAGGCATCCAGACCGCGGGCGGACGCATCTCGGGCAAGGCTTTCACGGCCTCGGGATACGGACGCTTCTCCGGAATCTTGGCCGATAGCTTGAGCGGAGACTCCGGACGGTTCTCCGAGGCGATGCCTTCGGGATTCAGGAAGAACGCGCCTTTGCGGAGATGATAGATCGGCGTGGTCGGGATCCACGTGCCCTGCTGGTCGACGCAGAACATGTCGCCGGCGAGATTGGTCCCGAGTCCGCAAGGCGAACGCATGCCGGCGGCCATGGGCACGAACTTACCGTCCTTATCCAGGACACCACCCCAACCGCGCCACGACGCCTTGTTATCCGAGTGGTCGCCCATGTCGAGGTTGAGGGTGATCCAGAGCTGGCCCAGTCCGTCGCGCTTGGGTCCGTAAGCATAACCATGATAGGCACCGGAGACGTTCCAGCCGGCACCAGCGGTGAGATATTCGTCGGCGACACCGTCTCCGTTCGTATCGCGCAGACGCGTGGTCTCGGTGCGCTGGGTCACGAGGAGGTCCTTGCCGTCCCGCAGCAGGCCGAGCGGCTCGTGTAACCCCGAAGCGAAGAGCTGATAGGTCACCTTGTCGGGCTTGGGGTCGAGCACGCCGCCAAGCAACCAGACCTCGCCCTTGCGGATCGTCAGTGCGAGCTTGCCGTCGGCGGTCCAGTCCATGCCGCTGACTTCGAGCGCGAGGCCGTCGCCCGGCTTCCAATCCTTGGCGCGCGTATCCGCCGCGGTGCTCGCGGTCAGGATATCGGCGATGTCATAGGACGCCGCGGAAAGCGAGGCGGCGGCGAAGAGGGCTAAGGAGACGGCTTTCATTTCCAGAGGTAGGTGAAGACGCGACGGCCTTCGGTGGCGGATTCCTTCACGTCGACGACCATCCCGGCGGGATGTGCGATCGTCGGGATAAAGTCAGGCGTGGGCGCCCAGGTGACGGTGCGACGCAGGCCCCCTTCGATGCCTTCGTAAGTCTCTTCGACCTTCACGCCGCCCTGTTCGTTCAGGAACGTGGGGTTGCCCTTGGCGTCGAGACGATAGCCGAGGAAACGGCCGGTGGGCTTGGGCCAGGCGACGACTTGTTCGCCGATGGGCTTCTCGAACGTCGGGAAGCGCGAGAACCACGTCAGGTAGGCGTCGAAGAACCGACCCTTCCAGGCGAGGCCCGGTCCGCCCTTGTCGCCATCATAGGCGAGATGCACGCCCGTCGGGAAACCGACCAAGATGGCGCGGACGCCCACGCCGTCGAGGAACGCGCGCTGCACGACCGGACGGTCCTTGGGGACGATCTCAAACTCGCCGTTGCGATTCTGCGGGAAGCCTTCGGGTTCGCCGTTGGCGCTCTCGGCGAACTTGTAGATCGCAGCGATCTGCTTGTCGGTGTCGCCGCCGAGGATCGTGGAATTGAAAGATTTTCCGCCCGGCCAGAACGAGGGCATCAGCGTGCCCGGACGATAGCCGGCCGGATTGATGAGGTATTCCTTGAGCCAGCCTTCCTGCAGGCGGGCGGCGATATTGCTGATGTCGGGACCTTGGACGCCCAACGACGGACGATCGCCCCAGCGATGGCAGGTGATGCAGCCCGCCCCGCCCTGCGTGCCGAGCAACTTGCGGCCGGCGGTGTCATCGCCGCCTTCGAACTTCAGGGGAGCGCGCGCGTCAGCGACGCCAAGCAGCTTGGCGAGGTCCGCGACGGCCGGGCCGTAATGCGGCATCTTGGTCTTGAGGTAAGGCCGGATACGATAGGGCTCGCCGCTATAATGCGTCGTGAAGAGATCGGCGCCCTTGGCCGCCGGGCGCTCCGTGAGCACGTTGGCGAGCCATTCCGGACGCAGCTTGCCGCCGACGCCGGTGAGGGGCGGCGGATAACGTCCGGTGTCGCCGAGATTATGGTCTCCCTGGAAGTAGGGCTTACGGGCGGCATCGGGCCCGCCGAGTCCGTCGCGCTCATGGCAAGCGACGCAATTGAGGGCATGCAGAGTGAGGTCGGCGGCGAGCTTGACTGGGGCGACTTCGTCCTTCTTCGCGAGGAAGAGCTTCAACGAAGCACGCTGGGCATCGGAAAGCGCATAGCGTGGTCCCTTGACGTGATCGGCGTCCAGACAGCCCCCTTCCGTCTTCTTCAGGGCCACGGGCTTGGCCGCAGCGTCCTTAGGCAGATCGTGGCAAGCGGCGCACTGGGCGGCGATGACGGCCTTGCGGCCGGCGATCGCGAGATTCTTGTCGGCGGCGACGGACACGACGGGGACGTCTGTCCGACCATCACTACCCTGGAACTCGAGCAGGTAGCCCGCGATATCGACGGCGTCCTGCTTAACCATCGTGGTCTTCGGCATGCGTCCGTCGGTCCGCACCTTGAGCGGGTCGACGATGAAGGTCGCGAGGCTATCGAGGCTATACTTCGCCTTCAGGTCGCCGAAGCCGACGCTGCGATGCGTGAACTCGGAAGCCTTGGGCAGGCCGTCGGGCGGGACGAACCCCTTGCCCGGCGCGTGGCAGGCGACACAGCCTAGCGTATTGAAGAGCTCACCACCCCGGGCGCCGTTCACGTGCATGATCTTCGCCGGAACCTTGGAGGCGGCCTTCGGCTTCAACGAGGCGAGGTAATGCTCGATCGCGACGAGCGTCTGCGCGTCCGCCTTCGCGAGGACCTGCGGCATAACGGCACCAGGATGCACGGAGGCCGGATCGGCGACGAACTGTCGCAGCCATTCGGAACGGACACGCTGGTTGACGGTCGCGAGCGCGGGACCGCGCAGGGCGGGCAGACCGGTCGTACCGCCGTGGCAGTTCACGCAACCGAGCTCGTTATAAAGGAGACGACCGCCTTCGGCCGTGGGCTTCGCCGCATGGAAACGCTCGAACCCCGTGACGAGCGGTTCGGCACCCAGGGCGGCGGCGGCGAGGAGGATGGCGGCCCGGAAGATCATGCCGTCTCGCGGACGCACTTCTCGACGTAGGCGCGCGACTCGTTGATGAGCGCGGTGACCTCGGCGGTGGTCGGCATCACGGGGATGCCCCGGGGCGTGGGGTGCATGAAGAGTTCGACCTGCCCGTTGAAACGGATGTCGCGCAGGGCCTTCACGATCGGGCGGTAGTCCAGCTTGCCGCGGCCGGCCATCTGGCGGAGTTCCTCTTCCTTCGAGGCCTTCTTGAAGATGCCCTCGGAGTGTTCTTGGAAATACATGAACGGCAGGTTCTTGGCGCCGAGGTCGCGCAGCAGCGCCGGGATCTGGTCGGCCCACTCGTGCAGGTGGTGCGGCGCGAAGGCCACACCGAGCGCGGGGGACTTGTTCAGCTCGGCGAAGGCGCGGAGGGAGTCCGGATGATGCAGCGCCTGGTTCGAGTGGTTCTCGATCGCGATGCGTATGCCCAGCTCCTCGGCCTTGGCGGCGTGGGGCTTCATCTCCTCGAGGAACTTAGCGATGGCCGCCTTGGCCGCTGCGCCCGAAGGGTTCTTCGGTCCGGTGCTGCCGCAGACGACCGTCGTGCCGCCGTGCTGCTTCACCCAAGCCATCTCGTCCTGGAGCTTGAAAGGTCCGAGCGGATAACGGGTGCTCACGCCGACCTTGACGCCGTGCTTCTTCAGCAACGCCGCGAAGGCTTCGTCGCCGAGCGCGGCGGCCTGCTCGCGCTGGTCGCCGTGGACCTTGCACCAGATGTCGATCGACTCGCTACCGGTCTTGGCGACCTCGGGCAGCACCTCCGCGAGCGGGGCGTAGCCGTACATCGCGGACGACAGCACGTAGCGCAGACGGAAAGGCTCGGCGGCCTGGGCCCGCAAGACGGGGGCGGCGGCGACCGCGGCGGCGGCGAGGCCGGCGGAACGGAGGAAGTCGCGACGGGAAAGCATGGGCTTACTTCTTGGCGACTTCGGCCTCGAGCATCTTGATCCAGGGGCCGACGAAGGCGCCGTTGTCGTGGAAGGTGCGGCCGCTGACCATGTGGCGATCGATGACGACGGGGGCGTTGACGAAGATGCCGCCGCAGACCTCGAGGTCGAACTTGCACTTCGGCACCGTGGCCATGCGCAGGCCCTTCACGATGCCGGCGCGCGCGGGGATCTCGACGCCGTGGCAGACGCTCATCATCGGCTTCTTGTTTTCCCAGAACCAGCGGGTGGCGGCGAGCAGGGCCTCGTCCTCGCGGAGATACTCCGGGGCGCGGCCGCCGCTGAAGAAGATACCCACGTATTCCTCGGGCTTGATGTCCTTGAAGGCGATGTCGGCGTTGATCGTGTAGCCCTCCCACTCCTTGGTGATGGTCCAGCCGGGCTTCACTTCGTGGAGCACGGTCTGGTAGACGCGCTTCTCAGGCGTCGCGAAGACGGGCTGGAAACCGGCCTCCTGGAGGCGGTAGACCGGATACATCGTGTCGAGCAGCTCGGTGGCGTCGCCGATGACGATCAGCACCTTGGGCTTCTTGGCGTTCTCCGGCTTGTCGGCGCCCGACGAGATCGAGGCCTGGTTCTTGTTGTCGATGAGGCCGGCGGCGGCGGCGAACGAGCACAGGCCGAGCAGGCCGACGGTGAGGAGGCGGAGTTTCATGGGGGTATCAGGACTATATCCTTTCTTGCCCGTAAAGTCATTACAGGTATGATGCACTAAAAGTAAGGTTTTTGGTCATCGCCATGCCCGCCCCCGTCCATCGCCGCGCCCCGCGGGTCGCCCTGCTCATCGAGACCACCCGTACCTACACCCGCGAGCTCCTCGCCGGCGTCCGGAGCTACGTGGCGGCCCACGGCCCGTGGTCGACCTATCTTGAGCTCCGCGCCCTGGACTCCTCGCCGCCGACCTGGCTGAAGGACTGGGACGGCGACGGGATCCTGACGCGTACCTTCAGCGCGGAGACCTCCAAGCTGGTCGCGGCGACGGGACTCCCCGCCATCGAGCTCCGCTCCACGCATTTCGCCGGCGGCCGACCGTTCGTCGGCTGCGATAACGAAGACATCGGCCGCATGGTGGCCGAGCATTTCTACGAACGGGGTTTCCGGCACTTCGCGGCCTACAGCCAACGCAACGAGCAGTTCTTCGTCGAGCGCGTGGCGAACTTCAAGAAAGTCGTCCGCGGCTACGGCTGCCGCTGCCTCGAGCTGCCCGAAGACAACCCGGAGCGCGTCCCGGACTGGGAGCAGAGTCAGGCGCGCCTGATCCAATGGATCGCGCAGCTGCCCAAGCCGGTGGGCATCTTCGCCTCGACCGACCAGCTGGGCGTGCGCCTGCTCGAAGCCTGCCAGACGGCGGGCGTGGCGGTGCCCGAAGAAGTCGCCGTCGTCGGAGCCGAGAACGAGGAGACCCTCTGCAGCTTCACCACGCCGCCCCTTTCCAGCGTCCGCTTCGACGGCCATGCGGTGGGCTTCGCCGCCGCGGAACTGCTCGATCGCCTCATGCGCGGTAAATCCGCGCGCGCCAAGCCCACGCTGATCGCCCCGAAAGGCATCGAAGTGCGCGGCTCCTCCGGCGAACGGGTCATCAGCGATCGGCTGGTCGCCCGGGCGGTCGCCCTCATCCGCGAAGGAGCCACGCGTGGCCTCGACGTCAATGAACTCGCCGCGAAACTCGGCGCTTCGCGCAGCACGCTGGACCGCCGCATGAAGGCCGCCTTGAAGCG
>JBILHF010000066.1:0-7824 GCA_044350605.1 Opitutales bacterium
TGGTCGCCCGGGCGGTCGCCCTCATCCGCGAAGGAGCCACGCGTGGCCTCGACGTCAATGAACTCGCCGCGAAACTCGGCGCTTCGCGCAGCACGCTGGACCGCCGCATGAAGGCCGCCTTGAAGCGTTCGCCGAAGGACGAGATCCTGCGCGTGCGCTTCCGCGAAGTGGAGCGGCTCCTGCGCGAGACCAACCTGACGATCGACCTCATCGCCGAGCAGACCGGCTTCACGCACAGCCACTACCTGCAGGCGGCCTTCAAGGCGCGGACCAAGCTGACGCCAGGGAAGTTCCGTCGGGCCCAGGCCTGATCAGCGTCGCAGGCCGACGATATCCTCGGGCTCGGCCCAGGCGAAGAGCTTCGCCTTGGAGCCCACCCGCTGACGAGGATTGGCTTCGGCGATCCGGAGGACGACGCCCGACGGCGTCTGGAAGTCATGCAGCGAGACGTCGCCCTGGAAGAGCGAGGCCACGATCGCGCCCGCGAAGGCGTTCTCATCGGGCGCCATGAGGTCGAGTTTCAGGCACTCCGGACGGATGCAGACCGTGATCGCCTCGCCCGCGGCCGGCGGCTCGTCGGGCGTGGCCAAGGCGCCGCGGACCTCGCCCACCGCGGTCTCCGCTACGAACTCGCCCGCGCCGACCTGCGTCACCTTGCCCGGCACGAGGTTGGCGGCGCCGAGGAAGGTCGCGATCCAGCTGTCCTCCGGACGACGGTAAAGGTCGATGGGGCGGCCGGCCTGCACGATCCGGCCGGCACGCATGACCGCCAGGCGGTCCGCCATGGCGTAGGCGTCCTTCTGGTCGTGCAGCACGCAGAGGACCGTGACGCCCGTCGCGCGCACCAGGCCGCGGATGGCTTCACGGACTTCAAGTCGCGAAGCCGCGTCGAGATTGCTCAACGGCTCGTCGAGCAGGAGAAAGGACGGCCGGAGGGCGAGCGCCCGGGCCAGGGCCACGCGTTGCTGTTGGCCGCCGGAGAGTTCCTGCGGACGACGGTCGGCCCAGGCGTCGGCGCCGACCAACCGGAGCGCCTCGAGGGCGCGGGCCTTGAGCTCCGAAGCGGGCAGCTTGTCCGCATCGAGGGAGAAGGCGGCGTTCTCCAGTACGGTGAGATGCGGGAAGAGCGCATAGTTCTGGGGCACGAAGCCGAAGCCCCGGTCCGCGGCCGGCGTGAAGGTGATGTCGCGGTTATCGAGCAGCATCGTGCCGCCCTGGGATTCCTGCTGGCCCGCGAGCAGCTTGAGGAGCGTGGTCTTGCCGCTACCCGACGGCCCGAGCAGGCAGCAGAGCGTCCCCGTCTCCACGACGAGATCCACCCCGTCGAGGACGACGGCGGATCCGAACTGACGGCGCAGGCCGGTGAGGCGGAGGGTGGGCACGGGCCGAACCTAGGCCGAAGCCCCGCCGGGGCGCAAGGTCGCCCGCCGACTGTGAATGCTTTCCGCCGGGAGTTCGGCTTCCCACGCTTGCCACGGGACCGGTTTCGGGCAAGTTAACGGCTCCCATGCGTAACGACGACGAAGACGAGGACGAGAAGACCCCCGCCGCCCCCAAGGACGGCGGACCGAGCGCGATGCTCATCCAGAAGAAGTTCCTCGAACAGCGGAAGATCTTCCTCTGGGGCGCCGTCGAAGACGCTTCGGCCCGCGACATCGTCGAGAAGCTCCTTTACCTGGACGGAATCGACCCCGGCAAGGAGATCACCTTCTATATCAACACCCCGGGCGGCTCCATCACCTCCGGCATGGCCGTCTATGACACCATCCGGATGATCTCCTCCCCCGTGAAGGTCGTCGTGACCGGCATGGCCGCCTCGATGGGCTCGATCCTCCTCCAGGCCCCCAAGGAGAAAGGCAACCGCCTGCTCTTCCCCCACTCCCGCGTGATGATCCACCAGCCGCTCATCATGGGCCGCATCCAAGCCACGGCCGTGGACATCCACATCCAGGCCCAGGAGATGGAACGCCTGCGTTCCGAACTCAACGAGATCCTCGCCAAGGCTTCGAAGCAGAAGATCGAGAAAGTCACCAAGGACACCGACCGCGACTTCTACATGACCGCCGAGGAGGCCATCGAGTATGGCCTCGCCGACGCGATCGTGAAGAAGCTCTGAGCCGGACCGCACGCGCATGGGCATCGGCGACCGGGCCTACATGCGCGACCAGCGCCCCGCGCGGGAGCCGATCTCGGCCACCGCGTGGGTCGTCGGCGTGCTGGTCGCTTTCTTCATCCTCAATCTGATCCAGGAGTCCGCCGGCGCGGACCTGCTCGGCTGGGCGATGTTGCGCGAGAGCGCCCCGCTGGCCTGGCAGTGGCTCACCCACGGCCTGCTGCACGACGGATTCTGGCACCTCCTCGGCAACTGCCTCATCCTCTGGTGGACGGGCGCCATCGTCGAACGTGAGCACGGCCCGCGCGTGCTCCTCGCGATCCTCGGCGCCGGCACCCTCTTCGGCGCGTTCGCCTGGGCCCTCACCGGACTCGGCGGCGATCGCGGCGGCCTGCTCGTCGGCGTGTCCGCCGGCGTCTACGCGCTCATGCTCGTGGCGCTCCTGGATAAGCTCGAGCACCAGATCACGCTGCTGCTGTTCTTCTTCCTGCCCGTGACGCTCAAGGTCCGCTGGTTACTCATCGCGATCACTTTGTTCACGGTACTCGGCTGGGCCTTCGCCGAACTGCCCGGTCGCCACGTGTGGCCGCAGTGGCACGCCGCGTGGAATGACTCGATCGCCCACTCCGCCCATCTCGGCGGCCTGCTTTTCGGTTGGCTCGCGTATCGCCGACTCAATCAGACAAATCTCACCGTCCAGGACGCTCCTAGGCAGGTGAGATCCTCCGACGCAGACGACGCTCGTTCCATCGCCCGCGATGCCTATGCCGCGGAAGAGAACTCAAGCGGTGCGGATAATGAGGTGAAATCCCCATCCAGCCTGACCAAGGGCCAAGCCCGAGCGGAATTAGACACGCTTCTGGACAAGATTTCGGCCGGGGGATTCGGCTCGCTCACTGTCGGCGAGAAACGTAGGCTTGAAGAACTCAGCGCCCGCCTACGCTGAGACCCCTCCCCACTTTTATGCGACTCCGCTTTTCCCTCCTGCCGGTCCTCCTGGCAGCGCTGGTCTCCGCCCAGACCGGCGGCTTCACTACCACGCAGTCGATGCAGAACGAGACGCGCGCCACGGCCGCGCTCCTCGAGAAGCTGCACATCAGCAAGAAGGACATGGGCTCCATCGACATGAACTCGGTGGTGCGCACCTACTGCGAAAATCTCGATGGCGCGAAGATGTACTTCACGGCCGAAGAGGTCGACGAGTTCGTCAACCGCTACGGCAAGACCCTGGACCTCTACCTCCAGCGCGGCAACCTGACCCCGGCCTTCGAGATCTACGCCCTGTTCAAGAAACGCGTCTCCGAGCGCACCGCGACGAACCTCGCCGCGCTCGATCAGCCGATCGACCTCACCCAGCCGGGCACCTTCCCTCTCGACCGCAAGAAGGCCGAGTGGCCGGCCAATGCCGCGGACGGCGATGCCCTCTGGGCCCGCCGCCTGCGCCTCGACATGCTTTCTGAGCTGCTCGGCGAAGATCGCGCGGGCAAGGCCTCGAAGGAAGCCGCCCTGCCGGAGATCACCCCGGCCAAGACCAAGGAAGCCGCCGCCCGCCTCAAGAAGCGCTACGAAAAGGGCCGCACCTACCTCGACTTCGACCAGCATGAGGTCGAGGAGGTCTTCCTCAATTCCTACTCCAGCCAGTATGACCCCCACTCGACCTTCTTCTCCCAGCAGTCGCTGGAAGAATTCGAGATCGCGATGCGCAACTCGCTCGTGGGCATCGGCGCCACGCTCTCCGACGAAGACGGCACCTGCGTCGTCAAAGATCTCCTCCCCGGCGGTCCGCTCGACCTCTCGCGCCAGGTGAAGCCGGGCGACAAGATCATCGCGGTCGGCCAAGACGAAGACGGCGAGATGGAAGATATCGTCGGCATGCGTCTCTCCAAGGCCATCAGCCGTATCCGCGGCAAGCAGGGCTCGACCGTCCGCCTGCTCGTCGACATGGCGGCCGGCGGCCGCAAGACCGTCACGCTCAAGCGCGACCAGATCAAGCTCGTCGGCCAGATGGCCTCGGCGAAGGCCATCGAAGTCCCCTCCGCCGGCGGCACCGCCCTGCTCGGCGTCATCGAACTGCCCTCCTTCTACGGCAAGAATCAGGATGGCTCCGGCTCCAGCCCTTCCGCCGACATCGAGCAGCTACTCGTGAAGCTGAAGGCGATGGGCATGAAGGCCGTGATCATGGACCTCCGCAAGAACGGCGGCGGCCTGCTCAATGAGGCCGTCGACATCTCGGGCCTCTTCATCCCGAAGGGCTCGGTCCTGCAGGTCCGCGACAGCCAGGGTCGGTCCGAAGATTACCGCGATGAGGATGAGAAGGTCGTCTGGGACGGACCGCTGGTGGTGCTCACCTCCAAGCTCTCCGCCTCGGCCTCCGAGATCTTCGCCGGCGCGATGCGCGACCATCGCCGCGCCATCGTGGTCGGTGACATGACCACCCACGGCAAGGGTTCGGTCCAGAACATCATCGAACTGAGCCGCTTCGACCGCAGCCTGAAATCAGCGGTGAAGGTGACCATCCAGAAGTGGTATGCGCCCAGCGGTTCCTCCATCCAGCTCAAGGGCGTGCCCGCCGATATCGTGGTGCCCTCGGTCTACTCCGTGCTGCCCGTCGGCGAAGGCGACCTAGAACGCGCCCTGCCCTGGGATTCGGTGACGCCTACGCTGACCAAGCCCGACGAAGGCGATTGGCTCAAGGCGAAGATCTCCGAAGGCCTCATCGCCACGCTCGCCGCCAACTCGGCCCGTCGTCAGTCCGAACTCCCGGAATTCCTCACGCTCTCCCGCACGATCGACTGGACCAAGAGCCGCCAGGTCCGCAAGGAGGTCTCGCTCTCCCTCGATCAGCGCCGCCTCGAACGGAAGGATGACCTCGAGTTCCGCGAGCAGGTCCGCCGCGAGCTGACCGACTACGCCAAGCATTCCTTCAAGGTGAGCGAAGTGAAACTCGACGCCGCCATCGAACAGGAGAAGAAGGAAGGCCCCGGTGCCGCCGCCAAGATGAAGCGCAGCGCCCGCATGCGCGACCCCCTCGAAGACGACGACTGGCCGGAATACGACATCCAGCTCCAGGAAGCCCTCCGCATCGCCGCCGACTGGACCGCGCTCACCGCCGGCTCCGTCGCCGTCGCCACGCCGAAGGAAGAAAAGAAGAAGTAACCATCGTCCTTACCCGGCCCGATCAGGCCGCCCACCCGGGCGGTCTTTTTGTTTGGAATTGAAACGGGGCCAGCGGTTGGCGGTTAGCGGGTGGCGGTTGGAGATTCCAAGAACTCAAAGGGAGACCGGAAACCGGATGATTGGCTGCGGAATTTATTCCGTCATCGATGCAGCCCTCCTGTCTTGAGGTAGGGTCGGCACTGCGTGCCGACCTAGCCACATCGTTCTACCCTACCACGACGCAACGGATGCGATGTCATCGCATCCCTACCCTCTGGCTTCTCTGATCAACCGGGCCTCTGGGCCTCCGGGCCTCTCCTGGATCGGCTGCCTCCCTTGCCAACATGTCAACCGGCCAACTCGTCAACTAACGACGCATCTCTGGCCAACCGGCCAACTGTTCAACCGGTCAACTAACTCCGCCTCTCACCCCCATACTCGATACTCCATACTCTATACTCTCAATCAGTCCTCCCCACTTTGATTTGCCGACCCGCCTCCCTCCCCACAACTTCACCGCATGCTCTCCCCCGAAGCACTGGCTTACGGCACCCTGCTGATCACCGGCTTCCTCGCCCTCCGTCGATCCCGTCGTGCGGGCCTCACCCTCCGCCGCCAGTTCGGCGTGGTCGAAGGACGCCCCGTCCAGCTACACACCCTGACCAACGCCCGCGGCATGGAAGTCTCGGTCTGCGAATACGGCGCGACCCTGACCTCGATCCGCGTCCCTGACATCCACGGCCGCCTCGGTGAAGTGACCCTCGGCCTACGTTCGCTCGAAGACTACGTCGCCGGCAATCCGTTCCTCGGCAGCACCGTCGGCCGCTACGCCAACCGCCTCGCCGACGGCAAACTCACCCTCGACGGACAGACCATCGCCCTCGCCCAGAACAACAACGGCAACCACCTCCACGGCGGCCTGCGCGGACTCGACAAGCGTATCTGGTCTTCCGAGGCCGTGCGCACTGAGTCCGCTTCCTCGGTCCGCTTCACCTACGTGAGCCCCGCCGGCGAAGAAGGCTACCCGGGCACGCTGAGCGTGACGGTCACCTACACCCTGGCCGACGCCTCCGACGAGCTCACGATCGACTTCGCGGCGACCACCGACGCCCCGACGGCGTGCAACCTGACGAACCACGTGTTCTTCAACCTCGCCGGCCAAGGCAGCATCCTCGACCACCAGGTGACGCTCCGCGCCGACCAGCTCGTGCCGGTCAGCCCCGCGCTCATCCCGACGGGTGAGCTCATGGACGTCGGCGGCACGCCGTTCGACTTCCGCCGTCCGCATGCCATCGGTGAGCGCATCGGCTCCCCGCATGATCAACTGCGCCGCGCCCGCGGTTACGATCACTGCTACGTGCTCGGCCCGGACAAGTCCCTCAAGTCGGCCGCCTTCGTGAGCGAACCCACCAGCGGCCGCACGCTCGAAGTCCTCACCGACGCCCCGGGCCTGCAGTTCTACACCGGCAACTTCCTCACCGGCACCGTCCAAGGCCGCTGGGCCAAGCCCTTCGCCTTCCGCCAAGGCTTCTGTCTCGAACCAGGCCTCTTCCCCGACTCGCCGAACCAGCCGGACTTCCATCGCATGGGCTACCCGAGCGGCATCCTTCGCCCCGGTGAAGCCTACGCGCAGAAGCTCGTCTTCCGCTTCGGCGTCTCCCGGTAATCTGCAGGTAGGGACAGCACCACGTGCTGTCCTCCCCCAAGCCGCCCACCTGGGCGGCTTTTTATTTCCCAACCACGATACAGAGCCAAAACAGCCCTCCTCTCGGCTCGCGCGACCCATTACGACTCTTCCTATGCCGATAGCGTCGTGTTCTTTTTAACACAAAAAGAGAGGTTACAAAGCGATTGAGGCTAATTGGTTTGTGCAATCATCGATCGGGGTCATCGCCCTTGCATGAAATACGCCACCACCGCCTTCATCCTCGCCGCCGCCGGAGCCTGCACGACGGCCGATGCTTACCCGCTCACTCCTTTCACCAGTCCGATCACGACCACCAACCGTTCGCCCATGACCTGGTTGATGATGGAATGGAGTCCCTCTGACGGATTCAGACATCGGAGCGACGGAAGCACCGACGTGCTATATTTCACATCGGCGCGACTTTACACGATGGGATCGTTTTCCTTCACCAGTCCGGCGCAAATCGCATCTGGATCTGCTCAAGGCGGGGTAGGCATCACGAACGGAACACTCGCGGCGGGGACTGTCCTCAATAGCAACACAGGACTCTCGGCCAATAACTCCTTCAACCCAACAAGCGGACTGACCAACGCCTACTTCGGCATCAGCTATATGGTCAGTGCCGGAAACTATAACTACGGCTGGATCAAATTCTCGAACAACGGGCTGACCTTCATCCTGGAAGACGCCTACATGAACCCGACGGTCAACGCCGCGACCACGATTGGCGTCTCGTTCTTTGGCGTCGTCGACTTCGCCGACTGGATGTCGTCGGTCAACAACCAGCACCGCACCTACAACACCGGCGTGACCCTCGCCAGCCTGCCCCTCGAAGGCGCGCACCACCGCCCGATGATGTCCTTCGACC